>NZ_JADEXU010000028.1 GCF_015206895.1 Nostoc sp. LEGE 12450 | reverse complement strand
GGGGAGACAGGGGGAGCAGGGGGAGAATTCGTAACTCCTAACTCTTCACGGGCTAAACCTTAGCTATCCGCTAACAGCACGGGCTAAACGCCCCGCTATCGCTAACGGAACTGTTTTGCCCAATGCCTCATGCCCAATAACAAATGACTAATGACAAATGACAAATGACTAAAATAATTTGGCAACAGGGTGAATTAATTGAAGTGACGATCGCTAACCTGAGTGATACAGGTGATGGGGTGGGACGCGCTGATGAGCGTGTAGTGTTTGTCCCAGATACTGTACCGGGCGATCGCGCCATTATTCGCTTGGTTCATGTTAAACCAAAATACGCCCACGGGAAGCTTCAGGAGCTATTAGAGCCATCTCCCCACCGTATCCGACCCAATTGTATTGTGGCGGATAAATGCGGTGGTTGCCAGTGGCAGCATGTTAATTATGACTACCAGCTAGTAGCCAAGCAAAATCAAGTTATCCAAGCTTTAGAACGCATTGGCGGTTTTGTCCAACCACCGGTAAATCCGGTACTCGCCGCCCCTTCTGCTTTAGGCTATCGTAATAAATCTACATATCCTTTGGGCATATCGGCAACAGGACAGGTACAAGCTGGTTACTACCAAAAAGGTAGTCACCAATTAATTAATTTAAATCAATGTCCAGTTCAAGATGCGCGATTAAATCCCTTACTTGCCGAAGTTAAGCAAGATATTCAACGACAAGGTTGGCAAATTTATGACGAACAGCGTCATCAGGGAAAAATTCGCCATCTGGGTTTACGCATTGGCCGACACACTGGAGAAATGTTGTTGACTTTGGTCGTAAAAGACTGGAATTTATCAGGAATTGAAACCCAAGCCCAGGAATGGTTAAAGCGTTATCCGCAGTTAGTGGGAGTGTCGCTCAATCGCAATGGCGATCACACAAATGCTATATTCGGATCAGAAACTCGTTGCATCGCTGGAGTCCCCCACCTGCGTGAAAATTTTGCTGGACTGGAATTTCAAGTACGCCCAGATACATTTTTCCAAGTGTATACAGAAACAGCAGAGGCACTATTGCAGGTAATTCAATCAGAACTTAATCTTCAAGGGCATGAGTTGCTAGTTGATGCCTACTGTGGTATTGGAACTTTAACTTTACCTCTCGCCAAAAAAGTTCGTATTGCTACAGGATTAGAAGTGCAACCAGCAGCAGTAGAACAAGCTATTTTGAATGCCCACCGTAACGGAATTGATAATGTGACATTCCAAGTCGGGGCAGTAGAGAAATTACTTCCCAAAATGGGCACAATACCAGAAGTAGTAATACTCGATCCGCCACGTAAGGGATGCGATCGCGCTGTCATAGACACTTTACGGCAACTGAAACCATCTCGGATAGTTTACGTCAGCTGTAAAGTAGCTACCCTCGCCCGTGACCTGAAATTACTTTGTCAAGACGGACAATATACCATCACACGGGTACAACCTGCTGATTTTTTTCCTCAAACTGCTCATGTTGAAGCTGCCGCCTTTCTTGTGCTATCAGATTTGCACAAGGATAGTAATTCCTTTAAAAAAACTGAAATTTGAAAATTTTAGTCTAGTGCATACTAAAGATGCTAAAATTGAATTAAGCTGAAAATAAAAATTCTTTTTTGTTTAAATAAATTCAAGTTGCATAGGTTCTTAGAAATATGAATTGGATTGTGTAAATGACAAATCGGCAATCAACTAGAGTATCACAATACTCTGTCAAATTACTAGCATCTTTTTAAGTTGCTAACATCATTATCAAAACTATTGCAGCCGTTATATATCCAAACAATCTCAACTCATACTATAGGGCTAATGCTCCCTAGCATTTTCAAAATTTAGTTTTAAAGACGCAAGTTTGAAGGCAGCATGACCACCTCAAGTTTTATCAGGGTGCCTGTAATAGCAAACTGATGTCTAGCTAACTGAAAGCTATGGGGTTTCTCTTGTGATTACAATTTCACTCCGTCCAGTTGCACGTTATTGGGGCACTATTAGTTTTGCCTCAACCCTCTACCTTTGTCCAATCTTAGATTTACTGTTGGCAGAAATTCCAGCCAAATTACAAGCAGAACTGCGGTTAGGACTTCAAGAAGCCCTAGTAAATGCAGCTAAACATGGCAATAATCTTGACCCAAGTAAAACAGTTGTAGTCCGTTTTTCCTTAATTGATAATCAATATTGGTGGATAATATCAGACCAGGGTAGTGGCTTTACTCCTTCATCTACTATTGAAGAAGAGCCAACAGACTATTTACCACCAGATGAATCAGAAAGTGGTCGTGGTTTATGTCTTCTCCACCAAATTTTTGATCAGGTAGAGTGGAACCGCAAAGGCACAGAATTAAGGCTTTGTAAACAAATGGAAACTCGCCGGGGATTATCTCTGCGACGCTAAAAGGGAAGTGGGAAAAGTTATTAACTGATTGTTTTTTACTAACTATTCCTATTCTTTACTTCCTATGAGGGAGTGGAAAATTGTGAGTAGGAAATGGGGAAAGTTATTATTTGATTGATTATTATTCCCCATTCCCCATTCCCCATTCCCTACTTGCCGTGAGTTGGACAGGGAGGCGCGGAAATGGAGCGATCTAACCAACCAATTGCCTGTTCTAATCTAGCTTGAGCTTCTTGTGGCTGATTCTTTAAAAGATACACAATTGCTGCTGCCACTTGTTCATTAGCGCGGGAATTGCGGTTAGACTTGAGGCGATGCCAATCGTTAGGGGAAATGCTCAGTCTTTCCATGAGGGCTTGAGCTAGTTCCAGAGTACTAAGTTCATTCAGTTGACTGGTTTTCGGCAGCTGGGTAGATTGGGACATAACTATTGGCACATTTGCATTTACTTCTACTTTACTACTTGTAAATGAAGCCGCCAAAACAATCACAGCCGACAGCAGAAAATCCCGAACCAGATTTTGAACAAGAACTAGAGGAAGTAGAGCGATCGCTCCTATCCTTAAGAGAACGTTACGATCAAGTGCAACGCGATCGCCAACAACAGGCACAATGGCAACAGCATCGCGATCAACTAAAGCACAATAAATCTCAGACACCAGAAATCAAAGCAGAGTTACGGCACATTCAACAGCAGTTGGAAAGGCTAGAACTAAACTTAGAAAGCCAGTTATTTTCTTGGCGTAGCCTCAAAAAACCTTTCTGGCAAGTCGTCCGCTTTGGTGGAATGGGCGTTATCATAGGCTGGATATTAAAGTCTTATGCTGGGTAAATATGGTAAATCGACGGATTGCAGAAATATTGCGAAGTGGCCAACCTGATGAGTCCCTCCAAGTTCAAGGCTGGGTGCGGACGAAGCGCGAGTCTAAAGGGTTTGCTTTTATTGAAGTCAATGACGGCTCATCACTAGCTAATTTGCAAGTCGTCATCAATCAGGATTTGCCAGATTACGAAGCTATATTGAAAAAACTGAATACAGGTGCTGCTGTTGAGGCTACAGGGGTACTAGTGGCTTCTCTTGGTAAAGGACAAAGGATTGAGTTGAAAGCCGAGTCCGTGAAAGTTTACGGCGAAGCTGATCCCGATACGTATCCCCTGCAAAAGAAACGCCATTCCTTTGAGTTTCTGCGAACCATTGGACATTTGCGATCGCGTACTAATTCTTTTGGTGCAGTTTTCCGCGTCAGAAATGCTTGTTCGACAGCAATTCACCAATTTTTCCAACAAAGAGGCTTTTTGTGGGTACACACACCCATCATCACTGCTAGTGACTGCGAAGGTGCAGGTGAACTGTTTAGCGTTACCAGTTTAGATTTAAAGAATATTCCCCGCACAGAAAACCAAGCAGTAGATTACAGTCAAGACTTTTTTGCGAAACCCACATATTTAACAGTTAGCGGCCAGTTGGAAGCGGAAGTCATGGCAATGGCGTTTTCTAACGTCTACACCTTTGGCCCTACCTTCCGTGCAGAAAATTCCAACACCTCCCGCCACCTAGCAGAATTTTGGATGGTTGAGCCAGAAATGGCTTTTTGCGATCTAGAAGGCGATATGGATTTAGCTGAGGCATTTCTCAAACACATTTTTAAATATGTGTTGGAAACTTGCCCAGAAGATATGGAATTTTTCAATGAACGCATTGATAAATCTGTGTTGGCGACAGCCGAAAATATTATTAATAATCAGTTTGAACGCTTAACTTATACAGAAGCCATCAAAGTTTTAGAAAAAGCTGATGTTAAATTTGAATATCCTGTGAGTTGGGGTTTAGATTTACAATCAGAACACGAACGCTACCTAGCTGAACAACAGTTTAAAAAGCCAGTAATTGTCACGGATTATCCAGCGCAAATCAAAGCATTTTATATGCGTTTAAACGACGATGAAAAAACCGTCCGCGCAATGGATATTCTCGCACCCAAAATTGGCGAGATTGTAGGTGGTTCCCAGCGTGAAGAACGCCTAGAAGTTTTAGAACGCCGCGTGTTAGCGCAAGGATTAAAGCCAGAAGAATTGTGGTGGTATCTTGATTTACGTCGTTATGGTACTGTTCCCCACGCTGGTTTCGGACTGGGTTTTGAACGACTCGTGCAATTTATGACGGGTATGGGAAATATCCGCGATGTGATTCCTTTTCCGCGTACACCACAAAGTGCAGAATTTTAGTTTACAGCTATTTTTAGGTAACTAGACCATGCCGTAGGGGCGCAAGGCCTTGCGCCTATATGACAAGTTTGGTTCAAATACATGAAAACTGCTGTAAATTGTAGACCTGGCTTATTTATAATCCAATACAGTTCAGATAAGACCAAAACACTTGTAGAGACGGCGATTTATCGCGTCTCAAAACCCACGATTTTGTACAAGTAGCGCTTAACCCAAGCGTATTGATTTACAATCGCCAGGTTTTTAAATTTTGGAGATCAACAAAAATCCAGTTAAAAACATTTATCATCAACCTACAAGACCAAACAATTGGTAAAATCTGACAAAATGCCAGAATCTCAGGACGAGTAGTTTTGGATGAAAAAACCTCTACCTTAAAAGATGAAGTTGTAGTGGAGGAAATTAAGCGATCGCTCCTAGTTTGGAGAGTTCCTCCATCTACAACTGGCAAAGCTATCTTAACCTTGCGGATTCACATTTAACTTGTAGATACGGGCTATTTCGCCTCTCTATCAATTGTTAGACGTGTTAGGTGTTTTAACCTGACGTGCCATGTCTAGGTAAGCACTCATATTCGCACCTGGACGACGACGACCATTAGAGCTAGTAGTCGAAGGAGCAAGATATTTTGGTGCAAAGGTGGTTTCAGCAGGTGTTTTTGGGCTAGCGGTGGCGGCTGCTTTAGCGGGTTCAGCTTTGACAGCTTTACCATTCTGAGAGGCTTCTACTTTGGTCTTTGTCGCAGTTGTGGTTGCTTTAGCAGTCTCAGGTTCAGGGCTTTTTGCTGCCGGAGATACTGCTGGTGCCGCAGCCTTCTTACCGTTTGATGCTGCTGGTTTCGATTGACTGGTTGCTTCGTCCAGTTCTAAAAAGTAACCATTGCTTTGTTTTTTACCAGGTAACAACCCAGTCACGAAACCAAGAATCCCAGTCACGAAACCGAGAATCCCTGAAATTAACTTTTTGATAAAATCCATTACAATTACTCCTGCCTTTTATATTTGGAACTCGACCGTAATTGTTAAAAATTACGAAAAAATGTAACATTTTCTGCTTTGGTGTCAACTTGTTCTGATGACAACCCTTATAGATTTGTGCTTAATCAACATTGTAGTAAAACTATAGGGCAAATGTTCTTTATGCAAGCACTTGCGACCTTTATACACCGAGAACTAATTATTAAATTTTACTGTAACTAAGGGCAAGATTCTGAAAGCAAGCTTTATAAAAATTAACATTTCTTCGTTTGAAAATTATTGATTGAAAGAAAGCGGTTTACTTTTAACCAGTGGGAGGAGTGTCATAGATTGTTCGCAGATAGCAACAGCACTCAGTTACATTTTGTACAGACTTCATTCAGACAGATTTGAGAGATGAGTACTGAAAATCAGCAGCGCAATGCTGTGCTATTGGTACACGGCATTGACGATAGGGGGGCGGTTTTTCATAAAATGGCAGGTTACTTAGGATTACAGGGGTGGTCTGTATATTCTTTGGATCTGGTTCCTAATAATGGTGATGTGGGCCTTGATGAATTGGCAAAACAGGTAGCCGATTATGTTACAGACACCTTTGCACCAGAACAAGAGCTAGATTTAATAGGCTTTAGCATGGGAGGAATTGTCAGCCGTTACTATATCCAGCGACTGGGAGGAATTAATCGCATTCAGAGATTTATAACGATCTCTTCACCCCATCATGGAACTGTGGTTGCTTATGGTTCCCAGCGTCCTGGTTGTGTACAAATGCGCCCCGACAGCATTTTTCTCAAGGATTTAAATTCTGATGCTGTAATATTGGAGCAATTAGATTTTACTTCGATCTGGACACCTTATGATTTGATGATTGTCCCAGCGAATAGTTCACAAATGCCCGTAGGAAGCCAAGTAATAGTACCAGTTGCCCTACACCCTTGGATGCTAACAGACCCAAGGAGTTTAGCAGCAGTCAAAGCAGCTTTAACAAAGCCTATTAAGCTGCCCTTCCTCAAAAAAGCATCCAGTTAGTAGCCAAGATACTTAACACCCTGAATCTATTCATCTTTAACTACGAATTACTTAAGTCCTATCCCCAATTTGCGTATGTTCGTAACTTCCAAAAATCGCCTCTGGGTGACGATAATACTTGAATTCCATAAGGTTATAAAAAGGATCTTCTAGAAAGAAAGTACGATGTTCAAGAGGAGAACCGACAAAGCGATTTTTGGTTTCTTCACGAAAAAGTAGCTGTTGTTGTTGTGCCCTTTCTAGTAAGTCTTGCCAGTCACGTTCTTGGGTAAAAATTAGCCCAAAGTGTCTGGGATATATAGTGTGTTGCGGTATCAAGGGTTCTTTTGTTACGTGAGCCACTAGTTGATGACCATAGAGATTTAGAATCAGCGCGTGATGGTTTTCACGACCAGGAATGCAGCCCAAGCCATCCACGTAATATGCTTTTGTTTGGGCAATGTCAGTCACAGGGAAAGCAAGATGGAATAAAGTTTGGCTCATAGCTTCTGGGAAAAATATTAATAGTTAATACTATCTACAATTTATTCTGTTAAGTTTTGATTGTCGTCAACTTGAACACAGTTTTAGCTGACAATAATTTATATCCTTGATCCTTATAACTAAAACTAGGGACTGAGTACAACTTGAGTCACTGCACCTTGGGCTAAGGACTTCGCCCTACATTTACATAATTTACACTTAATTCTTTAGGTGACTACTTTCTCTTGTGCAGGTATACTAATTTATGTTTGCCTAGGCAAGACACTCAGTAACTTAGATTTCAGAGCTGACAACTTTATGATAGATGGTGTATTGAGAACTTTACGCACCATAATAAAGTGCTTTGGATCAGTTACTAGAAGAGTCTACCCAACTAAACAAAATTTTTGCATTTTGTTTAATCTACCTACTTTAATAAATATTGCAGTGTATATGTAAAACGTTGTTTGTAGTTTTACACTCAGCTTTGAGAGCGATCGGATGCAATTTAGTTAACAATACAAACATATTACTTTAACTGGAGAGGTTTCAGGAACTAAGCACTAAGCATGACAAATCCGTTATTCTGTTCATGTTAAGACAAAATTACTCATGATTAATTGCTGATGTCATCCTTAATTGATTCTGCTAATCCCTGGTTGGTGGCAGTAGTATTAAACACAATTCTATTGGGTTTAGCTTGGATTGCTCCGAAAAAGCTACTTACGCCTGCTGGATCATTTCATGCGTGGTTTCTGGCTATCCTAATTTGGGTAACTCTAGGCTGGCAAGGATATACAGTAGTAATGTTTTATTTTCTGGTTGGTTCTGGTGTTACCCGCATCGGGATGGCGCAGAAAGAGGCTCAAGGAATTGCCGAAAAGCGTTCTGGGGCTAGGGGCCCGGAGAATGTCTGGGGTTCAGCTTTGACCGGGGCGCTGTGTGCCTTGGGAGTAGGGATAATAAATTCGGGATTTCTTGTACCTAGTCCCCAATACTTCGATTTTGCTCAGTACAAGTCTTTAGTTCCCAATACTTCGGCTGCGCTCAGTACAAGTTTCCAGTCCCTATTATTACTAGGCTATGTAGCGAGTTTCAGTACCAAACTGGCTGACACTACTGCAAGTGAAGTTGGTAAAGCGTATGGTAAAAGCACCTTTCTAATTACC
The DNA here is from genome assembly GCF_015206895.1 of Nostoc sp. LEGE 12450. Taxonomy (GTDB): domain Bacteria; phylum Cyanobacteriota; class Cyanobacteriia; order Cyanobacteriales; family Nostocaceae; genus Nostoc. The sequence goes on along the minus strand of NZ_JADEXU010000028.1, from coordinate 58,146 downwards.
ACACTCAAACCAGTGCCTCGTGGTACAGAAGGAGCTGTAAGCTTGGAGGGAACTTTAGCAGGTATCGTGGCTTCTGTAGCGATCGCATTTGTTGGTTGGGGAGTTGGTTTAATCGATCTATTAGGAGTCGCTTGGTGTGTACTGGCCGCATTTATTGCCACTAATATAGAAAGTGTGATTGGGGCAACACTGCAATCTAAGTATACCTGGCTGACCAATGAGGTAGTAAATATTTTTAATACATTAATGGGTGCGATCGCGGCTGTGCTACTTTCCTGGACATGGGTAAATATCATTAAGTAGATTGAGCATTGGGAATTGGGCATTGAGCATTGGGTAAAACGGTTCCTCTTCTGTGAGTTCTGAGTAAAGAAGTGAGATTCTCCACTCAGCACTAAGAACGGTCTAAAGGCCCCGCTACTGCTAACAGCACTCAATACTCAATAATCATGAAGGACAGTGGTAGAAAATAAGCAATCTGCTTTACTACTGCACTACCTCTGAAATTTTCAATCCTGTTTTGTCCCCGCTAGACTGTAAACATAATCATGGAAAATTATTGTATTGAGTAGCTATATAATTTTTTGACCGTTTAGATGTAATTAGTTCATGGAATCTTTATGATTTTTATTTATCAACGACCAGATGATCTCTATATGATTTAATTTAAAAGTCCTATAAGTGTTTAACCATTTTCACATAATTAATTCATGGAATCTTTATCATTTTTGACAATTAATGACCAAATAATTTCTATTGAGGAAGCTGTAAAGTACCTGCAAGCCTCTGGAAAATTGGGGCAGTTCATTGGGGATATTCTCCGTCAGCACGTAATTGAGCAAGAAATCCGAACACGAGACGATATTGAAATTGGTACAGCAATAACCGAACAATCCATTATTGACTTTAGACTGAAAAATCAACTGACTGACCCCCAAAGTTTTCAAGAATGGTTAAAGAGCAATAACACAGATTACGCCGCATTTCATACATCAGTTACTTTTGGTTACAAGTTAGAAAAACTGAAAGCTGTAGTCACGGAAGCAAAAATCCAAGAATATTTTATTGAACGGAAAATCTTTTTGGATCGGGTGGTACTTTCTCGGATAGTTGTTAATAATCGAGAATTGGCAGACGAACTACAAACCCAAATTGAAGAAGGAGGTAGTTTTGAGCAACTAGCTAAAGAGTATTCACTTTCAGATGACCGAATTGTCAACGGCATGATGGGAATAGTCAGCCGAGGAAGTATGCCGGATATATTACGGGCAGCTATTGATGTGGCAAGTCCTGGACAATTAATAGGACCAATAGAAATCGTTGGCAAAGACTCTCCCCAAGGAGAAGGACCTTATGGTTTGTTTCGAGTAGAACAATTTCTGCCAGCGTCTTTAGAAGATACTCAACTCAAGCAAGCACTACAAAATGAGTTATTTGAGAAATGGCTAGCAGAGAAAATTCAAAAACTGACAGTCAAGCTACAAGTGAGTTAACAATTCTGGATAATGAATCTTTACGATTAAAAGTGCTAGCTTCTTTGCCTTGGAATCAGCCTCCGCTATGCTGGCTGACTCCCGAACAACAATCCCAATTGGAAAATGAGTGTCAAACTCGTCAGTATCGTTTGGGAGAAAAAATTTGGTCTAACGATGTCGGTCGTTACCAATTCTTAATTGTGGCTGGAAAAGTTCGCTTACGAGAAGAGGGAGTTGGCAAACCTTTGGCAGCCCTGGATGTGGGGGATTGGTTTGGTGATTTACAAAAGCTGTCTGCGGATTTTAAAGCTGTAGCTGCTAGCAAAGAAGTAGTAGTAGTGTGTTGGGATACAGCCCTGTGGACAGAATTTTCTAACCCACAAATTCAGGAATTTTGGCAAGTCTTACCAGTGGATATGGAGGGAGAAAGAGAGACATTTTCCTTCTCTTCCACTCCTTCAGTAAGATCAGTCTCAGATGGGACTTCCAGCCCTCATAGCCTCCAGCCCCAAAAACGACTCCCAGCCGCGAATTTAATCATCTCAAATTATCCATTTGTTGCTAGCTGGAACACTGCGGCTGCTTGTTTAACAATGGTGGCGCAACAGCTAGAAAACTCTGTGCAACTGGAATGGGTGCAACGTCAACTCAGAGGACAACGCCCAAAACAGGTTGTGGAAGCAGGAGAAAAGTTAGGGTTAGTGATGCGGCGGTTACAAGTGAGTTGGGGTGAGTTGCGACAACTGTCATTTCCAGCTTTACTGTTGTGGAATTCTGACTCACCCCAGAGTCCATCCTGGGTGGTAGCTTATGGAGTTAAGGGCGATCGCTTAATTATCGCTAACCCTCTAAATCCCGATCGCATTTGTGAAAGCTTACCGCAATCCATAGTTGAGGCATCGTGGGATGGCCAATTGTGGCAAGTAGAACTCATATCTAAACAAGAAACATTTAATCTCAGTTGGTTCACCCCAGCAGTTTGGAAGTATAAGGGATTACTAACAGAAGTATTATTAGCATCTTTTACCTTGCAGCTTTTGGGGTTAACAACACCACTAATTACGCAAGTAGTTATTGATAAAGTGATGGTGCAGGGGAGTTTGCCGACTCTTGATGTTATGGCGATCGCACTTCTTTGTGTAGCCATATTTGAGTCCGTACTTGGCATTCTGCGCCTATTCATCTTTACCCATACAGCCCGTCGTCTGGATTTAAGTTTATCAGCACAGCTATTTCGCCATCTGATGCGCCTGCCTTTGGCTTATTTTGAGTCGCGGCGCGTCGGAGACACAGTAGCACGAGTCCAAGAACTCGAACAAATTCGTCAGTTTCTCACAGGTACAGCATTAACTGTGATTCTGGATAGCATCTTTGCTGTGGTGTACCTAGCATTGATGTTTTACTACAACGTCCCACTCACCTTTGTGGCTTTAGCAGTACTGCCGCTATTTGCGACTTTGACGATAGTTGCAACACCAATTCTGCGTAACTGGCTCAACGAAACTTTTAACCGGAGTGCCGATAGTCAATCGTTTCTAGTAGAGACAATCACGGGGATTCATTCCGTTAAAGCCCATGCAGCAGAACCAGTAGCACGCGATCGCTGGGAAGGCTTATTTGCTCGCTTCATCCGCACAGGTTTTAAAGCCTCTACTACCTCCAATATCAGCAGCAACATTGGTGACTTCCTCACTAATTTTTCCACCATGCTGATTCTCTGGTTTGGAGCCAAATTAGTCATCGAACAAAAGCTCACAATTGGACAACTAGTTGCCTTTCAAATGCTATCTGGCAGAGTCACGGGCCCACTTTTGCGCTTAGTACAGTTATGGCAGACCCTCCAACAAGTGCTACTTTCTGTAGATCGCATTGGTGATATTCTCAACGTCTCCCCAGAAGCTGAACTAGGAACTGGTCTAGTTTTACCACCACTAAAAGGACAAGTCACCTTCGAGCAAGTATTTTTCCGCTACCGGCCGAACTTTGAAGCAATTCTGCGGGGAATCTCTTTCAATGCTGAACCAGGGCAATTTGTTGGCATTGTCGGACGCAGTGGTTCAGGGAAAAGTACCTTGTCTAAGCTATTACAACGCCTCTATCAAATTGAATCAGGACGCATCCTAATTGATGGTTTTGATATTAAAAGTGCTGATTTAGCGTCACTGCGGCAACAAGTTAGTGTAGTTCTCCAAGAAGACTTTTTGTTCAACGGTTCTATTTTGGAAAATATCACTCTCGGTACTCCCGACATTACCGCAGAACAAGTGGTAGAGGCGGCAAGACTAGCAGTAGCACACGACTTCATCAGTCAATTACCCTACGGTTACGAAACCAATGTGGGTGAACGCGGTACAGCTTTATCTGGCGGACAAAGACAACGTATTGCCCTAGCAAGGTTATTTCTTTCTCAAGCGCCGATTTTAGTTTTGGATGAAGCTACCAGCGCTTTGGATAGTGAAACTGAACAACAAGTACTACAAAACTTGCAAAAAGTTTCCGCTAACCGTACTGTGTTTCTGATTGCTCACCGTTTTGCCCCTCTCAAACGCGCCGATTTGATTTTGGTATTAGAGCAAGGCGTGATTGCCGAACGTGGGACTCACTCAGAGTTATTGCAACAAAAGGGTTTGTATTGGTCACTATATCAACGGCAGCAAGCAAACATTTAGTAGCTTTAACAAGCTTTTAACTTGTGTTTATTTGATCCCTGAAAAGCAGCTTAAATATAGTCTTTGGCGAATGGAGTTATACTCCATTCGCCTTTTAAATTTCTTAAATATGCAGAAAACTGTAATCTTACTTGCTAATTACGTGATTTTATAGTTAAGTGTATTTGTAGCACCTGTCTTACAAAGAAATATCTCCCAGCTCAATCCCTTATATATCAAGGATTTGAGTACTTTTTTTGGTGCAAATTTACTTGAATATACGAGGTGAAACTACTAATGTTTTTTACCAAAGACCGTAACTCAATTAATGAAAATTCTGGTGTAAAAGCCAGCCTTGTATCATCAAAAAAATCTGATATTTTTGATAATCAAAATACTGACTCTAGCTTCAGTCTGAGTGGTGTAAATAGTTTTAGAGCCAGCGATCGCAGTAGTTATACTTCTACAGAAATCGACCCTTTTGGAGTTAAAAACAATTATGCCAAGAAGAGTAGCCAAAGCAATGGGAATGCTACTCAAGCGATCGCTGCTGCTATTCAGCCAGACCTAATAGCACGTACCGTTTCAACTCCCAGTTCTGCCGCAGCTGGCAGTACTATTCAACTGAGCTATGAAATTGAAAACCAAGGCAATGCCAGTGCTGGTTATAGCTATACCAAGTTTTATCTGTCTAAGGATCTCTCTTTAGGGAGTGAAGATATATTTTTAGGCGATGACTATGTTGATAACATCCTATCTGGTTACTACAGGTCAGAGTCAACCACACTCACCATTGGCAATAGCGTCGCCGCAGGTAGCTATTATTTGGTGTATCAAGCCGATGGCTATAACTATGTTGCCGAAAGCAACGAAAACAACAACGCTGTTGCTGACGTAATTAATATTACTAAACCAGACCTGATAGTACAAAATACCTCAAATTCCAGTTCGGCGGCGGCTGGAAGTAGCATTCAACTAAACTATCAAATCAAAAACCAAGGCAATGCCAGTGCTGTTGCTAGTAACACCAAGTTTTACCTCTCCCAAGATTTAAATATTGGAAACGAAGATGTGTACTTGGGCTATGACTACGTTAGCGGCATTGCTGCGGGTAGTTATAGTTCCGAGTCAACCACACTCAGTCTTGGCAGTAACATCACTCCTGGGAATTATTACTTAGCATACATAGCCGATAGTGATGGGAATGTTGCTGAAAGCAATGAAACTAACAACGGTATTGCGGGAGTAATCACCATTACTCCAACTCAAAAATCAGACCTGATAGTTCAAAATACCTCAGCCCCTAGTACAGCATCAGTTGGTAGCACTATTCAACTAAGCTATCAGGTCAAAAATCAAGGTGTTGGTGGTGCTGTTGCAACTACCACCAAGTTTTATATATCCAAGGATAATGCTTTTAGTAATGATGATGTGTTGTTAGGCTCAGATGCCGTTAACGCTATTGCCGTAGGTGCTACTAGCTCAGAGACAGCATCGCTGATCATCAACAATGCGATCGCTACAGGTAACTATTACTTGCTCTATCAAGCTGACGGCGCAGGAAATGCAGTTGAGAGCAATGAAAGCAATAACTTTGCTAGCAAAGCGATCGCCATTACCCAAGCAGATTTAATAATACAAAACGCTGTAGCTCCCGCTACAACAGCCGTTGGTGGCACCATTCAATTGAGCTATCAGGTCAAAAACCAAGGTGTTGGTGGTGCTGTTGCAACTACCACCAAGTTTTATATATCCAAGGATAATGCTTTTAGTAATGATGATGTGTTGCTCGGCTCAGATGCCGTTAACGCCATTGCCGCAGGTGCTACTAGCTCAGAGACAGCATCGCTGATCATCAACAATGCGATCGCCGCAGGTAACTATTATTTGTTGTATAAAGCCGATGCTAATGGCAATGTTGGTGAAAGTAACGAAACTAATAATTTTGTCAGCAAAGCGATCGCTATTAATGGCCCTAAACCAGACCTAATTATCCAAAATATTTCGGCTCCTAGTCTTGTTAACCCCGGTAGCTTAATCACTGTCAATTATCAACTAGTCAATCAAGGTACTGCCAGTGCTGGTTCTAGTACCACTAAGTTTTATCTTTCTAAAGATACGACCTTGAGCGGCGATGACACATACTTAAGCTATTCCCGAAGCTACTTATACTCTGGATTGGGCGCTAGTAAATATAGTTCAGAGTCTTACTCTTTAATACTCAGCAGTAATATTACTTTTGGAAATTACTACCTGCTATTACAAGCCGATGGCAATGGCGAGATTTTTGAAAGTAATGAAAACAACAACGTTACGGCCAAAGCAATTACGATTGCGGCACCAGACTTATTAATACAAAATCCTTCGGCTCCTGCTAGCGCCAACATTGGTACAACAATCCAACTAAGCTATCAGGTGAAAAATCAAGGTAATGGTAAAGCTGGTGTTAACACGACACGCTTTTATCTTTCTAAAGATACCAGCCTCAGTAGTGAGGACATTTCGGTCGGTTCGGATATTATCGGTATCTCTGACATTGCTCCCTCTGCTGTAATTTCCGAGTCTGCATCCCTATACCTTTCCAGCACTATCACTCCCGGTAGTTACTATCTCCTATACCAAGCCGATGGTTTTGGGTCATTGAGAGAAAGCAATGAAAATAACAACGTCGTTGCCAAAGCGATCGCAATTACTGCACCAGATTTGGTCATCCAAAATGCTACATCTGCTAGTAGTGCTGCTATTGGTACTACACTCCTAGTTAATTATCAACTTAAAAACCAAGGTAATGGCAGTGCTGGAGGGAGTAAGACAAGTTTTTATCTTTCACGAGATACAACATTTGGTAACGATGATGATATCAGCTTAGGTACAGAAATTGAGGGTAGTTCTACTCTGACACCTTCTGCCGTTACTTCTCGCTCCACATCTATTACCCTTGCTCCTACTATTAGTGCTGGTAAATACTACCTGATATTTAAAGCCGATGGGCGAGGAAATGTCATTGAAAGCAACGAAGGTAACAACAGCGTTTACATCACTACACCAATTACCTTAAATCCTGTCAATGGTGGCGGATTTAACTCAACTACAGGTTATGGCTTAATTAATGCCGCAGCCGCAGTAGCGAAAGCTTTAGGTCAGAGTACCTTTGCTGATGTGACTGACTTGGGTGGTGATAATTGGGGAGCCGATGCAATTAAAGCACCGGAAGTCTGGGCAAAGGGATACACAGGTCAGGGTGCGATCGTCGCTGTGATAGATAGTGGAGTAGATTACAATCACTCAGATTTGAGCGCTAATATCTGGAAGAATACCAAGGAAATCGCTGGCAACAGCAAAGATGATGATGGCAATGGTTACATTGATGATGTCAACGGCTGGAACTTCGTCAGCAACAACAACAATCCATTAGACGACAACGGTCATGGTACTCATGTTGCTGGCACTATTGCTGGGGTGAAAAATAACTTTGGTGTCACTGGTATTGCCTATAATGCCAAAATTATGCCAGTGAAAGTTATGAATAGAGATGGTCAAGGAACTAATAGTGCGATCGCAAATGGTATTCGTTATGCAGTCAATAACGGAGCTAATGTCATTAACCTCAGCTTAGGTGGTTCTCCAAGTAGTGAGATACAGTCAGCTATTCAATATGCTGCCAGCAAAGGTGCAATTACCGTCATGGCAGCAGGTAATGATGGTAAATCAGAACCAGACTATCCCGCCCGCTATGCTACCCAGTGGGGACTTGCGGTTGGAGCAGTGTTCTACGATCGGACACTTACCGATTTTTCTCACCGCGCTGGAACAACTCCACTCACATACGTTACAGCTCCTGGAGCATACTTTGAAGGTGATGCGGATCTAGGAATTGGTATTTATTCAACACTTCCGGGTAACAAGTATGGTTTTCAAAGGGGAACGTCTATGGCGACTCCTCACGTTGCTGGGGTAATAGCTTTGATGCTCAGTGCTAAGAAAGGTTTAACTGATGCCCAAGTGCGTCAGATTGTCACAGCGACAGCAGCAAATAGCTTGGCATAGAATCATCCCTTAAGTGTCCTTTATCAAAGGTTAAATGCAATTTCTATAAGCGGCAGAATGAGCAGCAAATGCCAGTCATTCTGCCGCTTTTTTTTATAATTAAACGTATTCTAAATAGCTCTTCACAAAAAACATGATTTCCATAATATTTTTTTGGTAATAAAATTAGCATTTTATTATGAAATTTCATAGTAATTATTAATAATACGGCTTGTTCACAGTTTAGAACTTTTGTTTAACAAAAGTTCTAGCAATTTTAGCTGTTAAAAAGCTTTTCTATTTTTGAGAAAAAACAATTATGCTCAATGATAATACTAATAACAATTTATTTTCTACTAATAAAAGCTTAAATTTTACTTCAATCTCTTCATTAGATACATTTAATACTAAGAATGACACCAGCTTCAACTTAAGTGGACGTAGTAGCTACAACTCAGCCGATTCTGATGTGCAGTTACTAAATAATAGTAACTACGAAAATAGCAGTAACGCTACTACTAATGCTTTTACCACGCAAAGTTATAACTCCACCAATGGCTATGGCTTAATTAATGCAGCAGCAGCAGTGGCTAAAGCTACTAATCAGAATACCTTTGCTGATGTTCCCGATATTGGTGGTAATAATTGGGGAGCAGACCTTGTTAAAGCACCAGAAGTTTGGGCACAAGGATACACAGGTAAAGGCGTTGTTGTCGCTGTTATAGATACTGGGGTTGACTATAACCACGAGGATTTAAAAAATAATATCTGGACGAATACCAAGGAAATTGCAGGTAACGGTATAGATGATGATGGCAATGGCTATATTGATGATAATTACGGCTGGAACTTTGCGGATCAAAACAACAACACGCTAGATAACAATGGTCACGGTACTCATGTTTCTGGTACGATCGCAGGAGAAAATAATAACTATGGTGTCACTGGTATTGCTTATGATGCCAAAATTATGCCTGTCAAAGTTTTGAATGAGTCTGGCTCTGGTTCCTATAGCTCGATATCTAAGGGTATTCGCTACGCTGTGGATAATGGAGCTAATGTGATTAACCTCAGTTTAGGAGGCACATCTTCCAATCGGACTCTGGAGTCAGCCATTAACTATGCCAGTAGTAAAGGAGTGATTGTTGTCATGGCAGCAGGTAATGATGGTGAATCAGAACCAGACTATCCCGCCCGCTATGCCTCTAAGTCGGGAATTGCTGTTGGGGCAGTAGACAAAAATAATAATATGGCTGATTTCTCTAACCGCTCTGGAACAAATCAAATTTCTTATGTCACAGCCCCAGGAGTCAAGGTTTATTCATCAGTTCCGAATAATCAGTATGCCACTTATAGCGGCACATCTATGGCTACTCCCCATGTGGCTGGTGTAGTTGCCCTGATGCTTAGTGCTAACCCCAGCCTGACTGATGCCCAAGTACGTCAGATTGTGGCAGAAACATCAGAAAACAGCACACAAAGTACAAACTCTAATTTAAATATTTCTAATGTTAGTTCTTTGGCAAAGCAAGTGATGTCTACGACGGGCTACGCAGACACAGCAGCAAATAGTTCACAAATTACAACCTCTAGTTTAAATATTTCTAATGTCAGTTCTCTGGCAAAGCAAGTGATATCTGGCAACAACCTGCTACATATCGATGCACAAACCAAAAATTATCTCACACCAGAGACTATTGCTAGTTTTAATAATTCAGATGTCGCTTCTCTAATCGGTCAGACTATTACAAAAACAGCAAATTATCTCACGCCAGAGACTATTACTAGTTTTAATAATTCAGATGTCGCTTCTCTAATTGGTCAGACTGTTACGGAAATACCAAAATATCTCACACCAGAGACTATTGCTATTTTTAATAATTCTGATGTCGCTTCTCTAATCGGTCAGTCAATTACAGAAACACCAAAATATCTCACACCAGAGACTATTGCTATTTTTAATAATTCCGATGTCGGTTCTCTAATTGGTCAGACTATTACAGAAACACCAAAATATCTCACGCCAGAGACTATTGCTATTTTTAATAATTCTGATGTCGCTTCTCTAATCGGTCAGACTATTACAGGCATCAATACGGATAGCAATGATGATAACAAAAATGAGAATAATCTTGATTTTTGGAAACTACTAGAAGGGATGCAAAAACAAATGGATCAGTATAAAAAATTCTTAGGTATCGCTTAAAAATTATAGCGATTTGTAGTTCAGTCAAATACTGCTCGGTTAGAAAAATAAACCAAACCGCTCGTCTGTTACAAATAAATTTAAGGGTTTAGCATTGCTAAACCCTTACGTTTTAGGTGTGGTTTGTGGGATGCGTAGGCATTGCTTTTGAAATAGCTATAAGAACAAGAGAGGCTATCAATCTACCTAACAGAAAATGCTTCATTGAACCGCCGCGTCACAGGCTCAGTGATGAATGTCAGAATTGACTTTTTACGAGTGACAATTTCACCTGTAGCAGACATTCCTGGTGTAAATTCTACCTCTTGACCACGCACATTAACTGAATGTTTATTTAGCTTAATTCTTGTAGGAAAAACTAAGCCCAATTCTTTATCAATAATTGCATTTGGACTGACTTGCATAACTTCGCCCTCTACAACGCCAAATTCCTGGAAGGGGAAAGTCGCCATTTTCACTTTTGCCTTCATGCCTTGACGAATAAACCCAATATCGCGGTTAAGAACTTTCACCTCTAGAAGCATTTCTTCGCCTTCGGGCAAAATTGACAGCAATTCTTCACCAGATTGGACTGGCCCCTTGGTGGCTTTGACTCTGTAAATCGTACCTGCAACGGGAGCTTCAATCGTTTCTAAAGCTTGCTGCTTCCTCGCCTGCTCTAATTGACCTTGAACAGTTGTCAGTTCTTCTTTACGTTTGTTGAACTGTGTCAATATTTCACTTTGGCGTTCTGATGCGACACGCTGGGCCTGACTGCGAGCAGCGTTGTAAGCTTGTTCTGCTTGGCGAATTTCTTGGGCTTGGGCAGCAATATCTTTTTCTAATGATGTGACTTTATCTTGAGCCTCTGTTATTCTATTCTGGGCGTTAGTCACTTCATCTTGCGATCTGGTAATTTCTGTCTTTGCACGAGTCAATCTTTCTTGAGCATCCAAGTAATCGACACGAGGTACAGCACCAGTAGTAATTAGGGTGCGTAAGCTTTTTTCCCTTTCTTGTGCAAGTGCCAAATTACTTTCAATTTTAATTCGGATGCTGTCTGCGTTGGCAAGGTTGGTTTTGGCATTAGCAAAGCTGCTTTTGGCATTAGCTAAGTTCTCTTGCAATCGAGTCAACCGGACTTTGGCTTGATTGATGAGTGCTATTTGGCGATTTGCTTCTGCTTCTGCTCCTGCTTGACGTGCTTGGTAGTCTTGCAGGCGGGAAGTTAAAAGTTCATCTTGTAGCTTCGTCCCAGTGGTTTTGCCTCCAAGACGTTCTGCATCCAAACGTTGCAAATCGTCTTGAATCAATCTAGTTGATTTGGCTAGGCGGGAAACATCAGTTATTTGTAGGTCAGGGTCTTTTTGAATCAGGATTTGACCTTTGGTAACGCGATCGCCTTCTTGCACTTTCACGCCGACAATTGACCCCCCACCCAAGGATGTCACTGGCCTAACCTGTGTAGAAGCAATTAATTCCCCTGGTGCTGTTGCTACTTCATCTATTTGCGAGAAGTACGCCCAAGCGATCGCTCCAAATACAATGGCGCTCATCGTTCCCGCTAATAATCTTGTGTACAGGGGTGGCAATTCCTGTACTGCCTTCCCCAATTCATAAGTGAGTTGTTCCTCTGGTTGGGCGAATCGCTCTTTTGTCTGACGTGCTTGAGCAGCATTTACCATATATTTTTATCCTTTTTTATTTGTCATTAGTCATTTGTCATTTGTTTTTGGTGATTCATCAATGACCAATACTTCGACTTCGCTCAGTACAAGTGACCAATCACTAATGACTTGTGTTTAATTCAAACTGCTAGATAACGCCGTAAAAAGTTTTCTAATGTCTCCAATTGGAAGTTAAAAATCGCTTCTAAATTGGCAATTTCATCTTTTGTACAGAAAAATTCATTTGCTAGCAATGTGCGATAAGTTCCCAAAGCTTTTTGGACTTGGGGATTAAATAGACCCAATGCACCTTGTAATCCATCAATAAAAAATAGTGGTGAATTAATTATTACTGGCTCTTTGGCGAAAATCCGACCAAAAATCCGGGGAATATCTTCTCGTAATAAAATCTCCGGGCCTCCCACTGGTAAAATCTGGTTACGAGCGCCTGCAACTGCCACAGAATCCACTACTATCCTTGCCAAATCATCGGTACTGACAATTGAGGTACGGTTTTTGCGATCGCCAATCAGCAGATACAATCCTGTTTCCCGAAATCGTTCTACCAGTGGCAGCAAGTTAGATGCTAATCCAGATGGGCGTAAAATTGTGTAATTCAAGCCACTAGCTGCCAAATATTGCTCTACTGCTCGTTTGGCTTTGAACACAGGAGCGTCTTCATATCCGCGATCGGCTCCCAATACGGAAATGAAGACAAAATGCTCTACGCCATTGGCTTTTGCTTGGTCAATCAGTTCAATATTTGCGCGGTAATCTAAAGATAGAGCATCGCTATCAGAACCGTGAGCGCTGATAATATACTTCACACCTTGAGTAGCTTTTTGAATATCTTTTTCCCGCAGCAAATCACCGATAAAGATTTCTGCACCCCGGTGTTCTAACTCGCTGTAGCGCGAGGTAAGGCGAACAAATGCCCGCACAGACTGTTCTCGTTGCCGTAGCAGTCGCACAACTCTGCGACCAATTCCTCCCGTTGCTCCAGTTACTAGAAACATATAAATACCTAAATTGAATAGTTGCAGCGTTTATAGTTGTCAAAATGCCCGATATATGCCTAAGATATCCTCACGCCAACTAAGCCAATTGGTCACACCTTATTTATCTTAATACTCTAAAAATGATCCCCCACATCTTTGTAGATGCAGGGGATAGGTTAATAAAATTAGTTTTATTAGCTCAAAAAGTCGATAGCTTGTTCAAGTGACATTTTAGCTTTGTGCAAGTTCAGCAGATTCTCTTGCTGATATCGGTCAGGATAGCTCATTTTTCTGCCTTCCAAAGTTATCCGAATCAGTGCTGTTTGTTCGTCTGTGGGTGAATTCATCTCCTCAATAGCGGAGTTGATTACCTGGATAGCGTTAAAGTTAGGGGATTTTAACCCTTTACCTAGCTTCATTTGTTGGAGCGCTAAAAGTGGAAATGCCATCAGAGTTACGATATACGAGGTTTTGTATCCTGCATTCCCGGTAGGTTTTACACCGTATCTCCGACACAAATCGCGTAATTCTTTAATAGTCTTGATTTCAAGTTCGGAACGCGTGAACATAAAATAGTAGTGTCCATTTTTTGAATTGGATATTGGTGGTTGTGCTTCCGGCAAGTTGCCACAACCACTAAAAAACAATTCAATCTGCTGCCTACCAGTGGTTCAAGTCATATTTATATTTCTACATAAATGCCTAACCCTAAAGGTCATTCAGAAAATTTAAAACCATTTAAATCAGAGAGGGAAGAACCTTTAAGTGAACGTCTTAATTTACGTGTCACAAAAACTATGAAGGAAGAACTATCTACCAAAGATGATCCTCCAGAATTTTGCCGTCGTGCAATTCAGGAAGCATTAGATAAAGATAAAGAGAAGTAATCTAAAAGAGATAGTTGTCACGAGTGTGGAAATTACTGCAATGAATCAGCAATTAAGCATATTGCTTTCTCAATATGCTTGATTGCTTGCGGAGAACACCGAAATGAGAAAGCAAACCGGGGTTTGAGAAAGTAAAAGCTTCTTTTGCTTGCGGAAAACACCAAAATGAGAAAGCAAACTGGGGTTTGAGAAAGTAAAAGCTCATTTTGCTTGCGGAAAACACTGAAAAGAGAAAGCAAACTGGGGTTTGAGTAAGTAAAAGCTTCTTTTGAGTAAGTCAAATACCATTTTGCTTATTAAATTCGACTTTAGCGACTCCCAAATAAAAAAATACTGCTTTAGTTGTTACGATTGATTTAGCAATAATTCTAATTAACTGTTCACACCAAACGGTTCGGATAAGGTTTTTTGATGACACGCCCAAGATCGCAAAAACCTTATAAATCGCCGTCTCTGCAAAGGACTGATTATTGTAAAGACGGCGATTTATCGGGTTTCTTGCCTTAACCTGTGAAAAGTTTTCCCAATTACAATCCCCCCATATCTTTGTAGATGCAGGGGGGAGTATTAACAATTCAAAATTGTTTCACATGGCGATTTAAACGCTTTGTGCAAACAGCCCACCTCAAAACTATTCAGCAGCTTTGTTATTAGCTCTATTAGCACGCGCCTCAGCCGAAGCCATCACCTCATCCATATTCTCTAGCACTTCACCAGGGAAATTTTCCAAAACTCTGGTAGAAAGAGCAACCCGCCCTTTACCTTCATCCAAGTCAATAATTACAGCTTTAATTGGCTGGCCAACTTTAAATACCTTTTCTAGAGAGTCGATGAATTTTTGGCTTACCTGTTTGATATGAAGCAAAGCCCCCATACCATTTAAATCGACAAACACACCAAAAGGTTTGATGCCAGTAACTTTACCTTCCACCAGTTGACCTAGTTCTAATAAGCTGAAGTTGCTAGAACGAGTTGCTAATCGCTGAGAAAGGATGAGTTTGTTGGTGTTTTTATTAATTTCCAAAAAGCCCACAGTCAGATTTTGACCTTTGAGTGCTTCTAAGTTATCACGCTCTGCCAGGTGCGATCGCGGAATAAATCCCCGCAAAGAGAGAATATCGACGGTAACACCACCTTTATTAACGCCCATAACCTTTACTTGCACAGTCTGAGCATTTTCCTGCATTTCCGCCAATCGTTCCCAGATGTGCTGAATTTCCAACTGCTTCCGAGAAAGGGTGACTTGACCTTCTGCATCCTGATCTCGGATAATCAAAAACTGCATTTCCTCTTGCAATGGCAGCACTTCCGATAAATCGGTAACTGCTCTCAAAGAAGCCTCATCGCGCGGTAGAAAAGCTGACGACTTGCCACCAATATCGACATAAGCTCCATCATGGTCAAGTTGGAACACTTTGCCATGTACAACCTGTCCCTTTTGAAACTGGTAGTCGTGTTTTTCTAGCGCTTTGGCAAAATCGTCCATCGTAAATGACGAATTGGCTGTTTGAGAAAGTTTCGATTCGGAATTCATGACTTTTGAAGATTAATTGTTATTTGAGATGGTGCAACTGGAGTTTAGATTGTCATTAGTCACTTGTCATTTGTCATTTGTCAGTTGTCCTTTATTATTCACTAATGACTAATGACTAATGACTAATTCAGTTGACTAAAGAGTTGTTTTGCTTGCTCCCAAGCATCAGCAGCAGCTTTAGGATTATAACTGGCACGAAGGTCACAGAAAAATCCGTGATCAGCTCCATCGTAGCGAAACACACGATGAGGAATTTTATATTTTTCTAACTCTGCTTCAATCTCATCTACTTGTTCGGGTGGGATGCTAGCATCTTCTTTACCAAAGAAGGCATAGAGAGTGCCTGGAATCTCTCTGGTGTGGGTAACAGTGGGAGGGCCACCTCCTGGCGTGCGGGTGGTAATTCCAGCACCATAAAAGGAAGCTGTAGCTTTAATATCTGGTAAAGTGGCTGCAAGATATGCGACATGACCGCCAAAGCAGAAGCCAATACAGCCAAAACTATCTTTTTTTACTTGAGGCAGATTTTTGAGGTAGTCAATTGCTAGTTGAATATCGCTCAATAACTCTGATGCTTGAGTTTGCATAGCATAACCTCTGCCCGTTTCAATATCTTCAGGTGTGTATCCGGTTTCAAAGCCAGGAGCAGTGCGTTGAAAAAGTGCAGGTGCGATCGCTACATACCCAAGTTTGGCAATCCGTTCTGTAACATCCCGAATGTGAACGTTGACACCAAAAATCTCTTGTAAGACCACGATTCCTGGGTAAGATCCAGGTTCTTTTGGTTCTGCCAGATATGCTGACACTTGAATATTATCTTGCAAAAGATTAACCGTTGTGGTAATTATTGCTTGCTCTGCCATAATAATTTTTACCCGTGTTATGTGATTAACGGTGTGTTTGTTTGATATAACTATGCCAGTATGCCGAGGTTATTTCCAATAGAATTACCAAATACCATAGTGAGCGCATTAAAAATTTCTACCAGGAAAATTTTATTTGTAAATCAAATATTTTGATATGTAGCAAATACAGCTGGTCACTAAAGGAGTGCTATGTATAAAAGTAAATATCTAATACCAAAAACTCAGCATTTATCACTCAGCACTTAGTATTCAGGAGGTTTGGTGGTGATTCAATTCCGTATTCAGCCAGACAGCGAAATTCCCGCATCAACCCAGCTGTTTAATCAAATCCGCTTTGCGATCGCTTCTCGGCAATATCCCCCTGCTTACAAATTGCCAAGCACAAGAGCGCTGGCAATGCAAACGGGATTACACCGTAATACCATTAGCAAAGTTTACCGTCAACTGGAGGAAGACGGATTTGTTGAAAGTATGGCTGGTTCGGGTATTTATGTTCGTGCCCAAGGTCATGAGGGCGGTAGTCGGCTGCAATCACCAATTCTCAAACAAAATCCTGACGCATATCAAGTTGTCCAGCAAGCACTTGACGATCTGCTCTCTCAAGGATGTTCGCTCAATCAAGCCAGAGAGCTATTTTTAGCGGAAATTGACTGGCGCTTGCGTTGTAGTGCGCGGGTACTAGTTGCAGTTCCATCCTATGACATGGGTGCTGGTGAATTGATGGTGTATGAATTGGAGCGATCGCTAAAAATACCAGTGCAGTTAGTAGCAATGGAAGAATTAACAGCAGTGTTAGATAAAACTACCTCTGCGACAGTAGTCACAAGTCGGTATTTTATCAGTAATGTGGAAGCGATCGCAGCCCCTAAAGCTGCACGGGTAATTCCTCTGGATATTTACGACTACAGCAAAGAACTCAGCCTCTTAAAAACCCTACCAAAAGAGAATTGTGTAGGCATAGTTAGCCTCAGTTCCGGGATTGCACGAGCAGCAGAAGTCATCCTCCACGGTTTGCGGGGAGATGAACTACTAGTGATGACTGCACAACCAAAAGATGCCTATAAACTTCAGGCTATGGTTAAACGGGCTGAGGTAATCATCAGCGATCAAGCCAGTTTTGCAGCCGTGCAAGCAGCCGTACAAGCATCTGATGAAGATATTATTCGTCCCCCAAAGCTGATTAAGGTTGAAAATTATATCGGTACTAACTCGATTAACTTGCTCAAACGAGAACTAGGTTTGAGTTAATTACGACTTACGTAAAATACTCTCAAACTCTCATTTCTCTGTGTTCTCTGCGCCTCTGTGGTTCGTTATTCTGGAACTAGTGCAGAACACCTAATACAGGAGGGATAACGTAATGCAAATTGTGATTGTAGGCGCAGGCCCAACAGGTGCAACCCTTGCCCTCCTCCTTACACAACGTGGTATTCCTGTAACGTTAATTGAAGCAGCAAAAGACTTTCATCGTGTTTTTCGCGGTGAAGGATTAATGCCCAGTGGGTTAGATGCACTAGAACAAATGGGCCTATCACCATTGTTAGAGCATATTCCCCATCGACAGCTTGACGCATGGGAATTCATTCTAGGGGACAAGCAATTGTTTCGAGTTGATGAACCAATGGGGGCAACGCAACCCTGTACACTGGTTTCACAACCACCACTACTCAAAGCACTGATTTCGGAAGCTCAAACCAATAATGGGTTTGAATTTATCCAGGGTGTTCCAGTCAAAGATTTACGTTGGAGTAATCAACGTGTCGCAGGTGTAGTATTGAGCGATGGTAGAGAACTTACTGCTGACCTAGTAATTGGGGCAGATGGTCGAAATTCTCTTGTGCGACAACGCATAGGATTGGAATTGGTACGCCAGCCCAAAAATATTGATATTCTCTGGTTTAAACTTGCCGCCAGTCCTGAGTTTGCAGCCGATAATGTTTTTCGTACTATTGTAAATGGCGATCGCGTATTTACCATCTTTCACGGAGCAGAAGAAGAAAAACTGCATCTAGCTTGGGTGATGTCCGCAACCGAAAACACTGACTTCAAACAAACTAACTGGGCAGAGATTTTTGCCTCATTATCACCTTCATGGCTAGCAGAGCATTTCCGTAATCATGCAGACACCATCGAATCCCCCATTCGCCTTTCTGTTGTGGTTGGTTATTGTCCCCAATGGCACGCACCAGGCGTACTGCTTCTGGGTGACGCTGCACACCCAATGTCTCCCGTCCGCGCCCAAGGAATTAATCTAGCATTCCGTGATGTGATTGTCACTGCTAATCATCTTGTGCCGTTGTTGCAAAGAGAAGCCGAACACCAGGACATAGATATGGCACTATCGCACATCCAAGCAGAACGTGAGCCAGAAATTATCCGCGCCCAGCAACTCCAGTTAGAGGAAGCTAAACAAGGCGAACTACTGCGAAAAAATGCACTGTTGCGATCGCTGTTGAGTCAACTCGCTCCGTTGCTCCGTAAAATAATTAAAAAGTCTTGGTTAAAGCGACAATATAAAATGCGTCAAGGTATCACACAGGTACAGTTAACTGTTTAAAAAACCGCCATCAGTTATTTGGCTTGCGGTTGTGGGATATTAATTTGCAAAAATTCTTGCACCACTTGCATATAAGTTGGAGCATCTTCCAACATTGGGAAATGTGCTGTGTTAGGAATCATCACAAATTTAACTTTGTCATTCAGTGCAGCTGCTTTACGCCCCATCTCGGCTGGAATAATTTTGTCATACTCTCCCGCCACAAGCAGAGTCGGCACTGTCAGCTTGGCAAACTCAAGCGGCATTACTTCAGATTGAGCCTTACTAACGGAAGTAAAAATTGTACCCAAAGCTGCATCGTAATCTGCTTCAAGAAAATCTTGTAAAAAAGCTTGACGCTCAGAATGTGGTATTGAACTATATAAAAATCTCGCCATAAACATCCGGTCAACAAATGGAATTTTGCTTAACCACTTGGGACGGAATTTCACCACATAGCCACCGAATTGATGAAAGGCACTAAAAGATTTTTCGTCGTACTCAAAAATGCCGCTACAGGTTAGAATTCCTCGTTCTACTCGTTGGGGGTAGCGGTTAAAAAATAAAGTAGCAACAGAAGCACCCATCGAGTGAGCATTAATATAGACACGCTGAAGATGCAACCCATCTAACAAAGCTGCCAAATCATCAGCATATTCTTCTAATTCATAAGTCAAATCTCTGATTGCCTCTGATTCTTCATGCGGGGACTCAGATTCAGCAACAGCTTCACTAGCTTCGGCTATGGTTGGCTTCCCACCAGAACGGCCAAATCCCCGCATATCGTAGAGTAAACAATCAAATTGCTCTGATAAAGCATTAGCGGTATTTTGCCAATACCTAGCCGAACCAGCCCAACCGTGCATAAAAAACATTACTGGTTTTACCAAAGAACCAGATGGCTTTTTCACCCATTCATAGTAATGGTCAACGCCACGAACTTTAATATAAGGCATTAGTCATTAGTCCTTTGTCAGTTGTCATTAGTCATTTTCCCTTATTACATGGTTATTAGTCTTTAGTTTTTGACTAATAACCAATGACTAATAACTAATGACTATTAGGCTGACTCTGGTTTCGGTAATGAAGATGGATGTATTATCAGTTCCGCAGTCGATCGCTTCTCAACCATCTCCCGTGTTACTGTACAGCGTGTCACATCCTTACGGGATGGTAACTCGTACATTACATCCAGCATAAGTTCTTCGACAATGCCCCGCAGCGCTCTTGCTCCAGTTTTACGGCGGTAGGCTTCTTGAGCGATCGCTCGTAAAGCTTCTGGTTTAAAATCTAGCTGGACATTATCCATCTTCAGCAGTTTTTGGTACTGCTTCACTAAGGCGCTGCGTGGCTGTGTGAGAATCGCCATTAGCGCTTCTTCATCTAGCGGATCTACTACTGCTACCATTGGCACGCGCCCAATAAATTCGGGAATCATGCCAAATTTTACTAGATCGTCCGGTGCTAAATGGCGGAGAGTATCTGCTGCCCGCTTTTCTTTCGTTTGGCCTTCTCCAGGTTGCACAAAGCCTATTGCTTTTTTGCCAACTCTCTGATCCACAACCTTTTCTAAGCCTACGAAAGCACCACCACAGACGAACAAAATATTACTTGTATCAATTTGGATACAGTCTTGATAGGGATGCTTGCGCCCTCCTTGGGGTGGTACATTGGCGATCGTTCCCTCTAACATTTTCAGCAAGGCTTGCTGCACGCCTTCACCAGAAACATCGCGGGTAATTGACGGGTTCTCACTCTTGCGAGCAATTTTGTCAATTTCATCAATGTAGATAATTCCTCGTTGCGCTTCCTCTATATCCAAATCTGCCACTTGCAACAGTCGCAGCAAGATATTTTCCACATCTTCTCCCACATACCCTGCTTCCGTCAGCGTCGTAGCATCAGCGACGGCAAAAGGTACATCCAGGATTTTCGCTAAGGTTTGCGCTAAGAGAGTTTTGCCGCAACCAGTCGGACCAATTAACAAAATGTTGGACTTTTGCAGTTCTACAGCATCATCCGCCCCACCTTTGCCACTGGCTTTAGACTGAATGACTGCCAACCGCTTGTAGTGATTGTAAACGGCTACTGACAGGACTTTCTTGGCTTCGTCTTGACCAATAACGTGTTCGTCTAGATACTTTTTAATTTCTCTTGGCTTGGGTATTTGATTAAACGAAATACTAGAAGATTGAGTACGCCGTTTTTGAGGTGGTTCTGCTCTTGGTGCCGGTTGTGCTGCCGCACCATTGGTATCGAGTAACTCTTCGTCTAGTATTTCATTACACAAGTCAACGCATTCATCGCAGATGTAGACTCCCGGCCCTGCGATTAACTTACGCACCTGCTCCTGAGACTTGCCGCAAAACGAACATTTTAAATGGGAGTCGTACTTAGACATACCAGCCTCTTATTTCAGAATGGTGACGTTTTCCCCTGCTGTGGGAAGATTTTGCCTGGAAATGACCTGATCAATCAAACCGTAGTTTTTCGCCTCTTCTGCCGACATGAAAAAGTCGCGCTCAGTATCTGCTTCAATTCTTTCTAAGGGTTGACCAGTATGATGAGACATTAACTGATTCAACTTAGCCTTAACGTAAAGAATTTCTCTGGCTTGAATTTCAATGTCAATAGCTTGACCTTGAGCGCCACCAAGTGGTTGGTGAATCATAATCCGGGAGTCAGGCAGAGACATTCGCTTACCGGCAGCCCCTGCTGTTAACAAAAATGCCCCCATACTCGCGGCTAATCCAAAACAGATGGTAACAACATCAGGGCGAATTTGCTGTATTGTATCATAGATTGCCATCCCTGCGTAGACCGAGCCACCAGGAGAATTGACATACATTTGAATGTCTTTCTCTGAGTCTTCGGAATCTAGGAATAACAATTGAGCCACAATTGAGTTGGCTACGGCATCGTCTATTGGCGTTCCCAAAAAGATAATCCGCTCTCGCAGCAGGCGTGAGTAGATGTCGAAAGCCCTTTCTCCCATGCCAGACTGTTCTACCACCATCGGCACGATGTTGCTAGGGCTGTTCAACTGGGAGTTAATGTTTATTCGACTTTGGTTGCTGATGGGGTAGTTTCCCGACTGCGATACAAACATACAGGCTTTCTGTGACGATAATTTAGGACAAATGTTTCAGCAGCAAATGCTGCCTTTTCGACGAATGGAATTTTTATAGCTACGTGTTAACCATTATGCCTCATATAACTTCCTCTCGTGTAACACAGTATCAAGCTCAGTCCATAACATGTGTCACAATTTGCCAAAAATTCATTAATTCTTTAAATTATTTTGACTTTATCCCAGTGGGTATTGAGGATTGGTTATTTTTGTCCCTGCTCCCTTACCTTACCTTACCCATTTCACCAGTACTTTAACTCAGGACTGGTGAACTTATGGCTTTGGGATTTTTTATTATCCTTCTGTGACTTCTGTTGTAGAAGGTTCGCTGTTTTCTTGCTCTGTCTGAGATACATCAGCATCTGATTCTGCGGCTTCCGTTTCCTCAGAGGGATTCAAGGAGCCTTCTGGTACAAGTTCAACTGAGGAATGTTCTAAGAGCCAATCGATGGTTTTTTCGGTTAATAGTTCGTTTTCCACGATTGAGCGCAGTCTATCTTCATCAACCTCTTTTTCCTCTGGGTACTGTTCCAAAAGTTCTTTGACTCTGGCTGCGATTTCTTCTGGTGTTACCTCAATAGATTCGCGTTTACCGACTTCCCGCAAGGACAAAGAACGTTTGATGCGTTCGATGGCTTCAGTACGCGATCGCTCCCGCAATTGAGGAATAATATCTTGAGTAAACAACTTCCTCACATCTAATCCCTGCTGAGACAGGCGCATTGCTGTTTGCGTTAGCATTGCATCCACTTCTTGTTCAACCAAGGTTAGTGGTAAGTCAACTTCTACGTGCTTGAGCAGTTCCGTTAACAAGGCTTCCTGCTTATTTGTTTTTGTTTTGTCATCCGCCTCTTTTTGATATCGCTCTACCAAAGAAGCGCGTAACTCCTCTAAAGTTTCAAAATCGCTGATTTCCTGGGCGAAATCGTCATTTATTTCTGGTAGTTCCTTTTCCTTCAGTTCTTTGAGCGTCACTGTGAAAGTTGCCGCTTTTCCAGCTAAATCTTCATTAGCATAGGGATCTGGGAACTGCGCCGCAATTTCTCTAGTTTCTTCAGGATTCATCCCTACTATTCCCGAAATAAAGCCCGGAATAAACTTATCTTCCTGCAACTCAACTTGAAAATCAGTTGCTTCGGCTCCCGGAATAGGTTCTAGTTCAGCTGTTTCGTCTTCGCCCTCGGCTTTGGCGAATGAGCCTTTAAAATCGACTACGGCAATATCACCGATTTGCGCTGAACGTCCTTCCACAGGAATTAATGTCGCTAATTCTTGACGTTCCTTTTCGAGGCTACTATCCACTCGTTCTGGATCGTACTTGACTTCTTCAGCTTGGAAAAGCAAATCAGTGTACTGCACTAGATTTACTTCTGGTTCTACATCGACAGCGGCCGAAATCGTCAGAGGTTTTCCAGGTTCATAATTATTAATCAAATCCTCAAAGGAGGAGCGCAATTGGGGCTGACCAATTGCCGGGATAGCTTCTTGTTTAACTGCTTGCTCAATGCCGTCTTGAATTAGTTCTTCCAGCGCAGCTGCCTTGATACGAGTTGTACCCAGCCTTTGTAGTAATATCGGCCGAGGTACCTTGCCTTTACGAAACCCAGGAATATTGGCAGTACTCGCTAAGTTTTTAATGACCTGTTCGTAAGTTTGCTTGGTAATTTCCGGCGTAATCTCTATTTCCAGGCCAATTTGGCTGGCGGGAAGTTTTTCCTGGGTAACTTTCATGCTTCGTCTCTAGTTTTCTGGTATTTTAATCTCCGAGTACACACAAGACGCAATAATTTTTCGCGTTTATGGCTTGATGTCTCTTAGGGAGGTGGGGAGTTTGTCACAAGGCTTTATGACATCCAAGGATGGATTGTGTGTCCTGGCACAGAGATCCAGTTTACTGCCAATGGCCAAGGACTTGACAATTTACCGTCATAACAATTATTGACACTCCCAGGGCTAAGAACGTCTGGGGTTTCTTGTCTAATATTTGTAATAAGTGCTGAATCATTACGGATTGGGAAGATTTTTATGCCTATTCCCCAGTCCGTAATTTTCAGTTAGTCTGAATTTAACACTGGAAAGTCAAGAATTCATTATTCGGTGGGCTAACACCGTGATATTCTGATTTTCAGCCAGTAGTTTAGTACTTCAAAGTTATAGCATTGAGTCTAGCTATATTGTGGTACGGGAGTAAATATGCTGCCTAGCCGCATACCTCGATTTGATAGGTTGCCAATTTTATACAATTTGCATCATAGTACATTCATCATGCTGACAACTCAACTTTACAGCCAAGACGTTTATTCACCTTACAGGTGAAACGTCAAAGTGCAGATATATGTATTTTTCTGCTAGATGGCGCTTTGTTGTACAATACTATAATATAGTTTAGATAAATGAATAAAGTTGAATGGCGGTTGTTGTAAAGTGCAACATCACTTAACTTAATTAAATAACCAACTAAATAAATTTATTAAATCTATCTATTCAAAGATAGACTAAATTAGAGAAAATCTAAATCTATTCAAAATTTATTTCAAGACTGCGATCGCTATTTAAATATACATAAATTGTCAATTGTTGTTCCAGAAAATTGCAGATAAGTCTCTTAAAGGAGGAAGCAAGTTTGTCGAAATCCTATCGTTTAGCCATTTTGGGAGCTACTGGTGCAGTTGGCACAGAGTTGCTGGAATTATTAGAAAGTCGTAATTTTCCGATTGCTGACCTTAAGTTGTTGGCATCAGAGCGCAGTGCCGGACGATCGCTACGGTTTAAAGGGGAAAATATCCCAGTAGAGCCAGTGAATGATCGCGCCTTTGAAAATGTCGATATAGTACTAGCTAGTGCGGGTGGTTCCACATCTAAGACTTGGGCAGCAGTTGCCGTGGCAAAGGGTGCAGTGGTAATTGACAACTCCAGTGCCTTTCGGATGAACCCAGAAGTTCCCCTAATAGTGCCAGAGGTTAATCCACAAGCCGCAGCTAATCACCAAGGCATTATTGCCAACCCCAACTGCACAACAATTTTGATGACTGTGGCAGTATGGCCATTGCATAAAGTGAAACCAGTGCAGCGCATTGTGGCTTCAACCTACCAATCTGCTAGTGGCGCAGGGGCTAGGGCAATGGCAGAAGTCAAAACCCAAACAAGCGCTATACTACAAGGACAGCCGCCAGTTGCTGAGGTATTACCTTACCCATTGGCATTTAATTTATTCCCGCATAACTCGCCATTAAATAATTTGGGTTATTGTGAGGAAGAGATGAAAATGGTCAACGAAACCCGAAAAATATTTAGCACGCAGCAAATCAGAATCACTGCGACCTGTATACGGGTTCCCGTACTCCGCGCCCATTCAGAAGCCATTAATTTAGAATTTGAGACTCCCTTTAGTGCCGAGGAAGCCAGAGAAATTTTAAATTCCTCCCCTGGAGTGAAATTGGTAGAAGATTGGGAAACTAATCATTTTCCGATGCCAATTGAAGCAACAGGTAGAGATGAAGTTTTAGTGGGAAGAATCCGTCAGGACATTTCTCATCCTTGTGGCTTGGAATTATGGTTGTGCGGCGACCAAATCCGCAAAGGCGCAGCATTGAATGCAATACAAATCGCCGAGTTATTGGTAGAAAAAAATCTACTCAAACCATTAGCTATTAGTCATTAGTCATTGGTCATTGGTAAGTGACAAATGACTAATGACACTTGAAAGCAATTTGCAGATAGGTTATTACAATAGGAAACCACCAAGATATAAAAACATGGGCAATCAGGAGTGAAAACAGGGTGGCAGATTTTGGTAATGTTTTAACCGCTATGATTACACCGTTTAAAGCAGACGGTAGTGTAGATTATGGTGTAGCGGCAGAACTGGCAGTGCATCTAGCTAACAACGGTACAGATACATTGGTGATGTGCGGCACAACAGGAGAATCCCCTACCTTGAGTTGGGATGAGGAATACCAGTTGTTTGTCGAGGTATTGCAATCCGTGGCAGGAAAAGCCAAGGTGATCGCAGGTTGTGGTTCAAATTCCACCAAAGAAGCGATCGCTGCCACCCAAAAAGCGTCTAAGATAGGAGTACATGGTTCCTTACAAGTTGTTCCTTATTACAACAAACCGCCGCAAGCGGGATTGGAAGCGCACTTTCAGGCAATAGCACAAGCCTGTCCCGACTTACCATTGTTGTTATACAATGTCCCAGGTCGTACCGGACAAAACCTTCAGCCAGAAACAGTTGCCCGGTTAGCTGAGGTTAGCAATATTGTCGGGATAAAAGAATCCACTGGTAGCATAGACCAGGCAAGCGAAATTCGTCGCTTGACACCAAAAGAATTCCACATCTATTCTGGTGATGATTACATGACTTTGCCTTTGTTAGCGATCGGGGCAAAGGGTGTAGTAAGTGTGGCTTCTCATCTGGTAGGAAACCAACTACAGCAGATGATCCAAGCTTTTAGTGCGGGAAAAATTGAAGTAGCAAGCGACATTCATCTGCAACTCTTCCCGTTGTTTAAAGCTTTATTTCTCACTTCAAATCCCATTCCAGTGAAAAAAGCGCTGAAACTCCAAGGTTGGGAGGTTGGTTCAACTCGTCCACCGCTATGTGAAGCTGATTTAGAAGTAAGTCAAAAGTTAGAAGCGGTTCTGAAAGAACTTAGTTTAATCTAGCCACCATCTAGTTAAGCTTTGGTAATCTACCGCTTTCTAAAGATACATATAAAGAACGACCATAATTGTTCATAAGTTGCAATTTAAAAATCTGTGCTAGGACTGATAGACATACTATAAATTCTTCAGTGTACAGTCGATTTTATTGAATAAAAAATTGAAATCTTCAATTAAAACTTGATTGCTTTGGGACTGAATTAAGAGACAAATGATGTTGTCTTAAATACAAGTTCGTCAACTATCAACTAAATTAACCACAAGTAACAATCTAAGGAGAAAATGGCTAAAAACGAAGCTAATAATTCCGCCTTGAAAATTATTCCTTTGGGCGGTTTGCACGAAATTGGGAAAAATACCTGTCTTTTTGAGTATGACGATGAAATCATCCTATTAGATGCAGGATTGGCTTTTCCTACAGAGGCGATGCATGGAGTAAATATTGTTTTGCCAGATACGACCTATCTACGCGAAAATCGCCACAAAATTAAGGGGATGATCGTTACTCACGGTCATGAAGACCATATCGGTGGGATTGCTTTCCATCTCAAGCAGTTTGATATCCCCGTGATTTATGGGCCTAGGCTAGCAATGGCGATGCTAGAGGGTAAATTGGAAGAAGCAGGAGTCCGCGATCGCACAGAAATTAGAACAGTTTTACCACGTGATGTAGTGCGGATTGGCAAAAACTTTTTAGTGGAATATATCCGTAATACTCACTCCATCGCTGATAGTTTCACTGTTGCCATTCATACTCCCCTTGGTGTAGTCATTCACACAGGTGATTTCAAAATTGACCATACCCCAGTAGATGGTGAAAAGTTTGATTTGCAACGATTAGCAGAACATGGTGAAAAAGGCGTTCTTTGCCTGCTAAGTGATTCCACTAACGCTGAGATACCAGGATTTACACCTTCAGAACGTTCGGTTTATCCAAACCTGGAGAGAGTATTTAGTCAAGCCACTGGGCGATTATTTGTCACAACCTTTGCTTCTAGCGTGCATCGCATCAATATGATTTTGGATATCGCCAAGAAGCAAAATCGTGTAGTGACGATTGTGGGGCGTTCCATGCTGAACTTGATTGCTCATGCCCGTAATCTAGGTTACATCAAGTGTGAAGATAATCTGCTGCAACCATTACACGCAGTCCGAAATCTTCCTGATGAAAGAGTACTAATTTTAACTACAGGTTCTCAGGGTGAGTCGATGGCAGCAATGACTCGCATTGCTAATAAAGAACATCCTCATATTAAAATCCGCCAAGGAGATACAGT
Organism: Nostoc sp. LEGE 12450; assembly: GCF_015206895.1. Lineage (GTDB taxonomy): Bacteria > Cyanobacteriota > Cyanobacteriia > Cyanobacteriales > Nostocaceae > Nostoc. Next base: position 30,255 of record NZ_JADEXU010000028.1, on the reverse strand, counting down.
AGTATTCTCTGCTAATCCAATTCCCGGAAATACGATCGCTGTAGTCAACACCATTGATAAATTAATGATTCAGGGTGCAAAAGTGGTGTATGGACGGGACAAAGGGATTCACGTCTCCGGTCACGGCTGTCAGGAAGAGCAAAAGCTGATGATTGCCTTAACTCGACCCAAGTTCTTTGTGCCATTTCACGGCGAACATCGGATGCTAGTGAAGCACGCAGAAACGGCTCAGAGTATGGGCATTCCCTCAGAAAATATGATCATTATTCAGAATGGTGATATTGTCGAACTGACTGAAGATGCTATTCGGGTTGCTGGGAAAGTGCCATCTGGTATCGAATTGGTGGATACTACTAGTTCGGGTATGGTAAGTGCCAAAGTTTTACAAGAACGGCAACGCATGGCTTCAGAAGGCATTATCACGATCGCAGCTGCAATTGATTGGAATGGTAAACTGTTGGCGAAACCAGAAACTCACCTGCGGGGTGTAGTTACAACTGTAGAGCGATCGCTGTTACAAACCTGGGTAAAACAACGCATTGAAGAAATCCTCACTGTGCGCTGGACAGAATTTGCTCCTGGCGGTGAAGCAGCAGATATAGACTGGGGTGGATTGCAAGGAACTTTGGAACGAGAATTGCAACGTTCCATCCGTCGAGAATTGCAATGTCAGCCATCTGTGACTTTATTGATGCAAATCCCTGATGAGCCACCTGTAAAAGTTGCCGATGGCAGAAGACGGCGGACTCGGACTGCTGCTCAGGTAGCATCATAGAGAATTTAAGGTAAAAATCTCATACAGAGAGAAAGAAGTTTGAGCGGCGGTCTTCACCGCTTAAACTTTAATAGGCGCAAAGACACAGAATTTTCCTGAACGTCTTTGCGCTTTCTTTTCTCATGGATATAGAACTTGCCTATAGTTCTTCGATCTAACTTGTTAGGTTGCTGTCACTGAAGGCGTGCGTACAGCATACTGCCAGGATGGATTGCGCTGTAGAGTACAAAAACATCCATAAGCAAGTTCATCTGATTTTAATGCGTCAGACTGTACCATTTTCAAATTGTTACTGCCAACGTAAGTTTTGTGAAATGCAATCGATTCTAATCGCCTAAAAATCACTACTTTTACGGTATTCAGCCTGCGATGAACAAGACACACTTACGTGAGAAAGTGGGAACACGGAAAGGAAAAATGCCTTCTAGGGTATTACTGATGTTTATACTTAGCAAAAATTCTTTTAGAAAGACCTTATATTAACTTCTGTAAATGTTACACTAAAACCTATCCAATGACGGATGTCTTTACTAAAATCTAAACTATGTCAAGTTATGAACAAGATCGTAATATTACACTACCGATCCCCAGAAATTTGCGATTAACTTGACGTAGTAATAAATTAGGTTCTGACTTAAGTGGCTAATCAGGTATTACATTATATCGCAGTCAGAACGCGATTTTTCCGGGAAAGTTCGTTGCCACGTTGTATATATTCATCAAAAAGGTGAATAACCTCAATAACACAGAGGATTAACCATGAAGGTATTCGACAATACCACGAAAAAGATTTTTCTGGCGAGCTGGGTGTCAATCAATCAAGCAGAGACTACTGACCATAAAGTAAGCCAGCTTAACCATTCTCCTTCCAAGCCTTACTGGGATATTCTCCAACCCCTACGGCAACGAGTAGAAAACATTCAAGTCCGCGATCGCCAATTAGCTCATCGTTTGTGCAAACTGATTCCATCTCAATGCCCCTTTGAGCGCGATGTCAAAGTATTTGGGAAAACCTTGTTTCACATCCCACCCATGTGCAAGCTCAACCCCTTATATGAAGAAGTGGTTGGTTTACGTTTCCGAGCGTTGTGCTATCTAGCCGACGAGTGTGGCGAAGATGTATCGCAGTACTGCTAATACTGAGATATGAGCGCTGAGGAAAAAGTTAGGAGTCAGGAGTAAGAGGTCAGGGATCAATAATATAACTCCTAATTCCTAACTCCTAACCATTTTTTATTATTTTTTTACTATTTCTTTTGCCATTTTTGAATGGCATCCTGAGCATCTTCATAAGCGGCTGTTTCCTCTGGCACTAACGCAGCAGTCGCAATTGCCGCATTGCGATCTCCTTCGGCAGCGCGACGCTTGGCCAGGTCTAAAATTTTCTCACTCCATTTATTGATCGACTTTTGGGCACTATCAAAGCCTGGTTGACCTGCTGGTACTTTCTTAGCAACTTCGATCGCCCGATTGTAGGTAGATGCCTGTCCAGACTTAATTAAGGCATTAGCTGCATCTAAAAGAGTTTTGTTACTCACATACTGCTTACCCTCTAGTCGCCACAGGTTAATTGCTGCTTGTGCTTTGGGGTAGGGGGCTTCATCTTTGGTAATTAATCGAGCGGCGGCAATAGCACTAGCATATTGTCTTTGTTTAGCACGACCCTCTGCTAAATCTAAAATCATTCGGCTCCAAATCTTAATATTCTCTTGCGCTTGTTCGTACAGTGGTTCACCAGGTTTAATTTTCCGGGCTGTAGCGATCGCCATACTCAAATCACTAGCCTGAGTTTGTCTGAGCGACATTTTCGCCAAGTCTAATACTGCTTGATTCCGCTTTTTCGACTCGGAACTAGAGATGATTTGGGCGCTAGATTGGTTGTTAAGTCTAACTACTGAAGTCCGAATGCTTGGTAAATTCTCAATCACCTGGCGATCGCTAGCGGTAGCATTAGGCGATGCAGTTGATATTTGCTTAATTCTAAAAGTTTCTTGATTGCGAAGAAAAACTACAGCAATTAAACCTGCTACTAGCAAGCTGCCTCCGCCCCACAAGATAAACTGTTTCCAAAAAGGGAGACTTGGCTGATTTGATGGCAATCGAGAAACGTAACCTTTGGAGGAATTGGGGATAAATCTTCCCTTGGGATTGGCTCCTAAAGAAGTTTCCGCCATTGGCTGGGAAACTAAGCTAGTAGCTGACTCCTGGACTGGTTGAGCTTTAGGCTTCTCAACCTTATAAGCCTTCACCTGCTGAGAAGAGTTCATAGTAGCTTCTCCCCATCTGCCCCGTTGTGCTGAAGTTCTGGGGTAATCGTCAAGGGGAGGGGCTGCAAGAGCAACAGCAAAAGATTCTTCGGGATAAATCACCGGATTTGCTTCAAAGCCATTTTCTATTGCCAATTCTGGCAAGATTATCTGTGCCCTCGATGGGATAATAGTTGCAGGATTTTGGACAGGCCGCCAGTGGTGGTGACATAATTTTGGCATGAGCAGACTTAGATAACTTTCTAAATCTGACAGGTTACTGCCATTACCAGAACGCAAAGCTTCTAATAAAGCTGCTGTAAAGAAACCGTGACCTAATTCGCTACTTTCGTGGGAAAATTGTTCTGGTTGACAAGAAAGAATTGTCGCTAGTTGTAGTTCTTGTGCTAGTTCTATTGTTTCTTCACCAACGGGAGCATCCGCTTGAGTGCCAAAAGCGCGGTTGATATCGAGTAGTAGCAATACATTCAAGTCAGCAAGTTGAAGACTTTGCATTAGCGATCGCAATTCGATGCCAGTCTCTTGCACGAGTTCGGGGTTGCCCTCTGCTGGCATTAAGTAATCTTTGCCCTTGTAATTGACTCCATAACCGCTAAAAAATAACCACAGATAGTCTTCCGGTTGCCAACTTGTCGCTGCCAAATCCTCAAGCAGCAGCAGAATATTTTCTTTAGTTGGATAAGTTGATCGATCTCCAATTGGCGGCGAAGTATCCGTCATTAGCAGGCAATGTTTGGGGAGAAAGCCTGCTTCTGTCACCAAAAAATCCTCTAGTGCCTCAGCATCGGCTTGGGCACAACTTAAAGGTTGAAATAACTGATAGTGATTGATGCCAATCGCGATCGCCCAGTAATTTGCCATCCCGCTCTTTGTCAGTTATTGTTTGCTGGTCTTAAAATTGCGGTTGGCTTTGTCAAAAAAACAAAGCTAACCTTATGTCTTATAGTCTAGGTGATTCTCATCGAATCTTAAGTTAGAATGTAATTTTTATTACGTTAGTTAGTCGGAAAATACCTTTTACCTAATTTCAATAACAGATCATCACTAAGGAGATAGAAGGTCATGAGCAAGATTGCTGCTCACCTACCATCATCGATCACTCCCTTTTCAGTTATTAGCCAAATTGCCAGAAGAATCCGGATACTTCCTTTATTAATTTTGCTCATATCCACTGTTCCTGCGTGGTTTTTGACGGAAGCGATCGCGCCCCAGGTTGTGCGAGCTTACACCGCTAGAGTCGATCTAGCTATTGACCGCCTGCCGGAAGAAAACTATGAAACCGTTCTACGGAGGGCGGAAGCGGCCGCTAGAGCAGCCGCTCAAAGGAGCTTCGACCAAGATATCTTGGTGACAGATGTTTCAATTATTGTATCCGTACAAAATTTTGGAGCGATCGCACCAGTTCTGGCATTAGATGTGAGTCGTCCCCAATGGCGATCGCGTCCCGATGCTCAAAATTGGGCTACTTACTTCAAAACTGCGCGATCGCTACTTTTCTTTGACAATAGCTCTACAGCAGCTAACGGTGTATCAAGCAAAAAATGAAGGATTGAGTTAGACACGGAGACATAAAGAGTGGAATACTTAAATTCCCTCTATTTCCGTGTCCTACTTCAATCTCAACCTATCAATTCAACTTACCTGTTGTTCTTCGCGTCAGTGGATGGCCTAGAATAAGAAGGTTGTCAAGAATCACGATATCTGCTGACATGGCTGTTCCTAAGAAGAAAACTTCCAAATCAAAACGAGATAAACGTCGAGCTACCTGGAGGCACAAAGCCGTCGTCGAAGCTCAGAAAGCCCTCTCTCTGGGTAAGTCAATTTTGACTGGACGGTCTACATTTGTGTATCCAACGGCTGAAGAAGAGGAAGAAGAATCATAATTTCCCAGTCAGGTAAAGCATAAACAGCACCAATCTTCTTACTACTGGATCAAGGCTTTTTATTAGCTTTCCTGATTGCATTTTGAATCATAGATACTCTATACAAGCTCATTAGCTCGAGAAAAATTGGTAGTGAGTAATTGGGAATATCCATTACCCATTACCTATCACTGATGAGTGATAATCAAATCATATAAAAGTAAAACATCTGGTAGTGTTGGCAATTCAGCAAAAAAGCTTGTAAACACTTTGAGAAAACTTATTTTTCTCCAACTATGCTAGGAAAATTTTTTCACAAACCAGGGAAAGAAGAGGGGGAACGGGTTCCTCCTGGTCAACACTTAGCTAAAGGTTTCCCCGTACTAACTTACGGCGCAACTCCCCAAGTCAGTATTGAGGAATGGGAATTTCGAGTTTGGGGTTTGGCAAAACCTGCGACCTTTAGTTGGTCTGACTTTATGGCGCTACCTCAACACGAATTCACGGCAGACTTCCACTGTGTAACGCGCTGGTCTAAGCTTGATGTCAAATGGACTGGCATTAAAGTTACAGATTTCATGGATCTGATTGAGCTAGATCCGAAAGTAGCCCACATTATGGAACACTGCTACGGCGGCTACACTACCAATATTTCTGTAGAAGATTTCATCCGGGAAGAAAACTTCTTTGCCTTTAAAGTCTTTGGTGAAGACCTTCCATCTGAACACGGTGGCCCGATGCGGCTAGTTGTTCCCCACCTCTACGCTTGGAAAAGTGCTAAGTGGATTAATGGTTTAGAGTTTTTAGGTGGTGAAGAACTTGGTTTTTGGGAGCGCAATGGCTACCATCGCCGTGGTGAACCTTGGGCTGAGGAGCGTTACAGCAACGCTTTTGGATTTTAGATTTTAAATTTCTTCTTTAATCCAAAATTCAAAATCTAAAATTGGCATAAATAGGAGTTGTGGATTTTTATCCTTAACTCCTAATTTTTTTAACCCAAAAGTTTCTTTATGAGTGGCAATTTACCTTCATAAGGAGCGTATCGCCATTTTAAATCGAGCCAGAAAGAGTTTTGCAATACACTTTTGTTGTGGGAAAAAGTGTCAAAACTAGCTTTGCCGTGATAGTTGCCAATGCCGCTATCTCCTACCCCACCAAATGGTAAAGACGAAACACCAACCTGCATCACTGTGTCATTGATGCAGACCCCACCAGATGAAGTTTCCCGCAAAACTCGCTTTTGCAGGTTTTTGTTTTGAGAAAATAAGTATAACGCCAGGGGTTTAGGTCTAGAGTTAATCAACGCGATCGCTTCGGCAACGTCAGTATATTCAATAATTGGTAAAATTGGCCCAAAAATCTCTTCCTGCATTACAGAATCTTCCGAAGAGACATTATCAATCACTGTGGGAGCGATATAACGCTCTGAAGATTGATTTTCTCCACCGATGATAACTTCACCATCTTTGAGAAAATTCACCAATCTATCAAAGTGTTTTTGACTGATAATTCTGGCATAATCAGGACTACTTACAGGATTATCACCATAAAACTCTTTTAGGCATTTTTTCAGCCCATCTATTAAATTTTTTTTAATTTTTTTATTAACTAAAAGATAGTCAGGGGCGATACAAGTTTGCCCAGCATTAATAAATTTACCCCAAGTGATTCGTCTAACAGTATGTTCAAGATTAATATCAGTATCTACTATACAAGGACTTTTACCACCCAATTCTAAAGTCACTGGTGTGAGATATTTGGCTGCTGCTGCCATGATAATTTTGCCGATAGCTGTGCCACCAGTAAAAAAGATATGATCGAACTTTTCTGCAAGTAGTTTTTGACTTGCTTCCACATCTCCTTCTACGACTGCAATATAAGCTGGGTCGAAATGCTTGGCAATAATCTTAGCAATGACACCAGAGGTATGAGAAGCAATTTCTGAAGGCTTGATAATTGCACAATTCCCGGCTGCGATCGCACCTACTAACGGTGAGATAATTAACTGAAATGGATAGTTCCAAGGGCCAATGATTAAAACAACCCCTAAAGGTTCTGGATAAATTTTTGCTGAGTAGGAAAAAAAATCAAAGGAAACTGCTGCTTTTTTGGGCTTAGTCCAGGTATTGATATGTTTTATAGCATAATCAATTTCCTTAATTACGCCTATTTCTGTAATGTAAATCTCCAATTCTGGTTTATGTAAATCCGCTTTTAATGCCTCGACTATTGCTTGTTCATGCTCAATTATGGCTTGCTTGAGATTTTTAAGTTGTTCAATGCGAAAAGTAACATCTTTAGTTTTACCAGTTTCAAAAAACTCTCGCTGATTCTGGATAATATCGCTAATCTTAGATAATTCAGTGGTAATCATTGTTGGTATCCTCAAAAACTATGTTTTTAATGTGGCGTTGCTATCTCAGCATATTTAATTCGTAATTTTTTAGCGTTTGACTTTTTAATTAGAATATTAACTTAAAACTCTTGGGAGATATTAGTAAAGTCATAATTTATGAAATTTCAGGATAAAATACCCTGTAATTCATAAATTATAATTGCTAATTTTCTCATGTTGTGGCAGGTAAAAGGACAATAAATACACTACCTTTCCCCAACTCAGAATTCAGCAAAATAATGCCTTGATGAGCCTCGACAATTCGACGAGCAAGGTAGAGTCCTAAGCCACTACCAGAACTCTTGTGACTACCTTGACGAAATCTTTCAAATATGGTGGACTGTTCTTCGGTGGGAATACCTGGGCCAGTATCCGCGATCGCAATGCTGATATATTCAACGGGATTAAATTTTCCAGATAACTGAGATTGACTACTTTTGTCTAACTGTCGTTGAGAAGTAAAACGAATAGTCACAGACCCGGAGTCGGTAAATTTGATTGCATTGCCGATCAGGTTTGTAAATAGACGATGCAATTCTAAGCGATCGCCCATAACTGTATTTGACTCTTCAGTAAAATCCAAATTTAGCGACAGTGTTTTAGCTTGAGCTAGTGGTGCTAATTCTCCAGTCACCTCCTCTAGCAAACGTCCTAGATTAACTGGTTGAAATGCCAAACTTTTGCGACCTGCTTCAAAGCGATAAACTTCCAATAAAGTATTGACCATAGTAAGCAGGTTGAGATTACTACGGGCCATGATGGTGATTACTTCCTGCATTTGTGGTGATAATGTTCCCAATGCACCTTGCTGAAATAGCATCAACATACGATCGGCTGCCACTAAAGGAGTGCGTAAATCGTGGGTGAGACGAGAGACAAAATCTTCTCGCTGGCGGGCAATTTCATCACGTTCATCCATACTATGCTTCAAACGTAGGAGCGATCGCACTCGTGCCAGCAATTCATCCACAGTTACAGGTTTGCGGATAAAATCATCAGCACCTAAGTCTAATCCGTGGGCGACGTTGGGCGCATCGTGGGCAGTAATCAGCAGGATAGGGATATATTGTGGCAATTTCATCTCTCCACGAATGTGCTTAGTAACTTCGTACCCATCCATATCTGGCATCATCAGATCCAGCAGAACTAAGTCACAAGGAGAAGCTTTCAATTCTGCTAAGGCTGAAATCCCATTTTCTGCGGTGCTAATCGTGTAACCTTCTTCCTCCAAAATAGTTTTAATCAAAAACACGTTATCAGGAGAGTCATCAACTACCAGAATTTTGCCAGAACGAGAAGATTGTGAAGTCATATAGATACAAGGTACGGGATAAAAGTAAATTGTTAGGGAAACTGGTTTATTGGTATAGTTTTTGAGATAGTTCTCTTAAGTAAATTTCCTCCAAAGAAAAATTTTTTACCAAGAAATTTATATAAATGTGTTTTAAAAACTACTTTACTGACCTTTTTAGCAGATAGCTACAAGCTAATTGAATTATGGCTCGTAAACTTTTAGAACTGAATATAGAGAATGGCGGCAATATTTTAGTTACTAAATGTATCAGTAGGTCGGGTATCGGCTACCAGTAAGTTGTTTAGAAAAAAGTAAAAATTAGCTTCTATTCCGTAAATTGCAATAATATAGTCAAATTTGTCAAAATTTCTGGATATTTATCCGACTATGCCAACTTTGCCAGCAGCCAGCAAAAGCGCTAGATTTTTCATTAGCTACCGCAGCCAAGATCCAGACTTGAGCCTTGCCAAGGATTTTTATGAAGCTATTAAAGCTGCTGGACACGAAGCATTCATGGCAGGCGAGAGTATTCGCTTGGGGGAAAAATGGCCTCAGCGCATTGATGAAGAATTAAAACTGTGTGATTACTTTTTGTTGCTGTTGTCTGAGCGATCGGCAACTAGCGAGATGGTGACAGAAGAGGTGAGACAAGCCAAAGAGTTACGGGATGGTAGCGATCATAAGCCAGTGATTTTGCCCATTCGCGTCAACCTCCCTTGGAGTACGCCACTGAATTATGATTTGCGGGGCTATTTACAACAGGTTCAGCAGCGAGAGTGGAATTCACCTGCCGATACTCCCAAAATTTTACACGAAATTTTTAGTTTACTGGCAGAGGGTGAGAGTCGGAGAGTGGAAGAGTCGGAGAGTGGGGAATTGGGAGACGAACAATTATTTCCCCTCATCGCCTCATCTGCTCATCCTGCTTTGCCAGTGGCAGAACCAGTATTGACTAATGGACAGGTGAATTTGGCTTCAAATTCGTCTGATTTGAACGGGTTACTAGATCCAGAACCATCCCCAGAACTGGAATTTCCGTTTTTCGATAAAGCTTTTTATTTTGATTGTTATAAAGAAGTAGATAAGCCAGGGGCATTAATCCGGGTGAAGGCCCCCTTGCAATGGGGCAAAACCTACTTAATGAACCAGATTCTCTATTATGGAATTCAGCAAGACTATCAAACAGTGCGAGTGGACTTTCAGGAGCCAGAAAAAGAAGTATTTAATAGTCTAAAACAGTTCTTGCAGTGGTTCTGTAGCTACATAGCCGAAGATTTGCATATACCGGATAACCTAGCTGAAAACTGGCGAGATGCGCTGGGTGCTAACAGCAATTGTACAAACTATTTTGAAAGATATCTCTTACCAGCAATCAGCAGTCCCCTAATTTTGGGATTGGATAACGTTGATGTGATTTTCTCTCATCAAAAAATTGCTTGTGACTTTCTTCCCTTGCTGCGAGCTTGGTATGAGAAGGCCAAGAATAAACCTATTTGGCAAAAGCTGCGGTTGGTGATTGCCTATTCCAAAGAAGATTTCATTCCCATAGATACCAATAGATCGCCGTTCAATGTAGGTCATCTCATTGAAATACAAGAATTAAATGAGGTGCATATCCAGAAATTGGCACAACATCTCAAACTTTATTGGAATAGAGAGCAAGTCGCCCAACTGATGGCAATGGTGGGTGGGCATCCTTGGCTGGTGAAGAAGGCTCTGTATAAAATAGCCCAGCGTGATCTGACATTAACAGAATTATTGCAAATTGCACCCACAGAAGAAGGTTTATACGGCAATCATCTATTTCGCCATTGGTTAATCTTGCAGGATAATCCAGAACTACTACAAGCCATGAGGCAAGTAGTTACTGTCAATGGCCCAGTTAGAATAGACGCAGGAAAAGCATCTAAGTTACGTAATATGAGACTTGTAAAATACGCAGGCAATGATGTTCTGCCCTTGTGTGATTTGTATCGCCTGTATTTTCGCGATCGCTTAAGGGTGGAATGATGTCAACTTACCCAGATGCTCTACCAAACTATGAATACAAAGTCGGGGGTAGTTTACCGCCTGATGCCCCCACCTATGTAACGCGACAAGCAGATGAAGACTTATACGAAGGCTTGATGGCGGGGGAGTTTTGTTATGTCTTAAACTCACGACAAATGGGTAAATCCAGCCTGCGAGTAAGAATTATGGAACAATTGCAGGCTGACGGAATTACTTGTGCAGCAATCGACTTGAACGAGATTGGTACAGATATTACCCAAGGGCAATGGTATACAGGGGTGATAAATAGTCTAGTTAGTGAACTGAATTTAGATGGACATATTGATTTAGTTAGCTGGTGGAATAGTCAAAAATTGCTATCACCTGTACAGCGTTTTAACAAGTTTATTGAAGAAGTTTTGCTCAAGCAAATTTTAGGAAAGATTGTCATTTTTATTGATGAAATCGATAGCGTTTTGAGCCTCAAGAATTTTTCTCCTGATGATTTTTTTGCTTTAATTCGGTTCTGCTATAACCAACGTGTTGATAATTCAGCATATAAACGCTTAACATTTTGTTTATTGGGTGTGGCTACTCCATCGTATTTAATTAAAGATAAAAGACGTACACCATTTAATATTGGCAGAGCAATTGAATTAAACGGGTTTCAATTCCATGAAGCCAAGCTATTAGCTAACGGTTTAGAGGGGAAAGTTAGCAATCCCAAAGTAGTGCTGCAAGAAGTTTTAAATTGGACAGGTGGGCAACCATTTCTAACTCAAAAGCTTTGTAACTTTATTTCACATGATATAAACGTATCGTCAGTAAAAGATTTGGTGCAATCGCGTATTATTGACAACTGGCAATCTCAAGATCATCCACAGCATTTGAAGACGATAAGCGATCGTATTTTGAGAGATAAGCAACTTACAGTTAAGCTGCTGGGAATTTATAGTACCATTTTACAACAAAAGGAAATTGCGGCTGATGATAGTCCTGAACAAATGGAATTGCGCCTTTCAGGATTGGTGGTTAAGCAACAGAGTAAATTAAAGGTCTACAACCCTATATATGAAGCTGTTTTTAATAAAGAATGGATTAATAATACATTAACAGATTTTCGTCCCTATCGTCAGGAGCTCGAAGCATGGCAAAATTCTAATCGTCAGGATAAATCTAAGCTGTTGCGCGGATATAAATTAAGACAGGCTCAAGCATGGGTAAAAGCAAAAGATTTGACTGTTCAAGATTATCAATTTTTATCTGCTAGCCAGGAATTTGCAGCAAGAAGTCAGCAGCGCCTGCTCTTAGTATTTGCTCCAATAATACTACTAATGCCGATAGTTGCATGGCAATCTTGGCAAATCATTACCCCTTTATTACCTGCTTATCAAGCAGAACCAGAATTATTTAGCCAAGGCGAACGTACTCTCTTTGAGGGACAGGATAATTTTAATCGCGATCGTGGTTTTGAAGCTTTTAAAAACCAGAATTACACTCAAGCAGTTGATTACTTTCAAAAAGCTATACAAGCCTCCCCAAAAAACCCAGAATTATACATTTTTTACAATAATGCCAAAGCATACCAAAAAGGCAAACCCCTAACTTTGGCAATAGTTATACCTGTAACTGCTAGAAGAGAAATTGCTGAAGAGGTCTTGCGAGGACTTGCACAGGCACAGGATAGTTTTAACATTGCTGGTGGAGTTAATGGACGATTGTTGAAAATCGTAATGGCCAATAATAGTAATCAACCAAACCAAGCTCAAAAAGTCGGGCGTGAGATAATTAAAGACGAAAATGTTGTGGGGGTGATAGGACAGTTCAGTAGCACAACTAGTCAAGCAGTATTAGCTGACTATGAAAAGGCTGGCATAGCGATGATATCTCCAACCAGCACCAGCACTTCATTAAAAAGTAACGTCTTTTTTAGAACAGTAGCTTCTGATAAAGAAAGTGCTGAAAAGTTAGCGGATTATGCACTAAGCAAAAACTATAGGAAAGTTGTTGTTTTCTGGAATCCTGATGATATTTATAGTCAAAGCTTAAATAAAGAGTTTGAAAAATCTTTTCAAGAAAGAGGTGGCCAAATTATACGAAGAATAAATTTAGCTCTTCCTACACTCGATCCCTCTGCTGAAGTCTTACTTAGTGCATTCCAAGATCAAGCCGATGCAGCTGTTTTGTTTCCAAACACACGATTTATTTCTGTAGTAAATGAAATTACCCGTACCCAAAAGAAGTTAGTAAATAGCGGAAGCAAACAGTTACCTCTACTAGGCGTAGATGCTTTATACGACCCAGAGATTTTGAGATCAACGGGAGAAGCTGTTGAAAATAATTTGGTTCTAGCTGTACCCTGGTTTGCAGGGGAAGAAAACTCAAAAAAATTTGCAGATGAAGCTAGTAAAAGATGGGGAGGACAGATTAGCTGGCGCACAGCTACTACCTATGATGCGACTCAGGTTTTTATTAAAGCTATATCCATGTCTAACAATCCCACTCGCCAAACCGTCTTACAAAACCTCAAATCTGTTAATCTTTCATCGAGCGAAACTTCAGGAAATCCACTCAAATTTGATGAGAAAGGCGATCGCCAACAAGAACCTGTTCTTGTCAAAGTAGTAAGAGGTCGCGGCGGGCCTTTTGAAAGCGGATTTATATTTGAACAGGTTAAGGATGAAGATATCAAGCAATGAAGAAATTATCAAGAGTAAATTCATTCCTGGTAAGCTTTGAATTCTCACCTTAAAACAAGCGATTGCTCCCATTACGTAATTTGCACTGACTGAGTGTTAATTTTTTGTATCTAAAAAAATCAAAGGTTGTGTCAACACCACTCATCCCTAATTTGCTGCTGATATTCCAAAGGGTCTTGAGTTAGTTGAATTACACCTGCATAGTGGTTTAAATTAAACTCTTGTTTTTGTTGTGATTGATGAGCTTCTAATATCTTCTCAATTTGCTGCCAGTCCTGATAATCAATCAACACTGCTACCGGACGCATGGCTTCATCAGTCACAATTTTCTTCTTAAACGGTAGCATGATTTTGTATATCAGATACAACGTTTTACTATATTGATCGTAACTCCAAGACAGAAAATTGATGATGGCAACTTTTCCAGGGTAAGAGGATCTCAATCAGGCTTGACACAAGGAATCAGAAGAATCTAGCTAGAATTGGCTGGTTTCACGCCAAAAGATGCGATTGACCTACTTGTATCTAGATTAATGGTTTGCAAAGGTAAATACTTTCTTGCTTGCCTGCGTGGGATAAGTGACGCTAGTGTTAAAAGAAATCATGCAAATCAAAACCCTCATCCCAGAAGTCGAGTAGGAAGCTAGAATGGCAATTCCAAATAAAGAAGTAAAATCTAATACAGATATTTTAGATAATAGACGCACCCAAACTCGCATCCAGGTTCGTATTCCTAAATACTTGCATGAGGAACCAGTCATTTCACGACTGGTTTCTCACTATGGGATCACAGTTATTATTGCTGATGCTCAGGTAAGCGCAAACGTGCCACAATATAGCTGCTTCGACCTGGAACTGCGAGGTACTGTTTCTCAGATTGAAAGTGCCCTAACTTACCTAGATGAACTGGATTTAGAAGTTTTGCACCAATCCAGCCCTGAAGAAGATGGTTGGTAAATTGAATTCTCAGTCCTGAGTTATGAGTGCTGAGTCAAAAACACTCAGCACTCAGCACTCAGCACTCGTTACTGATTTTAGGCCATTTGATTTTCAATCGCCCACCGCGCTAGTTCAGTGCGGTTATGGAGATTGGTTTTGCCCAACATATTGGACACATGGCTTTCAACTGTGCGCTGACTAACATTTAGTTCTTCAGCAATTTCCCGGTTAGCTAAACCCCTAGCGACAAACTGGACTACTTTCAGTTCGGTGGGGGTTAATTGCACATCGAAGGGAACCTGGATGCGGGAACCGTTTTCGCCTCCTTTTGCTTGGTGTTCTTTCCAACGGATAGTTTGTTTCAGCGAGGATTCAACTTGGGCTACGAGTTCTTCTGGTTCAAAGGGCTTGACCATATAAACATCAGCACCTTTATTCAGACCCTTAACTCGGTCTGCACTTTGTCCCTTAGCTGAAAGGAAAAGAACCGGAATCCAACTGGTGCGTTCGTTTTGCCGGACTTGTTCCACAAAAGTATATCCGTCCATTTCCGGCATCATCACATCGCAGATAATCATGTCTGGAACATCTTGCTCTAAAATTTCCAGAGCTTCACGTCCATTTTCGGCGGTGATGACTTCGTATCCCCGGAATTCTAAGTAATCCTTCACCAGCAAGATGAGGTTAGGGTCATCATCAATCAATAGAAGTCGTTTGTGATCTTTCATGCTGGGCTCTTTCATAGCAGTGGCACTTGTCGCGCTTCGGTCCATCAAAGTCTTGAATATTTATCCTCTATGGTGGGTTATTTCGAGATGTTGTCCTTTTTCCTACTTAACTTGCCTTTGCTGTCTCGAAGTCTCAAAAATGCCGAGCATTTTCAAGAGACTAATAGCTCGATAGCAAAAGTCCAGCAAGGATACGTATAGCAGTAGTATCTATAATGCGCTATTATATATCGCATTGAAAGTGGCGGGCGAAAAAACACTGATTAAATAATAATCCTTCTGACTCACAAGTAAGTATTGGCTTAAAGATGACCCTACCTCGAAACCAACCCGCACTTTCTTAAAGCTTACTGCTGTTCCATATCCTTCGGTTGTTAAGCCTCTATGAGGTGTTCACAAGAAACTAGGGAAGTTTCTGGCAAAGGATGGTTGAAAAACGCATATTCTTTTACCACCTTATTGCCTATTAAGTGTTCTTGGATGATCCGCTCAATAACTTCCAGGTTTGCTTGGCGATACCAGACACCATCAAGGTAAACCACCATTATGGGTCTAGAACAACAAACGCGCAAGCAGTTGGCTTTAGTTCTGTAGACGCATAAGGAATAATTCTGTTGCGACTCATCAAGTTTTAACTCTTTAAGTCGCTCTTTTAAGTATTCCCAGGATTCCAGACTAGCTCGTTTTGAGCAGCAATTAGCAATTGTCTGGTCAGCGCAAATAAAAATGTGTCGCTGAATTTTTGCAAGTCCGAAACTTTCTACACAATTACTCAGGGCATTACATTCTACTAGAAATTTAGTGGCTTTGGGGATTTGATGGCTTGACTGGATCACTGTATTGTTACTTATCGAGCAGCTCCCTGATTACAGTTCTATAACAATTTCCCAGCTTTGCAAAAAAAGTTGACTGAGAAGAGTATGGGGCATTGGGCAACTTGTACTGAGCAGAGTCTCTCAAAATTGGGCATTGGGAAAACTCTTCACTACTCCCGACTCCCTATGACCATATAAAAATATACGTAACTTACAGAGCAGAACCCGAAGGATATAAATAATTAGGCATTAATACTTAAGTACATCAACGCTCTTCTAGTTCGGGAACCCGTACTCAAGGAATTCTTGCCATTGGATGCCAATTTTAGGTAAATTAGCACTCAGGGGTTGAGAGTGCTAATCTCTGGAGAAAATAATTATGGCAGCCTTATCTTTAAGCGTTTCTACAGTTAAACCTTTGAGCGATCGCGTTTTCGTAAAAGTGAACGCCTCAGAGGAAAAGACCGCAGGTGGTCTGTATTTGCCCGATACCGCCAAGGAAAAGCCCCAGGTAGGGGAAGTAGTTGCCCTTGGTCCTGGCAAGCGTAACGAAGACGGTAGCCGTCAGGAATTGGAAATTAAAGTCGGCGATAAAGTGTTGTACTCCAAGTACGCTGGCACTGACATCAAGCTCGGCACCGAAGAATATGTACTGCTTTCTGAAAAAGATATTTTAGCAGTCGTTATTTAGTGGTCATTAGTCATTAGTCATTAGTCATTAGCCAATGACAAAAGACAAATGACAAATGACGAAGAAAAAAAGACAAATGACAAAGGACAACTAAAACAATTATGGCAAAGCGCATTATCTACAACGAAAACGCCCGTCGCGCCTTAGAACGAGGCATTGACATCTTGGCTGAGGCTGTAGCTGTTACCCTTGGCCCCAAAGGTCGTAACGTAGTCCTAGAAAAGAAATTTGGCGCACCGCAAATTGTTAATGACGGTGTAACGATCGCTAAAGAAATCGAATTAGAAGACCATATTGAAAACACTGGCGTAGCTTTGATTCGTCAAGCTGCTTCTAAAACCAACGATGCTGCTGGCGATGGCACCACAACTGCTACCGTTTTAGCTCATGCGATCGTCAAAGAAGGCTTGCGGAACGTTGCAGCTGGTGCTAACGCAATTTCCCTGAAGCGTGGTATTGATAAAGCTACTGCCTTTTTGGTAGACAAAATCAAAGAACACGCCCGTCCAGTGGAAGATTCCAAAGCCATTGCCCAAGTTGGTGCAATCTCGGCTGGTAATGACGAAGAAGTCGGTCAGATGATTGCCCAAGCAATGGACAAGGTGGGTAAGGAAGGCGTAATTTCCCTAGAAGAAGGGAAATCTATGTTCACCGAGTTGGAAATCACTGAAGGGATGCGCTTTGACAAAGGCTACATCTCTCCTTATTTCGCTACTGACCCTGAGCGGATGGAAGCAGTTTTTGATGAGCCTTTCATACTGCTGACCGATAAGAAAATCGCTTTGGTACAAGACCTCGTACCAGTGTTAGAGCAAGTAGCTCGTGCTGGTCGTCCTTTGGTAATTATCGCCGAAGATATCGAAAAAGAAGCTTTAGCAACCTTGGTAGTAAACCGTTTACGCGGTGTACTCAACGTGGCTGCTGTTAAGGCTCCTGGTTTTGGCGATCGCCGCAAAGCACTACTAGAAGACATCGCTGTTTTAACTGGTGGTCAACTAATTACCGAAGATGCTGGTTTGAAGCTAGATAACACCAAGCTGGATAGCCTGGGTAAAGCTCGCCGGATCACCATCACCAAGGACAGCACCACAATTGTTGCCGAAGGTAACGAAGCTGCTGTTAAAGCTCGTGTCGAACAGATTCGTCGTCAAATCGATGAAACCGAATCTTCTTACGACAAAGAGAAATTACAAGAGCGTCTTGCTAAACTCTCTGGTGGTGTCGCTGTCGTGAAAGTTGGTGCAGCGACTGAAACCGAAATGAAAGACAAGAAGTTGCGCCTAGAAGACGCAATCAACGCCACCAAAGCTGCTGTGGAAGAAGGTATCGTTCCTGGCGGTGGTACAACTCTGGCTCACCTTGCTCCTGAATTGGAAGTTTGGGCAAAGAGCAATCTTAAAGATGAAGAGTTGATTGGTGCTTTGATTGTTGTTCGTGCTTTACCTGCACCTCTGAAGCGGATTGCTGAAAACGCTGGTCAGAATGGTGCTGTGATCGCTGAACGCGTCAAAGAGAAAGAATTCAACGTTGGCTACAATGCTGCAACAAACGAATTCGTCGATTTGTTAGCTGCTGGTATTGTTGACCCTGCGAAAGTGACTCGTTCTGCTCTGCAAAACGCTGCATCTATCGCTGGTATGGTGTTGACAACCGAATGTATTATAGTTGACAAGCCTGAACCAAAAGATGGCGCTCCTGCTGGCGCTGGTGCTGGTGGCGGCGACTTCGATTACTAATACTTTGTAGTTACATAAGTTGAAAAACAGCTGCTTCCTTTATGGAGGGGGCTGTTTTTTTGTGTCAGGAGAAGAGCAAAAAGGTGAGTTACGACAACACTTGTAAATATTTAGCTTGGTGGGTTTGCGGTTTGACAAGGATTTGGTTCGGCAATTTTTACGCGAGGATATTATGAAAGAGTCTGTAATTTATCAAGATATCGTTCAAAAAGAAGCGTTTAAATTGATTAGTCGTCAGCTTAAACGGCGCTTTGGTGATATTGATGGATCATTAGTTGAGCAGGTTCGTAATTTATCTGCTGAACAGTTAGAAGAGTTGGGAGAGGCTTTGTTAGATTTTTCTGAAGTTGCTAATTTAGTAGCTTGGTTAGAGCAGCAGAAGTAAAAAAATAAAATAGGTGTTAAACTATATGATTCCGTGTTTACAAGACATAAAGTTCACTCAAAAGGAAACTTTTTTATAAAGAAGAATCCTGTGTCATCCGTAAATCTTGACTCACCAAGAAATTTATCTTCTCGGTTCTATGTACTTTTCTAAAATGTTTGATTAAATTTGTTTTTTTAACGATACATTTACAGTCTGGGCAAGCTATGGACTGATTACGAGGCAATGATGCAATTTTTTCTTCTAATTCTTTTTCATAACTATCAATTTCTCTAATTTTATGAATAAGATTATTTTCAATTAAATTAAAATTAACAGGTAGATTGTTTTTTATTCTATTTTTAAGAAAGTTTTCAACTTGTGCTTGCCAATTTTTATAACCCAATGTATAACTACCATCGCTTCCTATACAATTAAGGTCAACAAATTCCCAATCAATAATAAATGTTTGACTAATATGGTTAACATTAAAATTTATAATACGACCAATTGTTGTCAATACCTTTTTAAATTTATAAGATGATATTTGTTCAACATTTATTAAATTAATATATAAGTTATTTATATCGAGTTTAGCCTTATTAAAATTTCCGAAAGAGAATGATTGTAAAGAATCACCATCAGTAACCAGAAAAGTCTGAATTGCTTGGAGGAGTTCATTATCTTTGTTTAGTGAATCTGAATTCAATGATGAATTTACATTAAGATAATATTTTTCCCAATTTTTTGAAAATGCTGACACCCAATCATTCTCTAAAATAATATGCTTCAATTTCTGGCAAATATCAGAGGGTTGTATAGCATTTAATATTCCATTCCAATCATAAAATATAGAATCAAAATACTTGTAGATGCTATAGTGAATTAATTTTTCTAATAGCGCTTTATTAGATGATGTGCATAAATAATCTATAGCTTCACAAGCAACTATCTTTTGTAATAAAAATTTATTATCATAATCTTTTTCATGTAAAATACGACATTCCATTATTAATAAATGCTTGTTGTTACAAAGAAACTGTGTACAATTTTGAGTAAAATGTGTTAATTTTTTAAGTTCTATTTTATCTCTAGTAATGTTAATTCCAGAATAAAAATTAGGATTATTGATTGCTATCATCTGTAAGAAATGTTCATAAAATAACTTTCGTCTTTGACCTTTACCTTCAGCATTTAAATTACTCCAACCTTGGCTATAACCTGTAACTCTTAGTGAACACTCATCATCATCAAACATCTTAAAGTGAGCAAAATGGGGTTGTTTTTGCTCTCCATGCTTTAAGTAAACTTCCTGGCGACATTCTAAACATACTAGACCGTACTCTAGATAAGAGGAGTAGTCAGTATCTTCAGCACAAATAATCTTTCCGCCTAAATATATAGATTTTGCATAATACATAAAACCTGTCCATTAT
Source organism: Nostoc sp. LEGE 12450 (assembly GCF_015206895.1). Classification (GTDB taxonomy): domain Bacteria; phylum Cyanobacteriota; class Cyanobacteriia; order Cyanobacteriales; family Nostocaceae; genus Nostoc. Next base: position 10,265 of record NZ_JADEXU010000028.1, on the reverse strand, counting down.
TTTTTACTAATCAATACAGCTTATCATTTGCTAAAAGTAATCATATTCCGGGGAAATACTGTTACTTGAGTGTAAAAATAGCTAAATGGAGCTAACTGACTCATGAATTGACTATTGAGCTATAATTAGAGGATAGTTAAACTGCTTAACTTGAGATGTGCCATCACAATTACATCAAAAAGATTGGTAGTTTACTCTAAAGTTTTCCAGCCTTGTTCATAGTCAAACAGTTTCGCCACAGGAAACTCAAATAATTCTAGAAAGCGGGGAAAATATAGCTCAATGACTTCTTTGCAAGGACTATCGTAATCAATAAGTTGCTTGGTCACGAATTAAAACAAAAAGTACCTCTGTGCCATTGGTAAAACTGTCGCAGGTTCACAAATCAGCAACTCACCATCTGCCCTAACTTGATATGTTTCTGGATCTACTTCAATGTGAGGTAGTGCATCATTCAGCTTCATATCCCGTTTACTCAATTGGCGTGTTCCAGAAACTGCTACTGCTGCCTTTTGTAAACCTAGCTGGCTAGGAATTTCGTTCTCTAAAGCTGCTTGTGAAACAAAAGTTAATGATGTGGCATGACGCGCCCCGGCAAAACTACCAAACATTGGGCGCATATAAACTGGTTGCGGTGTGGGAATACTGGCATTAGCATCGCCCATTTGCGACCATGCAATCATTCCGCCTTTAATTACTATCTCTGGTTTCACGCCAAAAAACGCGGGATGCCACAAACATAAATCTGCTAATTTTCCCTCTTCCACTGAACCTACATATTGATCAATTCCGTGAGCGATCGCAGGGTTAATTGTATACTTAGCAACATATCTTTTTGCCCGAAAATTATCTGCTTTTTGCTCATCTCCCTGTGGGTTAAGAATTCCCCTCTGCACCTTCATTTTGTGAGATGTCTGCCAGGTGCGAATTATCACTTCGCCTACCCTTCCCATTGCCTGAGAGTCGGAGGAAATCATGCTAAATGCGCCTAAGTCATGCAAAATATCTTCGGCGGCAATGGTTTCTCGGCGGATGCGAGACTCAGCAAAAGCCACATCTTCAGCGATCGCAGGATCGAGGTGATGACATACCATCAACATATCCAGGTGTTCGTCTAAGGTGTTGAGGGTGTAAGGGCGTGTGGGGTTAGTGGAAGATGGTAAAACATTGCCTTGACCGCAAACTTTGATAATATCTGGTGCGTGTCCGCCGCCTGCGCCTTCGGTGTGGTAAGTGTGGATGACACGATTTTTGAAAGCTGCGATCGTATCTTCTACAAATCCGGCTTCGTTCAGGGTATCAGTATGAATCGCTACTTGTACATCATAAGCATCGGCAACGCTGAGGCAAGTATCAATTGCTGCGGGTGTCGTTCCCCAGTCTTCATGGAGTTTTAACCCCATTGCACCGGCGGCTACTTGTTCTACAAGTCCTTGGGGTTGACTGGCATTACCTTTACCCAAAAATCCTAAGTTGACGGGGAAAGCATCAGCAGCTTGCAGCATTCGGTAAATATTCCAAGGGCCGGGGGTACAAGTAGTGGCATTTGTACCCGTAGCTGGGCCAGTACCGCCGCCGATCATGGTAGTAATACCGGAAGCGATCGCAACTTCAATCTGTTGGGGGCAAATAAAATGAATATGGGCATCAATCCCGCCAGCAGTGAGAATCATTCCTTCACCAGCTAAAGCTTCGGTTCCGGGGCCGATAATAATATCTACATTGTCTTGAATATAAGGATTTCCGGCTTTACCAATTTTGAAAATCTTGCCATCTTTAATGCCAATATCCGCTTTGACAATACCCCACCAATCGAGAATTAAGGCATTAGTAATTACTAAATCTACAGCACCATCGGCGTTAGAAATGGGGGATTGTCCCATCCCGTCTCGGATGACTTTACCGCCGCCGAATTTTACTTCATCGCCATAGCTTGTGAAATCTTGTTCAACTTCAATAAATAATTCTGTATCTGCAAGTCGGATGCGATCGCCTACTGTTGGGCCGTAGGTTTCGGCGTAAGCGCGGCGATCCATTCTGTAACTCATAACTACTCCTCACAAACTGCGAATTTGGAATTTTTCAAACCTCATCTGGAAACCATTCCCTTCAGGTGAGGCACACATCACACCTACACTTACTGTTTCCGTTTGAGTCAAATAAGCGAGCCGCAGCATTGTATATTCAGTTCCATTCAAAGAGTATTCCACCTCTATTGCTGTGTCGCGTCTAGTTACACGCAGCCAAATTACAGATGGATTTTGTGGCATTGGAATAACAGACCAATCTGAGTAATTGCGTGTCACAACTGCGCTAATTTGTTGCACGCCATCGACAAATTCAATACCACATTTCAACCAATTCAACTCATCTAAACGTATCATCAACCCAGCTTGATCGTATAAATCCTGATATTGTCCGCTGATTTTCACTTCAGCAATAAAGTCACCTTGAATTTTTTGATAAAAAAAGTGACCATTATCTCTAATGAAACCGTAGTGAGTTTCCCGCCAGAAATCTGTTTTTGCGCCGGAAGTGATAGTGATCGCTTCGTCTTTTACTTCCCAAACAGGCGGTTCATTGTACCATTCCATGTTCATAGCTACAGAGAACCGTTAATTTTGGCGTTGAAACCGTAGACTTGGCGAGTACCAACTAAGGAGACTAGAATTATTTCTTTTTCATCGCCTGGTTCAAAGCGGACTGCGGTTCCGGCGGGGATATCAAGGCGCATTCCTCGCGCTTGTTCTCTGTCAAAGTTTAAGGCGGCGTTAACTTCATAAAAGTGATAATGGGAACCTACTTGTATGGGGCGATCGCCTGTATTTGACACTTGTAATTTTATAGTTGGACGACCAACATTTAGTTCAATTTCACCTGCTGGTGTGATAATTTCCCCAGGAATCATATAAATTAAAATTTCTAAACTTTAACGAATTGGATTATGTACTGTCACTAACTTTGTGCCATCAGGAAAAGTAGCTTCAACTTGCACATCATGTACCATTTCTGATATCCCTTCCATGACATCATCCCGCGTTAATAGTGTTGTACCATAACTCATCAATTCAGCCACAGTTTGCCCATCTCTCGCTCCTTCTAAAATGGCAGCAGAAATATAAGCGATCGCTTCAGGATAATTCAGTTTTAAACCCCTTCCTTTCCGTCTTTCTGCTAATAAAGCAGCAGTAAAAATTAATAGCTTATCTTTTTCCTGCGGCGTAAGTTGCATTCTTATCTCCTCTGTGTTCTCTGCGCCTCTGCGGTTAGTTTAAACTTGCCACACTCTTGGTATACAATTACCACGATTCAAAAAAGAAACTCGCAGCATCTGCCAAACATCAATAAACCAGTTTCTCACTTCAGAAGTAGAAGAACCACGATATCGGCACAATAATCCATGTTGTAATCGGCTAACACCCGCTTCTCCTTCCCCATTCCATAAACTTCGTGTTTTTTCGACAATTTCTCCTGAAACTTCACCACCAACCCAAACTAGACTACCTACTATTGGTTTTCCAGCCAAGCCGTGGGGACTGTGGAAAATGTCTTCGCTACCCCGTAACCATTGCCGATCAATCCATAAAGGAACGCCTTGCTGCCAAATTTCTGTGTGCGATCGCCATTCTCCAATGTAAAATTTTTCTCCTCTAGCACTGCGACCAAACCGGGTAATTTCCCAGCCTAACCAACTGGCCCCGGTTGCTAATTCTACCCGTAAATCTTGCCGATAAATCGCGTCGTTAAATAAAATTGTCTCCTGCGGCAACCACTCCAAACAAGCACCAGTGTCAACTTGCATTTGGATGGTTTGTCTAGCTTGTAAGCCATTACTGCGATATATCTTGCTTGCAGCAGCTGTAGTAATTAAGGCTTGGGCTTGTGGTTGGAGGTGGATGTTAGAGGATAAGCGATCACCTCCTACCATTCCCCCAGCTGTATGTAAAATTACGCTATGACAAACTTTTTCCCCTTCTGGATAGAATGGGCGTTGTACCTTCAGGGGCGCTTGCTGGTGATTGTAAATTAACTGGGTTGCGCCCTGGCGATCGGCATAGACTAAATTAAGTTTTCCATGCCAACCTTCTGCTATTTGTGAGTTACAGGTCATTTATGAAGTAAACATTAAGTTTCAGGTGGATTACATTTCATTAATTCACTATGCCAGTGTTTGACCTGCAATTTATCATTTTATTTAAGAAACACCAGTCCACTATATAAATGAAAAGCTGAATCCCAATTAGTCTGTTCCCTGCGAAACAAATGAATATGTGACTTGATATGACCTAACATTTCTGTTTGATCTAATGTTGTATCTGCAAATGATGTGAAATCTGACCAAATTTTAACTTGAGGTAGTTGCTGGTCAATCCAACTTGATAAACTATTCCAATTAATTCTGATTGTATTTTGGCTAGCTTGGGGAATGATTTTTAAACCTTGCTGGAATTCATAGCCGTTATCATAGAATCGGAGAATGCAACGTCTACCAGGTAGGTGTAAATCACAAAACTGAGCATAGTCTTGTGTTTGAGTTTTCCATTCCAGTTTACGGCGGGCATTGACATCTACAACTTGTTCAAAAATGGGCAATAGTCCCACTACTCTGGCTGTAACTTCTGACCAGTCAAAGGTCAGAGAACCGAGTTGATTTGTGTCATTACAGCAAACAACGGTAGCTTGTGGGGTAGATTCTTGAAAATGTTTGACTTGATAAACTTGAATTTGCTGAATTTGAGCTAGTGATGCCCAAAAGCAAGGAATACCAGCCTGCTGTAACTGTTTGCCGTAAAATTTTAGTTCTCCCACTTGTCCAGTACGGTACAACCTCCAGCCACGACTTGGCATTAATAGCCGTGCGGTATAGGGATCTAGTTGCATTATCTGGGCAAATTTTCGAGATGCGTCCGTTTTCATCTCGTTACTGAGTGGCTCTAAAACTAGTACGCCAAGTTCAGTGTTATTAGGTTCAGATTTTGCTTGGGAAATGGCTCTTTGTCTTTGTTCAATCTCAATTTCTTGCAGTCGTTGCAAACCTTGACGTGCTAGCGACACTATTTTGGTATTTGTCGTGTCTTGCAGCAGTTGCCGATAAACTTTTTCCGCATCCTGATACTTTGTGGATACTTCATGCAACCGACCAAGATAAAATTGCACCCAAGGATTGTCTGGTGATTCTATTAGCAGCTGTTTGAGTAATTTGGCAGCTGTTTGATAGTCTTTATGGTCAAAGGCGATCGCAACTTGCTCAATCATCACTTACTTTAAATACAGGATGGAGTGATGTCTCGCGCAAAATCACTTTTGCGTGAGCTATAAATCATTTATACTTCACAACTTGCGGTAATTAGGGATAATGCTACTACTGGGGCTGTAACTGCTCTCAGAATGCGGCGACCAAGGGAAACAGGTTGAAATCCAGATGCGATCGCATTCTCAATTTCTTGTGTTGTCCATCCTCCCTCTGGGCCAGTAGCAATGACAATGCTTTCTTGTCCTTTGTCATTTTTCATTTGTCCTTTGTGCTGTAAGCAATGTTTTAAATGGGGAAACTCACCACGCGCTTCACAGATATATTGCTGACTGTTGGCAAATGACAAATGACCAATGACCAATGACAAACCCGTATTAAAAGCAACAGGCTCTAAAATTGTTGGCACAAAAGAGCGCTCTGATTGTTCGGCGGCTTCGGCTGCGATGCGCCGCCAGCGTTCCAGCTTTTGAGGACTAGGATCAAGCAAAGTGCGATCGCTCAATACTGGTGCAATACAAGTTACTCCCAACTCTGTACAACACCGCACCACTTCATCAAATCCATTGCCTTTAGGCAACGCCACCATCAGCGTAATTGATACAGGTAATTCTGTTTCCACCAAAAGCGCTTCTAAAACCTGTGCTTGTTCCCCTACTAGCTGTGATAACCACCATTTTCCTTTACCATCCATTGCAATAAAGCGATCGCCTTCACGCAAGCGCAATACACGCCCCAAATAATGTTGCTGTTCTTTGGTGAGTAAAATTTGCCCTTGTTGAAATTGGGAAGGTGCGATCGCAATTCTTTGCAGTTGAGACATGGGATTTGGGATTTTTAAGAATATCAAATCAAAGATGGACACAGATAAGTCCATCTGTGTCCATCATGGTTTAGTTATTTATTTGACTTACGAAAGATTCTGGAAGTAAACCTCTAGCGCTTCAGTCACCAACTGAGTCATCGGCTTACCTTGGCTTTCTGCTACTTCCTTTAATTTGCCATAAACTTCTTCTTTTAAGTTCACCCGATGACGCGATTTATTCGCACCATTGGCTGTCTGGGGATCGTAGCTAGCAGCAAATTCGCGGATGGCATCAAAACCAACGCGATCACAAAAATCACCGAATTTTTCCTTAGATTTCCGAGATTTCTTAAAGTAGACAAAAATCGGCTCTAGGAAGGTGTCTAAATCATTATGGTGCAGCTTTTCTGTGTAAGGTTGTGCCAGTCGAGTCTGATTTGGCGAACCCCCTAACCATAATTGGTAAGATTCTGGGGCACTACCGACAAAGCCCAATTCTGCTAAGTAGGGACGAGCGCAACCGTTGGGGCATCCTGTCATCCTTACCACAAAATGTTCATTTTGTAAACCAACTTTATCTAACAGAGTGCGAACTCTTTCCAAAATACCTGGTATGGCCCGTTCTGATTCCGTGATTGCCAAGCCGCAAGTGGGCAAAGCAGGACAAGCCATTGCATACCGCACTAAAGGTTCAATTTTACTAGGATCGTCTCCAACACCGTGACGGCTGAGAATCTCTTGAATAGCTTGCTTGCTATCTGGTTCGATATCGTAAAAAATCACGTTATGGTTGGATGTCAAGCGGATAGGTAAGTTGAACTGCTCAACAATTTCCCGCAAAGCGGTTTTCAGTTGAAACGAACCTTCATCTTTGATTCGACCATTGTCAATGGAAATTCCTAAGAATAGCTTGCCATCACCTTGTTCATTCCAGCCGAGGAAGTCGTGAAATTTAAACTCTGGCAGTGGTTTGAAGGCTTCGATTGATTTACCGAAATATTCTTCAACTTGGGCACGGAATTTATCTAAACCCCAATCGTTGATTAAATATTTTAATCTGGCGTGACGACGGTCGGTGCGATCGCCATAATCTCTCTGAGTAGCAACAATCGCTTTCACTATGTCGTAGACATCATCTTTCGCCACATAACCAATGGGGTCTGCTAACCTAGCGAAAGTTTCTTCTTTACCGTGGGTTCTGCCTAAGCCACCACCAGCAAAAATATTAAATCCTTCTAATTGCTTCTTCTTATTGGTAATTACTACCAACGTCAGGTCTTGAGAATACAAATCAATCGAATTATCCCCTGGCACAGTCACGCAAATTTTAAACTTGCGGGGCATATAGTACGTGCCATAAATCGGTTCTTCGTTGTCATGGATAATTGTGCCATTTCCATTGCGCTGTCGGGCTGCTTTCACCTCTGGGGCTTCTTCAGCACTAATTGCTTTTTCCCCATCTAGCCAAATTTCGTAATAAGCACCCGTCTGTGCTGTCAGCAAGTCGGCAATATTCTGAGCATATTCCCAAGCATACTGATACTCTGGGCGATTCTTAAAGGGGGCTGGTGGTGCCATGACGTTGCGGTTGATGTCACCACAAGCTCCCAAAGTCGAACCCAGGTTCTTGACAATGGTGGCAATCGCTGCTTTCAGATTCTTCTTTAAAATACCGTGCAGTTGGAAACCTTGACGGGTAGTTGCTCGTAAGGTGTGGTTGCCATACTCATCAGCTATTTTATCTAAAGCCAGATACAGCTGCGGCGGTACTAAACCACCCGGATTTTTTGTCCGCAGCATAAACTGGTAATCTTTTTCCTGTCCCTTAGTGCGGTTGTCGCGGTTATCCTGCTGGTAAGAACCGTGATACTTCAAAAGCTGCACCGCATTTTCAGTAAAATGGGTAGTGTCTTGAAGGATTTCAGTTGCTACAGGTTCACGCAAAAAATTACTATTTTCCTTGATCCCTTCTACTTTGGAAGGCTTACGGGTTGCGGTGGGGGAAGGAGCAGATTTAACCATTAGACTTGTATAGTATTCTCAATAAAGCATTACGTAGACACCGAACCGGCACCCTTCGGTTACTTGATCCCCGGTAATCCGGCCGGAATAATGAGGAATAATTTAATTTTACCACGGCAAAAGCCGGCTTTGTCAGTGATGTAACACTTAACAAAACCAGCTTTTGGGAGTAGTGAGTTTTGTTAGCGGTAGCGGGGCGTTTAGCCCGTGCTAAGTCCTGAGTACTTAAGTAAAGTATAGAGTGACCGAGGACTGAATAATTTTTTATTTGAAGCGATAGCCAAGACCGCCATTGATGGTGACAGCAGAAGCATCGCTATTTTGGTAGGCACCAAGTCCGACTTTAGCGTTAGTGTAGACAAGGAAATTGTTAGCAACTTCCGATTCAACACCAGCACCTAGCACTACTGAATCTCTGTTACCTATGGGAGTTGGTGAGCCATCTTTTTCTACAAAAGAATAACCACCAGTTAAATAGGCGTTAGTTCTATTAGCGATAGGCACATCCACAGAAAGTTCTGGGATGATAGCACTTGTCTTATCACTCCAGAGAACATTACCACGTGCAGAAAATGGCGTAGTTCCTAATTTCAGGCGACCTGTAACATTACCACCAAATGTGGCAGCATCATTGATACCTTCTCCGCCGCTAGTAACGCCAGCTGCAACACCAGCACCAACATAACTAGCATCAGTACCCTTTTGGGTTTCAGCAGAAGCTTGACCAGATGATAGAAATAGAGGAGCAACTATTAAGGAAGATAATGCAGAAAATGTCACGAAAGACTTGAGTAAGCGTTTCATAATTTTTACCAAAATTTGTATTTTTTACTTGTATATTCCCAGTCGAAAATCATTTAACAATGTTCCAAATGTTTCCCAGATTTTATTAAATAAATGTTGCTAATGATGCATAAGAGTTACAGGCTAAGTATCCCAGTCAATCATAAATAAGCTGTTATAATTACATTCAATGTCTTTTCATCTGGGTTCTTTGTTCCAAAAATAGACGCTTTTAAAACTGTCACAATATTTGGAACTCAAACTATGTCGGAATAGTGTAAATAAAATATCCGACTAACAATTTTTTGCCGAGCTTTTCACAGAGGATGAAAAACTTGGCTGTAGCATCTGTTGCAACAACCTATAGAGGGAATCTATAAAGTTAATTTTGAGCAGTTATTGTGGAGATTGAATAATGCTAACCGGTGCAAAAACGTTGTCTGGTTTGATGGGTTTATGTGTCGGTGATGCGTTGGGTGTGCCGGTGGAGTTTACTAGCCGTGCTGAACGAGTAAAATCTCCAGTGACAACGATGCAGGGTTATGGCACATGGAATCAACCACCAGGAACTTGGTCAGATGATAGTTCGTTAAGCTTTTGCCTAGCAGAATGCCTTTGTAGGGGGTATTCGTTGGATGCCATAGCCAATTCCTTCTGGCGGTGGTACAAGGAGGCTTACTGGACTCCCCGTGGCGATGTCTTTGATATTGGTCAAACTACCCATACAGCAATTATGCGCTTGAAACAGGGAGTTGTTCCCCATCAGGCGGGTGGGAAAGTTGAAAATAGTAATGGCAATGGTTCGTTGATGAGAATCTTGCCAATGGCTTATTGTCACCGAAACTTCACTTTAGGCGAATTGCTGGCGCGGGTGCATGATGTTTCAGCGATTACCCATGCTCATGCGCGATCGCAAATGTCCTGTGGAATTTATATTAGTATTGCAGTGGCGCTCCTAGAAGGGGCTGACCCCCAAACAGCTTATTTACAAGCATTGCAAGATATCCAAACAATTTATTCTGTCCGAGAATTTTTGTTAGAAAAGCCGCATTTTGGCAGAATTTTTAGTGGTGAGATTGCCAAGTTACCAGTTGAAGAGATTAATTCTGGTGGCTATGTGATTGATACTTTGGAGTCATCCCTGTGGTGTTTATTAAATAGCTCGTCTTATTCTGAGGCGGTGCTGAAAGCTGTCAACTTAGGCGGAGATGCCGATACTAGTGCCGCCGTCACTGGTGGGTTGGCGGGAATTTATTACGGGGTGGAAAATATTCCTCAAAAATGGATGAACCAAATTGCCCGTAGACAAGACATTATTTACTTAGCAGAGCGTTTTGCAAGGGCTGTCTACAGTTGAAGGGACTGGGGACTGGGTGATGAAGACAAAGGGAATGCCCAATGCCC
>NZ_JADEXU010000283.1 GCF_015206895.1 Nostoc sp. LEGE 12450 | reverse complement strand
GACAAGGGGACAAGGGGACAAGAGATGAGAACTTGAAACAAGTCTTTCCCCTTGTCCCCAATTCTCCTTGTCCCCAAGTCTTCTTGCCCATGCCCATTTCCCAGTGCCCAATGGCAAATGACCAATGACAAATGACAAATGACAAATGACTACTGCAATTTATCTAATGTAATTGGCAAATCACGAACGCGCTTACCTGTGGCATGATAAACAGCGTTAGCGATCGCCGCAGCAGTACCGGTAATGCCAATTTCCCCAATCCCCTTGACACCAAGCGGATTGATATGTGGATCGTGTTCATCAACAAACAACACCTCAATATCAGGAACGTCTGCATTTACTGGTACGTGATACTCAGCTAAATCATGGTTGACAACGCGTCCTAAATTCGGGTCTATAATCGTATGTTCCATCAGTGCCATACCGATACCGTAGACAATCCCACCGATGAGTTGACTGTTGGCTGTTTTAGCGTTGAGAATGCGTCCCACACCAAAGCTTCCCACCCAGCGCGTTACTCGCACTTCGCCGGAATCAGGGTTAACGCGGACTTCGGCAAATTGCGATCCAAATGCGTGCATTGAAAACTTATCTTCTGCGTCTGTAAGCTTGGAATCTGCACGCGCTTCGATCATTTTCATTCCATGCCGTGCCAAGATTGCTTGATATGTTTCGCTTGCAGATGATTTATTCTTTAAGAAAAAGCTGCCATTTTGGGCAATCACATCTTCAGCATTTGAACTATAAAGCGGTGATTTTTTATCGGCAAGTGCTAGTTGCAAAAGCTTACTGCGAGCTTCATTCCCCGCTAAATGTACAGCCGAACTCACACTAGCAGCGGTTTGCGATCCACCAGAAACGGGAGTTTGTGGCATCTTTGTATCGCCTAGTTCAAAACGAACTTTCTCAAATGGTAAACCAAGTGCGTCAGCTGCAACTTGAGTCATTACAGTATAAGTTCCCGTACCAATATCTTGAGAACCGCTTTGCACTAAGGCTGTACCGTCTGCCATAATCTGAGCGATCGCTGATGCCGGAGAACGATTGGTCGGATAAGTAGCCGTTGCCATACCCCAACCAATCAAATAATTGCCGTCTCGCATCGAACGGGGTTGAGGATTACGCTTTTGCCAGCCAAATTTTTCTGCTCCGATTTTGTAGCACTGTATGAGTGATTTGCTCGACCAAGGCAGTTCTTTAGTCGGATCGCTATCAGCATGATTACGCAGCCGTAGTTCTACTGGATCGATATTGAGTGCATAAGCCAGTTCATCCATTGCCGACTCTAAAGCGAACGAGCCAGGAGCCTCTCCTGGTGCCCGCATATAGGTTGGTGTTCCCTGATCGATCTGAACCAGACGATGGCTAGTTTCGATATTTGGGCAAGCGTAAATCATGCGGGCGCTTTTAGCAACAGGTTCGATATATTCATCGAAGCTTGAAGTCTGGGAAGTGCCAGTGTGTCGGAGTGCAGTTAATTTTCCGTCGCGGGTTGCACCCAAAGAAACTTGTTGAATTGTCTCTGGTCGAAAGCCGACAGGCCCATACATTTGTGTCCGTCCTAGAACTAATTTGACTGGGCGATTTACCTGCCGTGCTGCGATCGCTGCTAGTGGTACGTGTGACCAAGCTGCGCCTTTGCAACCAAAGCCACCGCCCACAAAATAAGACATAATACGGACTTTCTCAGGCTCAATTCCTAATACCCCGGCAACTTTTTGTTGAGCCGAAAAGATTCCCTGAGTTGCGTCATACAGCAGCACTTGATCGCCTTGCCAAACTGCTGTTGTGGCATGAGGCTCCATCGGATTATGATTTTCCACTGGGGTGGTATAGGTTTGCTCGACGCGCACCGCAGCAGTCGCTAGTCCCTGCTTAACATTGCCGTGAGATGAATCAGGATCGTCCCCTCTAGGGAGTTTAGTTTTAGGCAAGTATGCCTTAACGAGATTCTCCCTCATACTGATGATTGGTTTCTCTTCTTCATAGCGGACTTGCACCAGCGAAGCAGCATACATGGCGCGTTCCAAGGTATCGGCAACAACGACACCAATGTGTTGACCGCTATAAAGCACAACGTTATCTTGGAGTACTTGCAACTTGCGACCGCCGCCTTTTTCTCCATCAGCTTTGGGCGCGTTGAGGTGGGTAATTACTGCTAATACACCTGGTACTTGCTCCGCCGCCTTTGTATCGATTTGGGCAATCTTCCCTTTGGCGATCGTGCTTTGAATTGTGACTCCATAAGTCATTTTTGCGACTGGAAACTCTGCCGCATAGCGTGCTTTACCCGTAACCTTCAGATGGCCATCAACTCGGTTGAGTGGTTTGCCGACAACTATATTTGTATCCCCTGCATTCATGCCATCCCTCCTACTGTTGTCAGCGCCTTAACGATGGTACGTTTAGTCAGTTCGACCTTAAACCCGTTGTATTTTTGAGGTTTAGCTCCAGCAACGGCAGTATTTGCTGCTGCTTGAAATACTGCCTGGTTTGCCGGTTCATTCACAAGGGCTTTTTCTGCATCGTAGGCACGCCAGGGTTTTGTTCCTACCCCACCAAGGGCAATGCGTGCCGAGCGAATGATGCCATTTTGAATATCTAGCGCCGCCGCCACTGATACCATTGCAAAAGCATAAGAAGCGCGATCGCGAACTTTTAAATAGTGCGATCGGCTTGCATTGGGTGAAGCAGGTAAGTCAACGGCAACAATTAACTCTCCGTGTTGGAGGACTGTTTCCCGTTCTGGTGTCTCGCCGGGGACAAGATGAAAATCTACAAGTGGAATACTCCGCTCTCCATTCGGCCCCCGTGTTTGCACAACCGCATCCAGTGCCACCATTGCCACCGCCATATCAGAAGGATGAGTGGCAATACAGCGATCGCTACCGCCGAGAATTGCATGAATCCGATTATAACCCTCAATTGCCGCACAACCGGAACCAGGAACGCGCTTATTGCAGGGCATTGAAGTATCGCGGAAGTAGTAACACCGGGTACGTTGTAGCAAATTTCCGCCCACCGTTGCCATGTTTCGCAGTTGCGGTGATGCTCCAGACAACAACGCTTCTGACAGCACAGGGTAACGCTTTTGAATTATTGCATCATAAGCAACGTCGCTATTGCGTGCCATTGCTCCAATCCGCAGATTGTTACTTTGCATTTCTATCTTGCTTAATGGGAGTGGGTTAATATCAACCAACTCTCTTGGCGTTTGCACATTCAACTTCATCAAATCGATTAGGCTAGTACCACCAGCAAGATACGAGGCTTCGGCATCTGGAGCCACCAAAGCCACGGCATTTTCCGCTTGTCGCGCTTTTTTATAGTTAAACGGCTGCATCTTTTTTTCCTTCTAAGACATCGCGGACAGCAGCCACGATATTTGGATAAGCACCGCAACGGCAGATATTACCGCTCATCAATTCCCGAATGTCGTCATCTGACTTAGCGTGTCCTTCATTGACTAAACTCACCGCCGAACAAATTTGTCCCGGTGTGCAATAACCGCACTGAAATGCGTCGCGGGCAATAAATGCGGCTTGCATCGGGTGCAGATTGTCTCCTTGCGCCAGACCTTCAATAGTTGTAATGGCAGCATCTGTGTGCATGATGGCAAAAGTCAGGCAGGAGTTAATTCGCTGTCCATCAACCAGCACCGTACAGGCACCGCATTGACCGTGGTCACAACCTTTTTTACTGCCAGTTAGCCCTATGTATTCACGAAGTGCATCAAGTAAGGTGACGCGCGGTTCAATTTGCAAACTATGTTCTGTTCCGTTCACCTGTAATGTTACCTTCATAGTTTCAGATATCGAACTTTTCAGCATGGGGGTAGTTCTTTTTATCAGTGTTTGTGCCACAGTTTTCTCCGCAAAACTACCGATCGTAGCCGCTACTGTACTGACGAGCATAAATTGACCCAATCTGCGCCGTCTTAGGCGAAACTTCATCTTTTTACTCCATTCTGCTTTTGTTGAGTAATAATATTCAGTAATTCTTCTGGCTTAAATTCTGATAAAAACCATTTTTTCCTTATAAATATTTACGTCAAAATAACATTGTTAATAGAATACAATTTCATCTTGTTATCGTCTCTCTATCAGAAGATTTATGTCATAAGTATCATTAATAGTTATCATCCTGTTCTGGAACTAACAATATTTTTATTTATTGCTGTATCAATAATTGGAGGTTAGGGTTGAGTAGAACATTACTGTTCAACCTATGAAATCCGAAATCGTGCTTTGCTAAAAGAAGAATTCGGTGAATGTGCGTAAATCCTAATATAAAATTGAAAAACTGAAATTATGAACACCCAAACAACAACCCAACTACCAATTCCCCCACACTTTAACCCCGATAAAGTAGGAGAAGTCTGGCGTGTACCTTACCAACAAATAGCTGCAACAGCTGAAGCTTGGGTAAAACAACATGGAATCAAACCAGCATCTTCAGATAAAAATCGTATTTGCTTATTGTTAATTGATGTTCAAAATACTTTTTGCATCCCCAACTTTGAATTATTTGTAGGTGGACAATCTGGGAATGAGGCGGTGAATGATAACGTCAGATTGTGTGAGTTTATCTATCGCAACTTGGGAGTAATTACAAAAATTGTACCTACTCTAGATACCCATACAGCAACGCAAATCTTCCATCCTATATTTTGGGTGAATGCTGCCGGGGAACATCCTACTCCAGCAGCAACTAACATCACCTTGGCAGACATTGAACAAGGTATCTGGAAGGTTAACCCAGCAGTTGCTGAAAGTATTACTAATGGGGATTATGAATTATTAGAAAAACACGCTTATCATTACGTTAGAAAACTCAGCCAAGATGGTAAATATCCTCTCACAATTTGGCCTTATCATTCTATGTTGGGTGGTATTGGTCATGCTTTAGTTTCATCGCTGGAGGAAGCAATATTTTTCCACAGCATTGCTCGTCAAAGCCAAACACAATTTGAAATCAAGGGTGAAAATCCTTTAACAGAAAACTATTCGATCTTACGTCCAGAGGTGTTGGAAGATTTTGAACAACGTCCACTTGGTCAAAAGAACACTCGTTTGATTAAGCAACTTTTAGAATTTGATACTGTTATTATTGGTGGTCAAGCTAAAAGTCATTGCGTCGCCTGGACAATTGACGATTTATTAACAGAAATTAAAGAGGTAGATGCTACCCTTGCTCAAAAAATCTATCTCTTAGAAGATTGCACTTCTCCTGTTGTTGTTCCAAATATTGTGGACTACACAGAACAGGCAGATGAAGCATTTGCAAGGTTTGCAGAGGCAGGAATGCACATCATAAAATCTAGCGAATTTGGGAGTTGGACATAAGGGCATTGGGCATTGGGAATTGGGCATTGGGAATTGGGAATTGGTTATTTCCCCCTTGCTCCCTCTGCTTCCCCTGCTCCCCTGCCTTCCCGCTTCCTCATTTCTTCAAATAAACCTTTGGGTCTTCCGCTACCCAACCCAGAGATGAGGTAGAACGCACTTCAAAATGGAGATGCGGTTGAGTGGAACTTGGTTTGCCACTAGTGCCTACTGTCCCTAGTATGTCTCCTTTTTTTACTTGCTGACCAACAGTAACCTTAATAGTGTCAAGCTGGGCGTAGCGGCTTTGAAGCCCGCCACTGTGGTTAATGATGACCAACTTGCCATAAGAACCTTGGTCATTAGCAAAGGCTACGGTTCCAGGAGCGATCGCTAACACATTACTCCCAACTGGTGCTAATAAGTCAACACCACTGTGGAAGAAAACTTCACCTGTCGCCGGATTAATTTGCCATCCATAAGCTAATCCTACATTTGACACTTGTGCCAAGGGATATCCAGACAGGGATGCACGGTTTGGCGTACCTGCATCAGTAGGTAAAGGGGACTTAGTTACAACACCATTGGGCGACCAATTTACCCCCGGAACAAACACGATTCTGGGGTCTTGTTGGCAGCCATTCACCTCAAAAAGGCTATCAGCACGAACTTTGTATTGTGCTGCCACTTGTCGCCAAGTTTGACCGCGAGGTACTTCAACTACAATCCCATTGTAGGGAGGAATTTGAAGCACGCTACCAACGGCTGCGAGTCCGCCATTCTGCAAAGCTGGATTCATACCAATAATAGTTGTAGGTATGAGATTGTAGCGCTGGGCTATGCTCTCCAAAGTTTCGCCACGAACAACTTTATGGCGTTGGAAGCGAGATAGGGCTGGAATCGGGCAACCACCTACAGCAGCGTTAGCACTGTTCAAGTTTGGCAGTATGCTTACTAGGCCCAAGGCGCTAACTAGGCTACAGAGAAACAGTTGACGAAAGGGTAAAGTCATGTAT
>NZ_JADEXU010000282.1 GCF_015206895.1 Nostoc sp. LEGE 12450 | reverse complement strand
GCTACGAAGGGCCCAAGGGTGGCCCTGGAATGCGAGAAATGTTGGCTCCCACTTCGGCAATTATCGGGGCTGGTTTGGGTGATGCGGTGGGATTAATTACCGATGGACGCTTTTCTGGCGGTACTTACGGCATGGTAGTTGGTCATGTGGCTCCAGAAGCAGCAGTTGGTGGTGCGATCGCTCTTGTTGAAGAAGGCGATAGTATTACGATTGATGCACCGGCTCGTTCATTGCAGTTGAATATATCTGAATCGGAATTAGCCCGTCGTCGTGCTAATTGGCAACCCCCCGCTCCGCGTTACACCAAAGGCGTGTTGGCGAAATATGCCAAATTGGTATCTTCTAGCAGTATCGGTGCTGTGACAGATTTGGATTTGTTTTAATTAACCTGACAACTGTGGCGCAAGTTTGCCTTTAACAAGGGGATTTTGCCCCTTTTCTGGTTAATTGAGAGTGTCGCTGCATTTACGCCGCCCTGTAATCGTTTGATCTAGCGATCGCCAGGAAGCTGCAAGGATAAACTCAGTAGCTTCCTTTGCGATCGCAAGTGTTGGTCAAACAAACTGCTGTACCGAAACAACTTGTCAGATGAGATAGTATTGATTGCCTCTAAGTTTTGAAGCTATTGAAGAGACATGTTCTGTGTTCATACCAGATTTTTATCTAAATTTTATGAGTTTTTGTAAAAAGTTTGAAGAAGTTTCAGCAAACCCTACATAGAAGATGTGATGTCAATCGATATACTACAGAAATACCTCAATGAGCATTTATCAAAGAAAGTTGACAGTAATATTTTAATTATTGGTGTCTAAATAGCATGACAGATAGAACAGATTTATCAAAAATAATTGCCAGTACAGGCGACAATCCAGTAAGTCTATCACCTGAAAGTTTACAGTCACAAGAAGATATAGAACTTGAGCAAAAGCTGAGAGAACTTAAATTTAAACAAGAACTAAGAAAAGATTGGATTTTATTTATTGTTAGGGATGTAATAATTTTTCCTGCGGCTATCCTTTTTATTTTTGCTGCCAGTGGTTATTCCTTATTTCTTCATATTCATGGATAACTTACTTTGACTATTATTTTTAATAAACTACAGAGGTGCAGAGTACACAGACAAGAGAGAGATTATAGAGTTTACAAAAGTTTGGAATTGTTATAAATGATTTATCTTGTCTTTGTGTTTCTTGCTCTTTGTCTTCTGCCTTTTACCTCCTGCCTTCTACTTATAAATAGAGTTAGCATAAATTGCCATCTGCGATCGCTTGGCAATCTCAAACCAATTAAACTAAGCAATACCATCAGACGAACTTCTGCACTCTGGTGGAATTTGTTTACCTTAAACAAGGGGTAAAATCCCCTTGTTTTAATATTTCGCCACGCTTTTGATGATTTATTTTTCTGGCGGCAAATCTACACTGTAAATAGTCTTTCCAGCCAAGTTACGCAATGTTACAGTCATCACCTTTGTATAAGCATCAATTTTGACTCCTCCAAAGAATTGCAAACCTTCACTTGGGGGACGATTTGCTTTTGTACCTGGAGGAAGGCTTTGAAATATCAATTGGGGGCCAAAGGTATTTTCTAGTTGGTTTGGCCCAAATGTGCCAGAGTTCAGAGGCCCGGCGACAAACTCCCAAAAAGGCTTAAAGTCTGTAAACTGTGCTTTGCTGGGGTCATAATAGTGAGCTGCTGCATAATGTACATCAGCAGTTAACCAAACAACATTCTGGATATTCTTATTTTTGATAAATCTGAGTAAATCTGCAAGTTCCAGTTCTCTTCCTAAAGCCGGTCCATCTCCGTTAGCCCAAGCTTCAAAGTTTGTGCTAGCATCTCTAACTATCAATCCCAGAGGCATATCACTAGCAATCACTTTCCATGTTGCTTTTGATGACAGCAATTGCCTTTTTAACCATTGTATTTGTGTTCTACCCGCAAATTCTGTGTCTTTACTTGGTACTGGCTTATTATTAGGGCTATTCGGCCCCCGATAGGTACGCTCATCCAGCATGAAAATGTCTAATAATGGGCCATGCTTAAAGGAGCGATAAATTTTCGTTTTGTCTGGCTCATTGGTTGTATACCCAATAGGCAGATATTCCAAAAATGCTTGCCTAGCTCTTTGAGCTAGCAAGTTAACATCTTTAACTGTATAACGGTCATCGTTGAGGATAGTTTGTCCAGGATACCAATTGTTTCTTGTTTCGTGGTCGTCCCACTGTGCCAATATCGGAACTTCAGCGTTGAAACGCTTGATGTTTTCATCCAACAAATTGTAAATATAGTTGCCACGAAATTCTGTAAGAGTTTCTGCTACTTTTGATTTTTCTGGGGTAGTGATGTTTTTCCAGATTGTGCCGTCGTCTAGCTTCACTTCTGATTGAATGGGGCCATCAGCATAAATATTATCGCCAGAGTGGATGAAAAAGTCGGGATTAAGTTGACGCATGGTTTCGTAAATTTTCATACCACCAAAATCAGGATTAATTCCCCATCCCTGACCGGCAGTGTCGCCACCCCAAACAAAGAATATATCTCGCCTAGATTTGGGGGGAGTTCGAAAAGTGCCTTTGACAGGAGCGCTGTAAGTGCCTTTATAATCTAAATCTTGGAAGATTACCCGATAAAATAATTGTTGGTCTGGTGGCAGGTTTCTCAGATAAAGTCGTGCTGTAAAGTCGCTATTTTGTAAAGCATTGGACCCGACAACTCGCTGCACATTTTTAAAAGATTCGCTGGTAGAGTATTCTACGATCATTTTGGCGGGGCGATCGCTACGGCTCCAAATGACAATACTATCGTTAGAAATATCTCCGCTAGCTACGCCATAAGGTATAGCAGGACGCATTTTATCTGAGGTGATAATTGCAGGTGCTTCAGCAAAAACTTGTGATTTTGATGCAAAATTTGTGGATATAATTCCACCTGCCGTAATCGCTGAACGTAGCAAAAACTTGCGACGGTTTAGCCTCAATAGGTTATGAGATTCCATACTAAATAATGGCAATTTTAAAAAGTATTACAAAATAAGCTTTTACCACTTTTTTTATAATAAAAAGTAAAGATTTAGTTATCTAAGGGTTAATAAAAATTTTTAATGTGTGTGTTACAGAGAAAGTACATGAGTCTACAACATTAGGTGGTACTCTGTTGCTAGTGGTCTTGGTTTAATATTAAATAGAAAGAGAACATCAATAAAAAGGTTAAAATATAACCTTTTTATTAAGTGAAGATTTTGATATGATTTGCAGCTCAAAAGATGCTTATAGCGCCTAGCACGTCGCTATAAAAATGGTGTGTTATTGCTTTTGCCTAATGCACTCTAATTAACATTTATTTGATAAATAGCCCCTAATGATAAGCCGCCAAATATCTATGCTCTCATAAAAGTATTAAATTTGCTGAGGTACTCTATATTCCCACATCTACACTGTGAATTTTGGTTAGCAATCTGGGAAAAATAAGTTCATAACGATTGATGAACTTTGAAATTATAGAGATGGGTATTCATAATGTTGCCAGAAATATTACCTCAGCAGTCAATGCATGACAGTATATCGACTATTAGTAGTACAACAAATACTGATGAGTCAAATTTGCGATTAGAGTCAACGTTGCAAGAATTACTCTCTTGGCAAGTTTACATTGAAATAGAGTGTCCAGGGAATGATTTAGTTACGCTCTTTAAGCAAGAGCCTTTATTACCAGGAATTATCCTCAATAATAATCAAGAGTATGTAGGGATGATTTCGCGACGGAAATTTTTTGAGTATATGAGTTCCCCCTACAGTTTGGCTTTATTTTCTACAAAACCGATTAAAATTCTTTACA
Organism: Nostoc sp. LEGE 12450; assembly: GCF_015206895.1. GTDB lineage: Bacteria > Cyanobacteriota > Cyanobacteriia > Cyanobacteriales > Nostocaceae > Nostoc. The sequence goes on along the minus strand of NZ_JADEXU010000282.1, from coordinate 2,548 downwards.
AGTTTTTCCAGACAGAGATATTAGCCATTTCTGAGGATATGCCTATTGTTAAAGCAACTGAGATAACTTTGCAACGACCACCTCAAATTGCATACGAGCCAATTTTGGTTAAAACTACGTGTGGAAAATATAAGCTGCTCGATTTTCATCAATTACTCTTAGCTTACTCCCAAATTCATGTATTAACACTCGTTCAGCTACAACAGGTAGAGGAACAATCTAGAGTTGCTAAAGCAGGCTTTCGCGATCTTCAGCAAAACTATACGCGGTTAATTCAGAATGAAAAAATGGCTGCATTAGGACAGCTTGTTGCTGGTATTGCACACGAAATCAATAATCCTGTCAACTTTATTGCTGGGAACCTTGTTCACGCCATCGAATATAGTCAAAATCTACTCAATATCATTAGATTGTACCAACAATCTTATCCTGAACCAGAAACGGAAATTAAAACTGCGATCGCACAAATTGAACTGGATTTTTTAACTACCGATCTTCCCCGTCTTCTCACTTCTATGCAGGTTGGTACCAAGCGAATCGAGCAAATCATTCTTTCTTTACGAAATTTTTCTCGTCTTGATGAATCTGAGAAAAAATTAGTTGATATCCATGAAGGTATTGATAGTACGCTAACAATCTTACAAAGTCGTCTTCAAAATAACCAAATAGGTGAAAACATCAACATAATTAAAGAATACGGCGAGCTTCCGCAAGTAGAGTGCTACGCTGGGTTACTCAATCAGGTATTTATGAATATTTTGGTGAATGCTATTGATGCTATAGAAGAGTCATTTGCCACTTGTACTGAGCGACTTGCCTTGAGCGTTCGCGTAGCGTCTCGCAAAGAAATCGAAAGGAGCCGAAGTATTAGTCATACCCTGCGGGAAGGCGAAGCGCCTACGTCATTGGTAAGGGATAAAGGAAAAATTTGTATTCGGACTCAACTCACTGATGACAATCAAGTAATTATTCGCATTTCCGATAATGGCCCGGGAATTGAAGAAAGTTTGCAAAAGCAATTATTTGATCCATTTTTTACTACTAAACCAGTTGGGAAAGGGACTGGATTAGGTTTATCTATTAGTTATCAAATTGTTGTGGAAAAACACGGTGGTCATCTGCAATGTATATCAACTTTTGGCAAAGGGACTGAGTTTATAATTGAAATTCCGGTTCACCTAAATTCTGAGCTTGTTTAGAAAAACAAACAATAGTGATAAGAGAGGCATTTTTAGTTCATTTTTCTTCACTTAGATATCGAATTTTAACTATAAGTCCCTGCTGTTTCACTTGTTACTGTAATAGGTTCTGACACGATATCATCTATCTTATTAAACTCTCCAGCTCGCCAGCTATCAGTTGTATCCTTGATAAAACTAGCAATAGGAATTGCAATTAACAAACCCAGCACTCCTCCTAACTTTGCCCCCAACAACAAAGAAATCACTACCCACACGGGATTTAAACCAGTTAAATTACCAAGAATTCGAGGTGCAACAAAATTAGAATTAACTTGGTCGATTGCAACGGCTATACCTAATACTTCAACTCCTAACCAAAAGTTTTGCAATGCTACCAAAAGGCTTACTATGGCAATGCCGAATCCTGTACCAAAGGGGAAGAGAGAAAACAAACCAATCCCAATGCCAAAAAGTAAAGCCAAGGGAACTCGCAGCGTCAAAAATGCCAGTGTAATTGTCACCCCCAATACGGCTCCCAATGTTGCTTGACCGATAAAGTAATTGTGGAAGTCTTCTCGCAGTAATTCTCGCAATCTTAACCCGATGTTATGGGGAAACCACTGAAATATTCCGTCCCAAAGACGTTCCCCGTTTAATATTAGATAGACAGTTAGCACTACCGCCAGCAACACATTGAGAACAATACCAATGGTATCGACGGCGAAACCAAGAATTCTGCCAGTGAAAGACTGAAGTTGGTTAGATAATCGTTCCAGAACTTGGGTAAATAACCCACTTAAATTAATGGGAAGCTGTTGCTGACTTAACGCCCAATCCTGAAAAGTTTGGAGTTGCTGAGTACCAGAATCAATCCAACTTGGCAAAATATTGGCTAGCTCAACGAGTTGTTGGATAATTAGGGGAACTAAGGTAATGCCTAAAGCCACTAAAACCACTAGAGTTAAAAGCAACACTCCTGCGATCGCTAGGTTACGTTTTACCCCTTGTTCTTGCAAAAACTGGATTGGATAGTTCAAGACAAAAGCCAGTAGAATGGCGGCGGCAATAATGCTGATCAATGGCTGAAAATACTGCACCACCTGGAGCAATAGCCAACCGTTAAGAATAATAATCGGAAATGCCAATCCTATAGTTAACCATCGCGGTAGTTTGTTTGCTGATTGCATTAGTGATGACTCCACAAGAGTTATAACTTTATTTTGGCTTCTAGGAGAGGAGGCAGGGGGGCAGGGGGCAGAGGAGCAGGAGACAAGGGGACAAGGGGACAAGGGGACAAGGAGACAAGAGGTGAGAACTTGAAACAAGTCTTTCCCCTTGTCCCCAATCCTCCTTGTCCCCAAGTCCTC
>NZ_JADEXU010000281.1 GCF_015206895.1 Nostoc sp. LEGE 12450 | reverse complement strand
TTTTTTTCTTCAGCGTCAAAAAATTATCATAACCTCTTGGGGGCTAAGTGGGGTAAAACCTCACTCAATCTGATGTACCCCATATAGCCCCCATATAGCCCCCATGTGGGAGTCAAATTTTGCTCAAGCCTCTAAACTGCTTTGGGGTACATATAGCCCCCATATAGCCCCCATAGAATTTTTTGAAATCTTTTCTGTCAACGCAGCAAAAATTAATTTAGATCATCGTTGACAGCTTGATTTATACTTTAGTGCCTCTGTAAGATGTTCAGGGTGATAAGCGTGGTCTAGCAGGATCGTGATTTTGAGGATAGCGACGGGTTTCGGCTGGAAATAAGCGATGTTGAGAGTTAATGTCTCAATTAAACCTGATCATCTGAGACATTCGCAGGGGTGCAGTGCGTAAAGAAGGGAAGGCTGGAGTAGCTAAAAAATATTGCTGAAATAACTTATAACTGCCGGATTTGACTCAATAAGGGGTAACTGATCTACAGATGGGAGTGGAAAAGTTTAATCTTTGTAATTGGCTAGTCCAAAGCTGTGTTTCTTTTAGTTCTGATGTCTTCCTACAGTTACACCCCAAAGATGTTATTGGTGGGCTACTGGTAGCTAGTAGAACAGTAATAATTAGCGAATCTTAGAGCAGAATAAATTAACCTTAGCCATATACGGTTCAGTTATGAAACTAATGTTAGTTTCATAACTGAACCGTATACTATGTCTTAAGTTGCCACTATCAAAGATTTGAGGAGCCTTGTTATGTAAAACAACTTTTTTCTGAAATCCCGGCTTTTTCAATTAACTCAGTTGTTGATAATAACTAAAACAAGAAAGATGTGAGTTTAAAAAGACATTGTAATGAAAAAGAAAAAAGTTAAAAAGCAGATCCGACTAACAATTGCTAGTAATGCAGGTGGGTCAGGTAAAACCACGGTAGCAACCCATTTAGCATATGCTGTAGGTGCCAAAGGTTATAAAGTTACCCTAATAGAACTGGACCAAAACGGTTCACTATGTATTTTTGCTAGGCTTGCACCAGCATCAATGGAACAGTCTCTAGCTGCTGTCTTCAAAAAAACATTTACAGGTGACTACCCACTTGTTCCACTTTGGACAGAACATCTTTCCACGGTGACGGCTATTCAGGGAGGGAAATTTCTCGAAGAAAGCATTGCAGAAATATATAACTATAATCGCCGTCACTACACACTGAAAGATAGATTAGAAGATTTTCCCTTAAATAGCGATTTGATTATCTTTGATACTCCTGCTTCCTTAGAGCCTATGGGTTTGATTGCACTAGCAGCTTCTACACATGTGCTTGTTCCTATCAAACCAGAATATAAAGATACAGGAGCTTTCGCAGGTTTTTTAGATTGGTTTTATAGTAAAGTAGACGATTTGAGATTGAAGCCTCAACCTGAAATATTAGGGTTTGTACCTACACGAGTAGATTTATATGGCGTTGGGGCACATCGAGATATTTTAGGTTTAGACAAAAAAGGCAACCTCAGAACTGATATTGAGCCTGAGAGAACTCTTCCCTTTCTAATTAAACAGATGGGAATCCGATGCTTTCCCTACATTCGAGAATCTAATTACTACCTTAAAGCTAGTGGTTCTGGATTACCCTTAAATTTATATCGACCTGGTTATGATGCTAGTGAAGACTTTAAACCTATTGTGACTAGCTTAATCAAATTGATGACAGAGGAACTGTGATGTCAAGTAAAAAACCTGTAGAAATTAGTCAACTGTTTGGCCAAGCAGGTCAGTCTCAGCAAATTCACCAACTTAAAAGTCAGATAGAGAAACTCGAAGTAGAAATTATACAGCTGCGAGCAAATGTATTTAGTTCAGAAGAAAAAACTACATTAGAGCAACAAATTGAGCAACTCACTAATCAACTGGCTACTCAAGGAGGGATACATGAAATTGCTGTAAGTCTTATAGATCCCGATCCGGCTCAACCAAGACAAACATTTCCTCAATTAATAATCCAAGAACGAGCAGAAAGTCTGCGTCGGCAAGGTCAGCAAAATCCAATAGTGCTTATTCCACAACTTGATGGACGCTACAAAATATTTGATGGAGAACTCAGATGGAGGTCAGCTCCATCTGCTGGAATGACAAAACTGAAAGCTGTCTTTCTACCTAAAGAAGATACTTCAGATGAAGTCGTGGTTTTTGAGGGTCAATTAGTAAGTAGTATTCACTCCCAAAAACTTCATGACCTTGACTTAGCAACTGCTCTTATTCGATTAATTATTTATAAATATCCCGATCTGAGCGGACGAGAAGACGAGATTCCAAAGTATTTGAATGCTTTCATTAACCGACTAGTCCGCAGCAAGAAGCTTCAATATCTCGCACTGATTAAAGATTCTGATCTAATAACACAACAAGAATGGCTAGAAACATCTGATTTCAAGGAACATGAGGAATATGAGATTGTTTCAGTATTGTTAGGACTACAACTGAATCCAGTATCGATTAATAACAATATCTTTCCTCTTCTTAAAGTGACGGAAGACCTCAAAAATGTCATTCGCTCTGAAGGGCTAGAAACCAGCAAAGTTAGAGAACTTAATAAATTATCCTCTGAACAGATGAAAATTGATGAATCTGAAGCTTTGATGATTCGTACTCAGGTAACTAATCGAGTCATTGAAGAAAAACTATCATTGAGCCAAACTAAAACACTAGTTAAACAAACCTTAGAGCAGTATAGTACTTCTAATTCTAAAGCCAAGCAGAACAAACAGATGGACAAAACTATTAAGGATATCCAATCAATAAATTTAAAAATATTGGAGCAGACACGACTTATTAAACTACGCCAAGTCCTTCAAGAAAAGCTCGATGAAATTAAAACCCTGATGTAGCAAGCAGTTATTGTAATATAGTTATCCTGGACAAAGTGAGTTAACAACTCAAGGTGTTATCTAATTTGTTCTAAACGTTTTTGTTCACCTCGTTGATAATAGATATAACCAGGATCGCTTTACTGCTGCGAAAGCTACCGCCCTCCTCAAGCACCCAAAAATCACTAGTCCCACTTAAGAGGAAACCTAGAACACCGATTCGGTATTCAAAGTTATGATGAAAAACTCAAGTTTCTTTTTCTTTTAAGTGCAAGAAGGAAATTGTCGTTGAAATGACCTAAAAATCTGATTTTCCAGCCTCGCCTTTTATTACTGAATCGGTGTTTTAGAGCTATGACATATAGGAGTGATAAAAGGAAATTAGGGTGAGTTTTCGATGACACTAATGCAGGGTGTATTGCACAGTACTTATGTACTATAATAACTCCACTCCCAGTATTATAATGATGTGCGGCATCTGATGATAAGCAATGTCCACTCCACCGAATCTTTCCCCTCAACAAGTAAGCGCCTTTCCTCAACACGAAACAATCACCGGAGTCGTAGAACGTTTAACTTTTTACTCTGCTGAATCGGGTTACACAGTGGCAAGACTGACCCGCCCCCGTAGCACCGAACTCACAACAATCGTCGGCAGCTTTGCCAATATTCAGCCAGGTCAAACTCTACAGCTAACTGGTTTCTGGCGTGACCATCCACAATTTGGCCCCCAGTTCCAAGTAGTCAACTACAAAGAAACCAAACCAGCTACTCTCACTGGAATTGAGAAATATTTAGGCAGTGGACTGATCAAAGGTGTTGGCCCAGTAACAGCAAGACGCATTGTTGCCCACTTTGGTTTAGAAACCCTGGACATTATCGAAAACCAAATTGATCGGCTCATTGAAGTTCAAGGCATTGCCAAAAAGCGGATTAAGTTAATTAAAAATGCCTGGGAGACACAGAAAGCCATAAAAGAAGTAATGGTATTTCTCCAGGGGCATGGCGTTTCTACCACTTATGCTGTGAAGATTTACAAGCAATATAAAGATGAGGCGATTGCCACTGTTACCAAGAACCCTTATCAGTTAGCAGCCGACATTTACGGGATTGGTTTCCTAACTGCTGACAAGATTGCGAGAAATATAGGAATTGCACCGGACTCAGAATTTCGTTATCGTGCGGGGATTGTCCACTGTCTAAGTGAAGCTGCCGAAGATGGTCACTGTTACCTGCCACAAAGCGAACTGATTGAGTCGGTAATAAAACTGCTGACTACCGAATCTCATCAGTCCACAGAAGAAGCGGTTGCGATCATTATTAAAGATATGGCTCTTGTAGAGGAGCTGATTAGAGAGCGGGATGAAGAAAAAAGGCTACTTTGCTATAAGCCGACTTACTTTCATACGGAACAGAATTTAGCTCAATTGATACGCCAACGCTTGGAAAATCCTGTTGACACTGACATTGAGCGTGTGCGTGATTGGATTGACCGCTTTACAGCCAGCCGTAAAATTCAGCTTTCAGAACAGCAACGCCAAGCTGTAGAAACAGCAGCGTACTCCAAAATAATGATCCTCACTGGTGGCCCTGGCGTTGGAAAGACCTTCACAACTCACACCATTGTCAGCCTGTGGAAAGCAATGGGTAAATCTATTGCGTTGGCTGCACCCACTGGACGGGCTGCTCAACGCTTAGGTGAAATGACTGGGCTGGAAGCTAAAACTATACATCGCTTGTTAGAATTTGACCCTCGCTCAAGGGGTTTCAAGCGCGATAGCGAAAATCCTTTGCCCCACACGGCAATTATCGCTGACGAAGCTTCGATGCTTGATTTGTTTCTGGCTTACTCCTTGGTTAAAGCAGTATTGGCTGGCGCTCTACTGTTGTTGGTGGGTGACATTGACCAGCTACCATCTGTGGGCCCAGGTCAAATACTTGCTGATTTTATTAATTCTGGTTGCGTGCCAGTAGTGCGGTTAACTCAGGTATTCCGCCAAGCTCAAACAAGTGCAATTATCACTGCTGCTCATCAGATTAATCGAGGAATTTATCCCACGATTGAAGCGATTTCTGACAATCCTGTGTCCGATTGTATTTGGCACGGCGGCGGACATCAGCCTGAACATGGAGTGCAAGCAATCTGCGAATTGATTACCGATTTGATTCCCCGCTTAGGTTTTAATCCTGCCACTGATGTGCAAGTGCTTTGCCCGATGACACGGGGAGTAATCGGGACTCGTAACCTGAACACAGTATTGCAGCAGTTGATCAACCCACCCAGCCCGAGCAAGGTGGAGATTAACAGAGGTGGGAATTTGTTGCGCGAGGGCGATCGCATTATCCAGCTAACCAACGACTACAACCGCGAAGTTTTCAACGGCGACTTGGGAATAATCCTCACCATTGATACTGTCGAGCAGGAAGTTACAGTGCAATATGGTGAGCGGACTGTGGTTTACGATTACGCTGACCTGAATGAAATTGCCCTTGCCTGGAGCATTTCGATTCATAAAAGCCAAGGCTCAGAATATCCGGTGATAGTTCTGCCAATCTATATGCAGCACTATATGATGTTGACCCGGAACCTGTTTTACACTGGTATAACTCGTGCCAAGAAATTAGCGATCGTGGTTGGAGCAAAAAAAGCGATATCTCTAGCGGTGCGCTCTACTGATGACCAAAAGCGCTACACAAGGTTAAAGCAGAGGTTACTTCAGGCAGGACTGAATTGTTAAAAATAAAAAAGTTTATTGAATTATTTGATTTATACTTTTAAATCCCCTGGTTAAAAAAAGCCGAAAAGTTTGTATGTCCAGCCTCAGTTCAGACATGGTTCGCATCTATTTGCAAGAAATTGGTCAGTATCCTTTATTGAAGCCAGAGGAAGAAATTGCTTATGCAAGACTTGTACAAGAAATGATTGCCATTGAGCAATCTAAAAATGAACTCACCCAACAGCTAGACCGCGAACCAACAATGACAGAATTAGCCAACGCTGTTGAAAAAACCGAAGCACAAGTCCGAGCAGCACTACACCTTGGTCAAAAAGCTAAACAAAAAATGGTGACAGCTAACCTGCGACTAGTAGTCTCTGTTGCTAAGAAATACCAGAACCGCAATTTGGAATTCTTAGATTTGATTCAGGAAGGAGCAATTGGCTTACAAAGGGGTATAGAAAAGTTTGATCCCAACCGGGGGTATAAGCTATCAACCTACGCCTACTGGTGGATTCGTCAGGAGATTACACGCGCGATAGCAGAACAATCGCGCACTATTAGATTGCCTGTTCATATCACTGAAATACTTACCAAAATTAAGAAAGTACAGCGAGAAAGCTTTCAAAAACTCGGTCGTCATGCCACTGCCGAAGAAATTGCATCAGCATTAAACATAAGCACAGATAAGCTTCGAGAATATCTCACTGCTTCTCGGACAGCCATTTCTTTAAATAAACAAGTGGGAGATGAAAAAGAGACAGAATTGGGCGAAATTTTAGCCAGCGATGCCGCTTCACCAGAAA
>NZ_JADEXU010000280.1 GCF_015206895.1 Nostoc sp. LEGE 12450 | reverse complement strand
GTATAATCACGCTTGACCCCAGAATTAAATGTACCTACCCAAATCCGATAAGTACCTTTTTTCCAGTTGCGATCGCTAACGCTAGCATCTTTTCTTTTGCCAGTATCATCGCCGCAGCGAATTGTGTTTTGATCTGGGCCTTGAATGAGTAAAGTTGTGTCGGTATTGTTGCTATCGACTTTGATTGTTAGCTGGGAAAAGTCATTTTCCAAAACCATAATGTGATCTGGATTAGGATCGGCAAAACCAATACAGGCTTTTTGGTCGCGATCGCGGTTACTTATGGCAGACAATGAGTAAGAACCACCTGTAAACCCCTGCACTGTTCCTTGTGCTGGATTAGAGTTTGTTGACACGGTAAAAGTACCAAAATTCGCTGCTGTCTCTGCAATTACAGGTGTAGCTGTGATGGTGGCAAGTATAGCCAACAACCAGCCGCCGCTAAACTCAAGTCGGGGGCGACAAAATTTCATAGTAGCCCTCCAACAGGCTGTTAAATTAGTAATGATATATACATATTCTAATGAAAAAATTCCAGTGAAATTTCAGTTGGTTGTGCCACATTAAAATGTGCCACAATAAAGGGTTTTTAAAGCAAACAGCTAATTGCTAGGCTGTCTCTTGATATAAACAGCAGCGACCATTCCCCAACTGATGATTTGGATGTGATTACCTCTGTTGGATGCAGGATCTTGCCTCCTAAAGAAAACCCTTAACGGACGATTTAAATAGCAAATAATACAGTAAATTTACGAAAATCTTACGGAACAGAAAAAGGCAGAAGATAAAATAATTTTTAACCTTCTGCACTTGAGTTTTTATGAAAATCTCATGAATTCTTGAGTTGGAAGAAAACGCCACCTTTGAGCGATCGCGTGTCAGTTCCATAACTGCTAACTGTGAGCGATCGCAGATTATCAAAAAACGGTTTCCCTAAAACTTCCGCTAGCTTGAGAATCGGTACTTGACGCTCTAATAAATTCTGGCTCTTTGTCCAGTCAAGATATATATAGCCTTGGTTTGGTAAGGGAATTGCAGCAATACTATCTTGAAAATTGGGATTGTCAATTAAGGAATTATCCTTAGTTGTGAGAATTTCATTTATCGTTTCTAAGTCAGAAGTGAAAATTTCGTAATTTCCTAAAGTTGTGTGCAATCCCCGCACTTTTGTTTCAATACTGAAAGATGCTCCTTCTTTAGCATCACTTTTTTTAGCCGCCGTAGTTAACTCTGTCCAAGCGGAGACTTTTTGCTTATCTATAGTCAGGGGATTAATGCTGAGTCCATTGGATGATGCGATCGCATCCAAACGAGTAATACCTTGTTCTACACTCTCAGATTTTTCCACCACAAAAATCCAATGAGGGGTTGTTTGCTCTTTCTCAGGTAACAATGCGATCGCATATTCTCCCTGTACCCAACTAAAAATATCCTCTGGTAAGTTTATACCCCAGCGTTTTTGAACATCTACTAAAGGTTTGGCTAATCGAGAAACCACATCTTCCCCAGAACCATATATAGTAGCTGTTGCTTGTTTCCAGAGTTTGGCTAAATCGCTCTTACCCAAATTACTCAAATTTGAGCCAGAAATTGCCAAACCTGCCGATGCTGGAACATATTGCAATGCTCCTACAGGTTTAGATAGTGGTGCAGATGGAGTGAGAATTTCTGATGAAGTCAAAAAGGTCGTTTCTGCTAGCAATCCTTTGGGATTCAACGCCAGAGAAATAATTTCACTGTTATAAAGTTGTTCTGACAATTCTAAGCCTTGCCATTTTGCCACAACGGGAAGATTTAAGAACGCTACAGCTAAACCTCCTTTGGGCAGTTCTTTAGTAGCTTTTTGGTATTCGGGGGAGCTAGTCAAATTCAGATCGGGCGCTTGGACGTTATTGATCGCGTCTTTCAAGACTTTCGGATCGTTGGCAAACAACACAAAGCCTTCACCAACAACCGCACCTGCAAGTAAATCCTTCTCTGGTTGAGAATTGTCATAAATCAGCTTTACACCTTTATATTGTTCAACAGCTAAGGTTGCGCCAGATAACGCCCATTTGGAAAATAACAACTCGACAAACTCGCGGCTTTTCTCCGGTTGCTTGGTTGCTAGTGCTAAGAGATATCCTGGCTGCTGTCCGTTTTCTGGATCGCGATCGATATCTAAGGTAGTGATAGCTAATGTAATTTCATTCCCTAGCCAGGGTTGAACGTCTTGTTTATAATCTATGCCACTTTTGGCGAATAAACTGGTTTTGAGTTTAGATAGTTCTTCTTCACGTTCTAACGCCTGCAACCGATCGGGATTCGTCAGCAATGAAACCATTGCTGGCGAAAGTTTTGATACGAATATGGCTGCACCAGGCTCAGAGGTAGAAGCAATGAGATTAGCCGGATTTTTGGCGAAAAACCAGTAAAAGCCAGCGATCGCAATTAGCAATGCGATCGCACCTGCTACGATAAAACCAATCAATGAACGTTGCCTATTCACATTAAACCTTTAAAAAAGACGGTTTACAGCCATTTAAGCAGAAAGCCTAGCAGAATTTATCAGCCTTCTTGAGAATCGATACTCATGCAAAGGCAGAGATTTTCTGTCACCATAAATAAGATTAGGACTGTTTATAGGGAATTCTTTTAGTCAACCCATGAACCAGATTAGTGTAGAAGAACTGGCACAACGTCTTTCCTCTGGTGATGGAAGTATACAGCTAGTAGATGTCCGAGAACCAGAAGAATTGGCGATCGCTAACATTGAGGGCTTTGTCAACCTACCCTTGAGTCAATTTGCCGAATGGGGACATGAAATACCTACCCTCTTCAATCCTCAAGCTGAAACCCTTGTGCTATGCCATCACGGTATTCGCTCTGCCCAAATGTGTCAGTGGTTAATTGCTCAAGGTTTTACAAATGTGCAAAATATTTCTGGTGGTATTGATGCTTACTCCATCTTAGTAGACCATTCAATTCCCCAGTATTAGCTTGTGTTTGGGTGCATTACTCAGATGGAACTTAATTCCATCTGGCTTTTGCTATTGTGAAAATAGCACTAAATTAGTTCAGGGACTAGCCAGAAATGTTTATAACTTTCTCCAATGGCTACACAACTTACGCAACTTTTCGACCCTAATCTTAAGCTGCAATAGCCGCAAAAATACGTATACAACAATACTTTTATAAGTGTAGAATTATGCAAAAATAAGCCAGAGACTAGTGTTGTAAATTCAAACTCTTAGCTTTTGATGCAAAGCCTAGATTCTATTTAGAGCGCACTTTTCAACAATGGTGTACATGAACCTTAAAATTAATTATCACAATAAAATTGTATAATTTGTTATCTTAATAAATTATTAATATTCCTTGTTTAAATCAAATCCAGAAATTTCTCCAGACTTTGATTAAAATTTGCCTCTAGCAAAACATATCCTATGGAAGTCCAGTTAACAAATCGGCAACAGCATATACTTTGGGCAACGGTACGTCACTACATTGCTACGGCAGAGCCTGTTGGTTCAAAGGCTTTGGGCGAAGAGTACGACCTGGGTGTAAGTTCAGCCACAATTCGCAATGTGATGGGCGTTTTAGAAAAGTCTGGATTACTCTACCAACCACACGCTTCTGCTGGACGTGTACCTTCAGATTCAGGCTATCGCATTTATGTTGACCAGCTAATTACACCTTCTCTGCGTTCACGCAGCGTGTCGCAGACAGACGTTACGCGGACAGAAACTTTAGGGCGAGAAATAGAGGTGGCATTGCAAAAACATCTCCAGTGGGAAGATCGGAGTTTAGAAACCCTACTGCAAGGAGCCGCGCAAATTTTAGCAACCTTGAGTGGTTGCATTAGCTTGATAACTATGCCGCAAACTACAACAGCACTATTGCGACATCTGCAATTAGTGCAAATTGAAGCTGGGCGGATCATGTTAATAGTTGTTACCGATGGTTATGAGACACATTCCAAGTTAATGGATTTGTCGCCAATACCAGAAGAGACACAACGAGATTCAGAGGTAGTCGATCGCGAGTTGCAGATTGTTTCTAACTTTTTGAATACCCACTTACGGGGGCGAAGTCTGTTGGAATTAGCCAACCTCAACTGGAGCGAACTAGATCAGGAATTCCAACGCTACGGAGAATTCTTGAAAAATTCTGTTGCCGAATTGACTCGTCGCACTCTTGCGCCGACTGCCACACAAATTATGGTTCGGGGTGTGTCAGAAGTTTTGCGCCAGCCAGAATTTTCCCAGTTACAGCAGGTACAAACGATTATCCACCTGCTGGAAGAAGAACAAGACCAACTATGGCGATTAATATTTGAGGAACCAGAACCGGAGGATGCTGGGAAGTCAAGGGTAACGGTTCGCATTGGCGCAGAAAATCCATTAGAACCGATACGCACCTGCACTTTGATTTCTTCGAACTATCGCCGAGGTTCAATACCTGTAGGAAGTGTGGGAGTTTTGGGGCCAACGCGCTTAGATTATGAAAGTGCGATCGCAGTTGTAGCATCTGCTGCTGATTACCTCTCAGAAGCCTTCAGTTATTTCAACCCGTAAAGTTTAGGGATAAGCTGCTACGAGTCTAGACAAATGAATAATGCGATCGCAGGTAGATAGCCCAATTTGTAGTGGCAAAATTAATAATTAATCCTACTTAAATATTTTATGGCTAGAAAAATTGCCTTTGGTTTCCTATGGTTAGGATTCACTATCTATGCTTTTTTCCTCGCACCTCCTGAGCAACCCGGTACATTCGAGTTAATTAAAAACCTTTCGACTGGACAGTGGCAAGGCGTTAACCCATTAGTAGTAGCACTATTCAACCTCATGGGTATCTGGCCTCTGGTGTACAGCGCAGTAGTGTTTATTGATGGTAAAGGGCAAAAAATACCTGCTTGGCTATTTGCTACTGCCTCCTTTGGAGTCGGCATATTTGCCTTGTTACCCTACTTAGCCCTTAGAGAACCAAATAATCAGTTTGTTGGTAAAAAGAATATCTTACTCAAGCTGCTAGATTCTCGTGTGACTGGGATTGTGTTGACTGTAGCCACAGTTCTTCTAGTTGCCTACGGTTTAAAAGGAGGAGATTGGGGCAATTTTGTGCAACAGTGGCAAACAAACCGCTTTATCAATGTAATGAGTTTAGATTTTTCCCTACTTAGCCTCTTATTTCCCGCATTACTAGGGGATGATATGGCGCGTCGCGGTTGGAAAAATCCACAGATATTCTGGTTAATCGCGTTGATACCGCTATTCGGTCCATTGATTTATTTGTGTGTGCGTCCACCTCTACCAGAAGTGGGCGTAGAGGCAATACCCAGTCAGCAGCCAGCTGCAAATTAAAGTAAAGCTAAGGGCAACGTTCTACAAAAAGGGGGATTTAGACGCAAAAAATACGAATTATAAATTAGTAATTATATTAAATGCACACCATCTAAAGATGACTAGAAAAGCTGCATTGTGGTTACTATGGCTTGGATTTATCGCCTATATATTACTATTAGCACCGCCCCTGCATTTACAGAAAACCTTAATTCTGCTGAAAAATATATTTACTCTTCAGTGGCTTGACATAAATCCAATTATCCTCTCTTTATTTTCTCTAGTGGGCATCTGGCTACTGATTTACAATGGTTTGTTGTTCATTGATGGCAGGATGCAACGGATTCCTTTTTGGCCTTTTGCCTTAGCATCAGTAGGGTCAGGCGTGCTTAGTCTATTACCATATCTGGCTTTTCGTGAACCAAATCAAGAATTTTCTGGACAAAAGGATGCTTTTTTAGGGCTGCTGGATTCTCGTTTTTTTGGGATTGTTTTGAGTTTAAGCACTGTTGCCTTGCTGTCCTATGCGTTTGCCTTCGGTGACTGGGGAGATTTTGTGCAGCAGTTCCAAAGCGATCGCTTTATTAATGGTATGAGCTTGGCATTTTGCCTTTTTTGTCTTTTATTCCCCACAATCCTTGGTGATGATATCGGTCGTCGCCACTGGAATAATCCCCAGGTGTTTTGGCTAGTAGCATTTGTCCCACTACTTGGTCCACTTGTTTATCTCTGCTTGCGCCCGCCCCTACCATCAACTATTCGTGAAGAATGGTTGATAGCTAATCGGTAGTAAATTTCTTCTATTTATCACCAAGATTCAGTTCCAGAAACAAGTGTGAAAATTTTGGAGGCAACGCACCTACATGAAAAAAGTGTGTAGGGTAGCCCGTCGTCAATATTGAGAGTCTCCTTTTTT
Organism: Nostoc sp. LEGE 12450; assembly: GCF_015206895.1. Lineage (GTDB taxonomy): Bacteria > Cyanobacteriota > Cyanobacteriia > Cyanobacteriales > Nostocaceae > Nostoc. The sequence goes on along the minus strand of NZ_JADEXU010000280.1, from coordinate 323 downwards.
CAGGGAGTTGGGGATTCTGTTGCGGGTACGAAAATCCCAAGAGAAAGTTTTTTCTGAAACTACTTTACAAAACGCAATAAATTCTTTAAGATGTGTAACAGGTAGTCAAACCTACCTAATTCATCCGCAAATAATCGCATTTATAAAACAATGACAACAACCTTACAACAGCGCTCAAGCGCCAACGTATGGGATAGATTCTGTGAGTGGATCACCAGCACCAACAACCGCATCTACATCGGCTGGTTCGGCGTAGTAATGATCCCCACCTTGCTAGCAGCCACCGCTTGCTTCGTAATCGCCTTCATCGCCGCTCCTCCAGT
>NZ_JADEXU010000279.1 GCF_015206895.1 Nostoc sp. LEGE 12450 | reverse complement strand
AACCTCAATCCTCGTTTGGAGCGCTTCCTTCAAAGTTAGCGATCATGCTACTCCTCCCGCTCAATCAACACCCCATCCATAACTGCAATCCCCCACTGCCGATACTTCACCAGCAACTTCTTGATCACAATCTGCAAAGCCGGATCGTCATCCCAGCACTCCCGCAAAAAGTCAAACCCCGGATTCTGCCCCGAATTCGCCGCAAGTTTAGGTTTCTGCATACGCTCCGGTCGCACATTTGAACGCGCTACAATCGCCTCATGTGACCATTTTTCAGTGACGGGCGCGGCGGAAGCTTCACCCTCATAAACTGTTTTGACTTTTCCGCCTGAAACTGAATTTTCAACCAACAACATAGCAGAGTGATCCTGTTCTACTTGCCCCTGAGTTTGATTAGCGATCGGAGAATCTAAAGATTTTTTATTTTGTGCAACAAGCGCGGCGGAATAAGTACCTTCATGACAGTCTCTCGGCTCAACGCCACAATCCTGGTTTTCAGACAGCAACGAAGTAGACTGACTCGGTGCAGTATCCACAAGCGTCAGCGTCGTACAGTCCATTACCGCAGGTAATTCTTCCTCCAACTCTTCCCCGCCTTGAACAATCTGAGGCGACGCGCCCCTCAAGGGCGCATGAGCCGTCTCCTCCTCACGCGAATTTTCTATAAGCGTGTCAGAGACACAGTTCACGAACTCTTTTGAAGAGTTCGTGAACTGTTTTTGAGCAGTTCGTGAAGGTTCTTGAAACGCTTGCTCTGACTGAATTTGACCAGAGATAGACGCTTTATACAAAGCACGCATTTCTTCACAGCCAGCATTCATCTCTGTATTTTCAGCATTTGGTTCTCCTTTTTGAGAATTTGGTTGCTGATTTTCTGAATTGGCTTTCTCCCAAAACTCCTTCATCCGACTGCCATGCAAATTTTTCACCATCCAGCTAGCCGTTTCCCGGCCATCCTCTATGGACTTGTCCGGCTTGAAAATAAACAACCCGCTTTCAGATAGAATTTTCTTTGCAGAGATAAAAGTACTGTACCCCAAAGCACTTGTTAGAGGCATCCACCGGGAACCATAAGGGTCAGCCGTCCAACACTCTTGCCATAGCTGATTGACTGAAGGCTTTTGCTGCGAAGCCCATAGCATATCTTCTATGGGAATAATCACATGAAGCCTTTTATACGGTGACTGTGGTCTAGTAGCAGCAGACTTTTTGAGTTTAGGACAAGTAATAGTTGCAGTCATTGTACAATCTTCTGTTTATGTTGACGCACGGAATTTTCCCTACAGCGTTGTTTACCGCCGTAGGCATCGCAGGGTTTGGTACTTGTATTTGTTTGTCTAAAAAGTTACCGATACACCGGAAGCTTATTGAGGTTGCCAAAATCGCAACTCGTCTCGGAAATACCTGTCAGTCTTCTTTGAGCGTTCCTTCCAGCAATCCCAAGCCACCAAGTATTATTTACAGTGATTTTGGTAATTTTTGGCAAAATTCAGGAATATAGGAAGCTGATACTGTATCAATCTTTGATTTTGTTGACTTGCCAAAATTATAAAACTGTGAAAAAAATACTGATATTATCAGCCAATCCTAAAAACAGTAGTAGATTGCGCTTGGATGAAGAAGTACGTGAAATCCAAGGAGCAATGAAACGAGCTAAAAATCGAGAACAGTTTGAAATTGTCACTGAATGGGCAGTGAGAGTTGACGACTTACGTCGTGCATTATTAGAGCATCAGCCGGGGATAGTGCATTGCTCTGGTCATGGCTTAGGATGTGATGGCTTAGTTCTTGAGAATCTAGCAGGGGAAGCAAAACTTGTAAGTACAGAGTCTCTAGCTAAGTTATTTAATTTATTTCAAGCAAAAATTGAATGTGTTTTACTTAATGCTTGTTACTCCGAAGCTCAAGCAGATACAATTTATCAACACATTAATTGTGTAATTGGGATGAATCAGGCGATTGGAGATAAAGCTGCGATCGCATTTGCTGTGGGCTTCTATGATGCCTTGGGTGCAGGTTATTCTTATAAATACTGTTATGATATCGGCTGCGCTTCTATTGACTTAGAAGGTATTCCCGAATCAGCCACTCCAGTATTGAAATTTAGACCACAACCTTCTCAAGAAGAACATAAAACAGAGAATCATACTAATCAAGAATCGATAAGTCAACCAAATAATTCAATTAGCCAAACATTTTGTAACGACAGCATTGGCTTTGGATCGATAGGTTCAGCCGGAAATATTAATATTCAACGATAGGAGGTTGGGATGAGTGGGACAATTTCTCAGTCTGCTGGTGATAACGCCATTTTATTTGGCAGTATTGGTCAAGTTGGAACGATTAATATTCTCAAACTTGACCCCGCAACAGGAGCTAAAGTTACTCTCGTCTCGCCGGAAAATCAGCAATCTCCCCAACTTCGCCGCCTTCCCGTCATTTTAAATCCTCGTCCTTTTCCCTTGTTGTTGGGTCGTCGAGAAGAAGTAAAAATCGCTTTAGATGCTCTACCTTATGACCAACCAGTAGAGTTTTTTGGTTTAGCTGGTATAGGCAAAACAGTTCTTTTACGCTACCTAGCCCATCATCCCTCAATTACTCCAGCTTTTCCTGATGGGATTATTTACCATCGCTGCAATCAATATGAGTCAGTCTCTGATTTATTGCAAGTTTTCTTTAATGCTTTTTACGAAAACAGCCTTCAATTCAAGCCATCAGATATTGAAATTCGTCAAGTTTTAGCAAATAAAAAGGCTCTAATTATTTTAGATGGGGCAAATCTGGCTAGGGCAGAAGTACAAAGTCTAATTATTGATTTGCCTAGCTTTACCTTTCTATTTGCGGCTGGGGAACGTCAACTTTGGGGAGAAGGACAACCAGTAAAATTAGGTGGACTACCCTTAAATGATGCCTTAGCTTTAGTAGCCAGAGAATTAGGTCATCCTCTGAGCCAAGAAGAACGCGCAGATGCAGAAAGTCTTTGTATAGCTTTAGATGGTCATCCACTGAAGATTCTGCAAGCTGTAGCCTTAGTGAGTCAGGAAGATTTATCTTTAGCGGCGATCGCGCAACGGTTTCAAACTGCAAGTAATAGTAGTTGGGTAGAAAAACTCTTCTCATCCTTAAAAAAACCTCAACGTCTAATTCTGGCATTATTAGCAGCTTTCGGTGCAAACATCGCTTTAGCATCACAGCAAATTGCAGATTTATCCGAATTGCCCCAAGTGCAGACTTTACTAGCATCATTACTCAAACGTAACCTAATTGAGGTAGAAGGCGATCGCTATAGTCTGGTTAGTTCTTTAGTTGAGGAATTACAAGAACAATCAGACCTCACCCATTGGATGGAACGTAGTGTCAATTATTTTACAAATTGGCTGCAACAAAACGCTATTACAGAAAGCCTAATGCAAGAAGCTCAGACCATTCTCAGAGTTATAGAATGGGCGGTTGGGGTTGGTCGTTGGTCTGATGTGCTGACTTTGGGCAAATCTATTGAAGGATATTTGGCCTCAAGTTGTCAGTGGGGTACATGGAACAGGTTATTACATTGGCTGTTGGAAGCAGCGCGTGTCACTGGAAATCAAGTTATCGAAGCATATACTTTACACCAGTTAGGTACTCGCGCTCTTTGCTTGAATGAAGTTATATCGGCTCAAGATTATTTATCTCAAGCTTTACACATTAGGGAATTATTAAACGACCAAGAGGGAATAGAAGTTACCAGGCATAATCTCCAATTTCTTACCAACCCGCCTTTACCAAAACAGCAACAACCTCCCTCCGAATCTGCTCCTCCATTGCCGCCAGATTTTTCACAATTGGTTAAATTGGGTACTCTTGTTTTGTTCTTAATTTTGGGAGGATTGTTTTGGTATTGGGTTGCATCAAAAGAAAGACCAGTTCCAAAGCCGACCGAGCCATCAATAACGCCGCTCGAACCATCAATAACGCCGACACCAACACCGACACCGACACCAACACCAACGCCGACACCGACACCAACACCAACACTAACGCCGACACCAACACCGACACTAACGCCGACACCAACACCGACACTAACGCCGACACCAACACCGACACTAACACCGACACTAACGCCGACACCAACGCCGACACCAACGCTGACACCAACGCTGACACCAACGCTGACACCAACGCTGACACCAACGCCGACAATACCTTTAGGATTCAGAGTAGTAGAATTATTGCTTCGAGCCGATCCACTTAATTATCAGGGATCTTGCCCGGCGACAATTAAATTTTTTGGGCGTATATCTGTGGCAGGAGGTAATGGTACAGTTTCTTACAAATTTATAAGAAGTGATGGAGCTTCTGCACCTGTCAAAACGATTAATTTCAGTGGCGCTGGTAGCCAAGATGTTGAAACTTCCTGGTCACTTGGTAAAAGCTACTCTGGTTGGCAACAAATTCAAATTTTTGATCCTGTAGAACAACTATCTAGTAAGGCCGAATTTAAAATTCAATGCCGTCAAAAATCAGATCCGATTATTAGTAATTCACCAAAGTTATTTTGACTAGTAATTCACCAAAGTTATTTTGACAACTTGTTTGACTGTGCGCTGGATCTCTGAATTTAGCTGAAACTGCGGGGTATAGGGTATTTCTCGTAACTGTTGTAATACAAGCTAAATTAATAATTTCTGCACTTTATTGCGTAATTACGTGATCATACGCAATAATCGTAATGCAAAGTCATGCAGTAAGAGGGATAGTTGCTTGTAATGGTCAAGCCTCAAATTGTTGTTCGACTTCCACCGGATCTGCTAGAAAAACTTAATAAATATGCCCAACAAACAGGTACATCCAAAACTGATGTAGTGATTGGTGCTTTGGCTCAGTATTTGGGATGCGGTGAGGCATTGCCGCTAAACCAAAAGGTAGCAGAGCTTGAAACTAGGATGGCAACGATAGAAGCGTTAGTAAAAGTCAGTTAAAAATATATAAAGTATTAAAAACTATATGTCAGCAGAAATCCCAACACCAAAAAGAATCTGGATTATTACAGAAGAAACGGAAGCAGCAACGACTCATGAAACAGTAACAAGAGGTTCGAGAAGTGGTCGTGATATAGGCGGAAGGCTAGGCGCAGAAATTACAGAAACTACAGAATTAGTAATCACCAGACGAAAATCGGTAGAAGTAGGGAAGCTGAAGCAGGAAATGCAAGGGTTTCTGCAAGCGATGAGAGAAATGCTTGACGAAGCAGATGAACCGGATTCAAAGATACAGCTTCAGGAAATTGAACTATCAGTAGAAATTAATGGAGAAGGACAAATCAGCTTGTTTGGGATTGGTGGGGGAAAAGCTGGTGGTAAAGGAGCAATGACCTTCAAGTTCAAGCGTAAATAGCCAACATTGATATGGGTAAAAATTGGGCAATTGTAGTCGGAATCAACAATTATGATAACCTCCAGCCGCTAAATTATGCCAAACGAGATGCAGAGGCGATGAAGGCTTGGTTTGAGGATGAAGCTCAATTTGACCAAGTTTTTCTGTTTACAGAAGATTCCCCGGCGATAAAAACAAATCCACCAATAAAAACTCAGCCAACTCACGGAAGGTTTTTAACTTTTTTGGAAGTGCAATTTGAAACAAAATTGCTAGAGGTACAAGATAATCTATGGTTCTTTTTTGCAGGTCATGGGCGAAGGTATCAAGACAGAGATTATCTAATGTTTTTAGATAGCTCCTCGAAAGCTGTCGAAAGAACAGCTATCTCTGTGGATTATGTAACCCAAAGGCTACGGCGGTGTGGAGCAGATAATGTAGTTTTGTTAATAGATGCTTGTCGAGATGAAGGCGATCGCTCTGGGTTAGGAGTAGGGACGCAGGAACAGAAGGGAGTGATCACCTTTTACTCATGTGCTGCTAATCAAAAGTCCTGGGAGATAGATGAATTAAAACATGGGTCGTTTACTTACAGCTTGCTAGAAGGACTGCGAATACAAGGAGAGGCTAATTGTGCCACAGTAGAACGTTTAGAGCAACATTTGCGTTACAGAGTACCTCAATTAAATGCTCATTATAAAAAATCTGAACAAAATCCTTATTTGAAAGCGGAGCCACCCTACAAGATGTACTACATCTTAGTAGAACAAGCAGCGAGAATAAAAGATGCAGAGTCGTTGAAATATCAAGCGTCTCTGGCTGAAAATGAGGGAGATTTATTAGTAGCAGAGCAATTGTGGATCAGAGTATTAGCAGTATCTCGTGCTGATAGAGACGCAATTCGAGCAATTCAAAGGATAGCTCAACGCCAAGTACAGCTTGTCAATTCTATTTCAATCACTCAACCTGTTGCTTCACCTGGAGGAGATAGAGCAGTAGTTTCTGAACCTGTTTCTTACAATGAACTTATCAACAATGATTTATCTAACTTACAACTTGGTAGTAAGTTAATCAATCCTGAGTCTGTGAATTATGAAAACATATCTAATATAATTGGGAATGAAATCAGTAGTGATAATTGGGATCATTTATTGATTCATCTACAGCAATGTAGAACTTCAGACTATATTAGTGAACAATGTAAATTAAAAATAAAAAATTATATTGATAATTTAACAATCGCTTCAGAAACCTCCATTGCTGGTACTGATAATCCAGAATTTACTTATAGAACCCATTTGATATCTTTTAAGCAATCAAGTAGAATCAACCGAAATTAGGTGCATTTAAGCAGGTCAGTGTGGAAAATGGGGTATTCAAGCGATTTAACAGACAAAGAGTGGGAAATAATTG
>NZ_JADEXU010000278.1 GCF_015206895.1 Nostoc sp. LEGE 12450 | reverse complement strand
GTACCATCGTTTGAGTAAGGATTATGAACGTCTGACTGAAATGAGTGAAGCTGCCATATATGCTGTTATGACTCGTATTATGCTACGTCGTCTAGCCGTCTAAAGATTTACTTTATAAATGGTCTCTAATGACTAATTACGAAAATGCAAGTTTACTGTACTCGTCCACGTTGCCCACGCCCACAAAACTATTTTGCTGATTTAGATGATATTACAACCCTGAAAACAACGCAGCAAAAATACTGTACTACGTGTGGTATGCCACTGCTGTTAGATGGTCGATATGTACCTACGAAGTTGCTGGGAACGGGTGGATTTGGGGCAGCATTTTTGGCACGCGATCGCCGCATCCCAGGAATGCGTCAATGCGTGGTTAAGCAGTTTCAACCAGTGGGTAATTTAACCTCAACTCAACTGCAACAAGCACAGATAATGTTTGAGAGAGAGGCAGACGTTCTAGCACAACTTGGTAACGATCACGAACAAATTCCTGACTTGTTTGCCTTCTTCCCAGTGATTATTAATAGTTCGCAATCAGGACAGGAAGACCAATTTTTTTACTTAGTACAAGAATATATTGATGGGCAAAATTTAGAAGAAGAATTAGTTCAACAGGGCAAATTTTCTGAACACCAAGTCTTAGAGGTGCTGCAAGAAATCCTGAAGGTGCTAAAGTTTGTCCACGAGCGAGGCATTATCCACAGAGATATTAAACCTTCTAACATCATGCGCCGTCGTGATGGGAAACTTTTCCTCTTAGATTTTGGCGCAGTTAAACAAGTAACAAATGTTGCACTAGGAGCTGCTTCTTCCACAGGAATTTATTCTATGGGATTTGCACCACCTGAACAGATGTCTGGGGGGCAAGTATTCCCATCTACAGACTTATACGCTTTAGCTGTAACTATTATTACCTTATTAACAAATCAAGAAGCAATTCAACTATTTGATGCCTATAGAAACCAGTGGAAATGGCGCGAACAAGTGAGTGTCAATCCTCGCCTTGCTGACATTTTAGATAAGATGCTGCTACCTGCTGCTAATCAGCGTTTTCAGTCGGCGCAGGAAGTTCTAGATACACTTTATTCACAGCTTCTAGCTGCGACACAACTTAATTCGCCTTCTGTAACACTTCCGCCACAATCACCTCAAGTTTCTAATCCCGTCGTCTCCCAGCGTCCAGCAACTCAATTAGCATTTTCTTTTTCTATAGTGGAATTATTGGGCGGAGCGGCATTTAGTGGATTTGAGGGAGCATTAATAGCGATCGCCCTCTTCAGTCTAGTACAATCATTAATAGTTACTTTAAGCGTGACATCTGTAATTTTGGGAATACTGGTATTTGCCCAAACTAAGCGTTGGATTGAAAAGTTCGATTTATTAATTATTCCAATAATTACTTTTGCAATTATTTTTTTTATCCCATTTTTACAGGGAGGACTTCAGATTCAGGGAGTGATTATTTTATCAGTTGCAGCCGCTTTGGTAGCAATTTCACTAACAGCCATATTTAGACTTATTTATAAATTATTATCTCTCATACTCTAAAAAAACTAATGGTGCTAACAGCCACATAATGTCTCAGAAAAACGAAACACTTAGCCTTTTCTTAGCCGTTGTCATCACCATTGGTTTAATCTTTGGTGGCTTATGGTTTTTTATGGAACGGTGGGCGCAACTAAATGGGACTGTTGCTAAACCCTTGGGAAATAGTAATACGGATAAGCCCATAAACCAGTTTCTCAATAAATGTAACGTGTCCAACCTCCCAGAGGGGACATTCAACTATGGTGGTAGTACAACCTGGGCACCCATCCGTAAAGATGTAGATTCTTCACTGCAAAGCCAGTGTCCTCGGTTTACGTTACGTTATACTCAACCTCCATCAGGTCAAGCAGGATCTGGAACTGGTATTCGGATGTTGATAGACAATCAATTAGCTTTTTCTCAATCTTCTCGCTCAGTTAAAGCTGAAGAAAATGCCGAAACTCAACAGAAAGGGTTCAGTTTGAAAGAAATTCCAGTGGCGATTGATGGAATTGCGATCGCAGTTAACCACAATCTTAATATCCCTGGTTTAACTGTCGCCCAACTTAAAGACATCTACACTGGCAAGATTACTAATTGGCAACAAGTGGGTGGGCTAAATTTACCAATTACTGTTTACTCTCGTAGTAAAGAAGCTGGGGGTACAGTAGAATTCTTTGTCGAAAATATTCTAAATAAAGAAAATTTTGGTGCCAATGTTAATTATGTTGACACGACCACTGAAGCAGTACGAAAATTAGCTGCAAATCCTGGAGGAATTTACTATGCTTCTGCCCCAGAGATAGTACCTCAGTGTATTATTAAACCCCTACCACTGGGGCGCACAAGTAGTCAATTTGTGCCTCCTTACCAAGAACCATTTGTAACTCCATCTCAATGTCCCAATAAACGTAATCAATTGAATAGTCAGGCGTTTCGTAGTGGAGATTATGCAATTACCCGCAATTTATTTGTAATTGTTAAACAGAATGGCCAAACAGATCAGCAGGCTGGTGAAGCTTATGCAAATTGGCTGCTGACACCTCAGAGTCAAGACCTAATCGAAAAAGCTGGGTTTGTCAGAATTAAATAAACAAAACAGTTAGATTTAGCCAAATAATTAACATTTCTATTTTATGAAAATTTATTCATGTCACAAAAGAATGAAACCGCAGTTTTAGCCTTGGCTCTGTTGCTGACAGTTGGAATAGTTGGCGGTGGTGTGTGGTGGTTTACTGGCTCTGGAGCCAAAATAGGTAATACCATCATTCCAGGTTCAGAACCAGCTAACAATCCATCCCTACAAGATCGGATTAGTTTTGGAGACAAAACTTTGACTCCAGGTGCGCTTTCTGCTGCAAAAAAAGAAGGAGTACAGGCGATCGCGGCGAAAAGTTATGATAAAGCGATCGCTAATTTCACAGACTCCCTCAAACTCAACCGTAACGATCCAGAAGCGCTGATCTTTCTTAATAACGCCCGCATCGGATCTTCCAAGAGTTACACTATTGTAGCTTCTGTACCAGTAGGGACTGATCCCAATGCTGCTTTAGAAATTTTGCGTGGCATCGCTCAAGCCCAACATGAAATTAATACCTCTGGGGGAGTCAAAGGAGTACTGTTGAGGGTAGGGATAGCTAACGACGACGACAATCCAGAAATAGTAAAGCAAATCGCTTCTAGCCTAGTCAGCAATTCAGAAATATTAGGTGTAATTGGGCCTAATACTAGCGATTCCACCTTAGCCGCCGGTACTATTTATACTTCAGGACAACTTGTAGCAATTTCCCCTACCAGTACATCTGTAAAAATTTCTAACTTTAGCCGCTACGTTTTTCGCACGGTTCCCAGTGATTTTATGGCTGCTAGAAGTCTAGCCAACTATATGGTGAGAACCTTGCAGAAAAAAAATGCAGTGGTTTTCTTTAATTCACAAAGCAACTATAGCCAGTCTTTAAAGTCGGAGTTTGTTTCATCTGTTTCTTTAGAAGGTGGACAGGTATCAAGCGAATTTGACTTATCCAAGGCGGATTTTAGTGCAGCTAAAAGTGTAGAACAAGCAACTAAACAAGGTGCAGAAGTGTTGATGTTAGCTGCTAACACTGAAACTCTCGATAAAGCGCTGCAAGTAATTCAGATTAATCAAAAAAAGTTAACTCTGTTAGCGGGAGATGATGTTTATACCTCTAAAACTTTAGAGATTGGTAGAGAACAAGCTGTGGGGATGGTAGTGGCAGTTCCCTGGCATATAGACGGCGATCCTAAGTCAAATTTTCCCCAGAAATCGCGGCAGCTATGGGGCGGTGATGTGAGTTGGCGAAGCGCCCTCAGCTATGATGCTACAGTGGCTTTGATTACGGCATTAAAACGCAATCCCACACGTTTTGGAGTTCAACAAGCCTTGGCATCCTCTGACTTTTCTGCCACTGGCGCTTCTGGTACAATTCGGTTTTTAGCATCAGGCGATCGTAATGCGCCAGTCCAACTCGTAAAAATTGTTCCTGGTTCTCGCTCTCGCACAGGTTATGACTTTGAACCAGTGCGTTAAGCAGCAATAAAAAATTAAATATTAACCAATAGTTAACCTAAAAAAGCTCTTAAGATGAGAAATTGAGCTTTATAGGGAAAAATTCTAATATCAACTAACAAAACTAACAAATAATTCAAAGGAAATTTACTATATCTAGAACCCTAAATAATTCAGAAGTTAGGATTTGTCATAATTCACTAACAAAACACCCGTCCTGCCAATACAATCGCAAGTAGCAAGCACCTGTTAAGTTAAGCACTTATATTGAATGGACGTGTGGGTAATTTACTATGTCTCAAAAAAATGAAACAACTATTCTTGTTTTATCCATCCTAATCACAGCCGGGTTAATAGCTGGCGGTTTTTGGTGGTTTACTAGAAAGTCTAGTGTCAATCTAAATACAATTAATTCTGGTAGCACCAAAACGCCCCAAACTGGCTCAGAACAACCTAGTGGCAATACTTTCACTTCAGTAAAGGATGTTCCTACAGGATTATTTAATTACGGAGGCAGTACATCTTGGGCACCGATTCGCTTGGTAGTTGATTCACCAATTCAAGCGGCGCGACCAGAGTTTCGGCTGCGTTATGTAGAACCCAGTAATGCATCTCCTGGAACTGGTACTGGCATCCAGTCACTGATAGACGGTCAGCTAGCCTTTGCCCAGTCTTCCCGACCACTTCTCGATCAGGAATTAAGCCGCGCCCAGCAGCGTGGATTCAGTTTGAAACAAATTCCTGTAGCTATTGATGGTTTAGCAGTCGCAGTTAACCCCAACCTCAAAATCTCAGGACTGACTGTAGACCAATTAAAGTCAATTTACACAGGCAAAATCAATAATTGGAGCCAGGTGGGTGGCCCCAATATCCCGATTAAGCCCTATTCTCGCCGCATTGCTGATGGCGGTACTGTAGAACTTTTTGTCCAAGACATCTTGGGTGGTCAAGCTTTTAGCCCCAATGTGGAATTTGTCTCCACAACCACCCAAGCCTTGCAAAAATTGGCTGGTAGTTCTGGTGGTATCTACTACGCTTCTGCCCCAGAGGTGATTCCTCAATGTTCAATCAAACCCTTGCCGTTGGGGCGAACACAAGGGCAATATATTGCTCCTTACCAAGAAACATTTGTCCTCCCGTCTGAATGTCCTGGTAAACGGAACAAATTGAATATTGAGGCTTTCCAATCAGGAAAATACCCGATTACCCGCAATCTGTTTGTGGTGGTCAAACAGAATGGTCAGACTGAGCAGCAAGCAGGTGTCGCTTACGCCAACTTACTGCTGACTGAGCAGGGACAGGAATTGATTACCCAAGCTGGATTTGTCAAAATTCGCTGACACCTGGGATTACACTCAGGCAGAGTGGCGGAAATCGCCGCTCTGAACTCTGCTTTAACCAGCTCTATTAATCGATTCTGCTGGTAAACAAATTAAATTATCCCCTTGGGTGAGGATTAAGCCGCGTTGACGCAGCTTACCCATCAAGCGGGTGACGGTGACACGGGTCGAACCAATCGCGCTACCAATTTGGGCATGGGTGAGGGGGAAAGGCAGACAATAACCGCGAATCACATCAGGATCGGTGTCGCTCATTGCTGGCTCTCCATATTCCTCAATTAACAATGTGAGAAATCCTAAGAGTCGATCAATTGTACGGCGTTGTCCCAAGGCACTCAGCCACAGCAGCTTACGCTGGTGCTGATACCTAAAGGCATCCATAACTTCACGACGGAAGTGAGGCCAGTTGTCTAGGTCATGCCAGTACATCCACAGCACCGCAGTTTGGTCAACATGGGCGTAAGCCTGGAGTGTAAATGGCGACTGAGCAACAATTTCAAATGGCTGTCCCGCTCCCACAAAACCCAAGAACGCTTCTTCTGGGGTTCTGTTGATTCGTCGAGACGTTAGCTGACTAGCTGTTGCACTAACTTGGGCGGTTCCTACCATGCGGATCGCACCCCTTTGCACCAAATATAGCAATCCAGGCCGGGCTGGAATGCGCTCATCTTTGCTAAAGGTACGGCATCGATAGTGTTCTTGAGCCCAGTCAAGAATTCGTTGCCAAGTTAAAAAAGGCCGTGATGCCTCAGAAAAGGAGGATGGAGATTGCATAGGTAACAAAGAGCGTTCGGCTGAAGACAAAGACGTGATCAAAAGGTGCAAGGAGTGTCTTTGTGTTGACGAGGCAGGCTTAACGCCTAACAGCGCCAGCCAATCCAAAGAATAGAAAGCAAATTACTCTCTACTCTTTTGTTATACTTCCTACTGTACAATGATGGTAGTAAAGTTTACTTACTATTCATCGATTATTCATCAAATTTTATCCTCTTCTCATTTTTCTTCATCTAAATTAAATTTATACCGCAAGATAGATGACAGAAAAGTAACAAATATATCTTACATGGCTGTTTAAATAATATTACGTGCATTATAAATTACCAGTTAGCAAATATAAGTCAATCAAGCAGTTATTGTACAGTTATTTAATAAAATCACTAAGCATTGATACTTATAACGCATCAAATGAATGCATAAAAGATAAAAAAATTCCTCTACATAAAGATAGAGATGTAAATAGAGTTTTATATACCTCAAGTGTGTCTTTACAACTGTCAAAATCTCAGAATCGAAAAGCTATGGAGCTTGCTAGTGCGATCGCATCTGATTTATCAAGGACTTGTGGTGACGTTTTTACCATCCAAATTGTTCCCCCTGGCTGGATACATTTTGAATTGACTCACTCGACCTTAGCGACTTGGTTACAAAGTATTGCAGTCGGGAGTTCAGGGGGCAGGGAGCAGGGG
>NZ_JADEXU010000027.1 GCF_015206895.1 Nostoc sp. LEGE 12450 | reverse complement strand
CTTGCAACCCCTGGCGTAGTCTCTTTGCCTCTTCGGGATTATATCTTTCATGAAGGGCGATCGCTTTTCTAAAAGCTGTTAAACTCTCTTGATGATTGCCAACTTTGAGCAACACTACCCCTAAATTTTGATAGGCTTCGGCATAGTTGGGATTTAAGGTGATTGCATGTTGATAATATACGATCGCATCTGTAAATAAACCCAAAGCCTTAAATGTCATCGCCAAATTATAATGTCCAAATACAAAATTAGGGTCAATTTTCAAAGTTGTGGCGTAAGCTGTTTTGGCACCGTTGAAATCTCCTGCTGCTTTGAGTAAGTTACCCAAGTTGTTGTATGCTCCTAATTTGAGCATGGGATAAATTGGTAATTTAATAGCAGCTTTATAGTGAGAAATCGCCTGTGGGGATTTTTGCAAGCGACTGTAAGCAATGCCTAAATGATAGTGGAGTTCATATAAAATATCGTAATTTTCTTCAGCAACGCTGATTCCATGTCTGAGCAACTCCATGCCTTGGGTAATTTTCCCCGTTTTCACATACAATGCCCCTAATTTACTGCAAACATAAGGGTCATCGGGATGAGTAGCAAGAAACCCTTCCATCGCGGTAGCTGCTTTGGCATATTTGTTATTTTGAGCGATCGCACTTTTTTGATATCCTGTGTGTACAAGTGCAACCCCAGGTAAATAACCTATTTGCCAATGAGGTTCTTTGGTTACAATTGCTGACACGCTATCATCCACTAAGGCATGGTAAGGACGGTCAAAACGAATATCTGGATGATTGCGGAACAGCCTGGAAACCAAAGAATAGGGAGATTGTTCAGCACCTACTTCCTGGCGAACAAGGTTGATGAGCAGGTATTCATCTCTGGCGATCGCCTCCCGCAACTGCGGTACAATGCCTGGAGTCAAAGTTTCATCAGCATCTAAAACCAAAACCCAATCACCAGTAACATATTTTAAAGCTGCATTCCGGGCAGCACTGAAGTCATTACACCATTTAAAATGATGAACTTTTGCACCGAGTTGTTGGGCAATATTGGGAGTGCGATCGATTGAGCCTGTATCCAAAACTACCATTTCATCCACCAGTTTTCTGACACTGTTTAGGCATTTAGGCAGTGTTGCGGCTTCGTTTTTCACAATCATGCACAGACTCAAACTCATAAGTTAAAAATTGGGAATTGGGAATTGGGAATTGGGAATTGGGAATGGGGAATTGCCAAGAGGAGAAGGGGGAAAGGAGAATTGGGGACAATGGGAAAGGCTTGTTGCAAGATTCTCACTCAAATCACCTTGTCACCTTGTCACCTGTTTGCCCTCGTCTTCCCCATTCCCTATTCCCTATTTAGATTTTGTGCAAAATCAAGATTAACAAAATCAGTGAGTGATTCAATCCGAGAGAAAGGGTGAATTTAATGCAGGGTCAAACCATCAGTGGACGCTACCAAATTCTCACCCAATTGGCACAAGGGGAGTTTGGCACGACTTTCTTAGCTCAAGATATGCAAAGACCGGGGAATCCACAATGGTTGTTAAGCATTTTAAGCTACTCTCTACCGATGTATGGGACTTGCAAAAAATAAATTATCCCAAATTATTTCTAGATTATTAGGGGCGCAAGGCCTTGCGCCCCTGCTTGTCTATCAGCACAATGTGATTCACCGGGATATCAAGCCGGCTAATATTCGGCGGAGAACATCAGATAACAAGATGGTACTAAGGATCATGGATTAAATAACCTGTAACTATACTCATGACCGGATTGCCTGCGGCTTGATAAGGCTGCTTGAGTTGGTCAATCGTCTCAAATTGCTCATTGCCATGTTCACTCTCTCCTGTTTCCAGTGTCTTCACCGCTTTGCGTTTACGAAAGTTGTGTTTCTCCAACAACTGGTTTACCACTGTCACACTCACTTTAATTCCCTCATTTTCCAGCAACTTGGGAATTTCATGACGCTTGAGATTAGTCCACTTGACGGTTTCATCCATCGGTGAACCCGTTGTGTGCCGCGTATTTTTGCTTAAATACCCCTTAAACCACATATTTACTGTTAACTGATTAATTAAAATTTAATCAACAAGAATTCAGTAGTTAGGATGTTATTTCACCACTTTCAAAGTTTTTAAATTAGTGTCAGTGCAACCACTAATAAATCCCCCCATTGCTTGAATTTGTTGTAGGTAATTAAGTACTGTTTTAGTAACGATTTCTCCCGGCATTAACACAGGAATTCCTGGGGGATAAGGACAGACGATTTCAGCACAAATGCGATCGCTTGTTTCTGCTAAAGGCAATGTTTCGCTGACAGCAAAAAAGGCTTCACGGGGAGAAAAATGTAAAGCATGACCCTGTGTAGTTAAAAGATTCTGCAAATTAGGATTTGTAACATTCAAGTTGGTTCGGCGATATTCTTTAGCAAGAGTGGTAAAATCTTGCACTAATTGCTTGATATCATCTGGGGTATTGCCCAGACTAATGATAAAGGTAATATGTTGCAGTGAAGCGAATTCAGCAGTGACAGCAAATTTTTCATCTAGAATTTCATCTGCTTCAAATCCGGTTAAGCCTAAACCAGAAACAGTGACAGTTAGTCGCGTTTCGTCTAAAGCCATAAAGCCGGGAGATGCCACCAAACCACCTAGAGAAGAAGATCCCCCCAACCCCCCTTGATAAGGGGGGCTAAGAATCTGTAAGACAGATAATCCAGGAATTCGACTTATTTTTGTTCTCGCTTCATTAGCAAGTTGCAGTGTGCGAGACATCAGCATTTTTCCGTGGAGTGCCATTTGCTGACGCGCTGCATCTAAAGAAGCTAAAAGTAAATAACTAGGACTGGTAGATTGTATTAGTTGCAAAGCTTTACTGATGCGATCGCAATCTATCCTGTTTCCTTGGATATGTAGCATTGATGCCTGTGTCATTGCACCAAGTACTTTGTGGATAGATTGTACAGTTAAATCCGCACCTGCGGCTAAAGCGGAAGTGGGTAATTCGGGATGAAAGGCAAAGTGTGCGCCGTGTGCCTCATCTACGAGTAAAGGAATATTGTATTGATGGGTAATATTGGCGATCGCACTCAAATTTCCACAAACGCCGTAATATGTTGGGTAAACTGTCAACACTGCTTTAGCATCGGGATGTTGTTGGAGTGCAGATTCTACAGTATTGGGCGTGATGCTGTGGGCAATATCTAAAACTGGATCGTATTCAGGATTGAGAAAAATTGGTATTGCACCAGAGAGAATTAAACCAGCGATCGCAGAAGAATGCACATTGCGAGGCAAAATGATTTTATCGCCTGTGCCACAGGTAGCGAGAATTGCTGCTTCAACACCACAGGTAGAACCGTTGACAAGAAACCATGTTTGCGAAGCGCCAAACGCCTCAGCCGCCAGTTGTTGTGCTTCTTGAATAACGCCTTGGGGTGCAAAGAGATTATCTAAATCTGCTAATTCGGTTAAATCAGCGCGAAATACAGCTTTACCAAGTAAGTCAGCCAAAGGTTGAGGAATTCCCTCACCTAGTTTATGTCCTGGGGTGTAAAAAGGTGCATGAGGTCTTGCTGCATTCGCTTTTAACGCATCTAATAATGGTGTTTGGTTTTGATTGAGCATTTTGGAGAAATAAACCGCAAGGACGCAAAGTAAACAGCACAATATTCAAGTAGAGTTTAATCTTATATAGGAATCCTCTTTGATTTTTTAACTTACTTGCGTGGGAAGGCAAGAGGCAATAGGCAATAGGAAAGAAGGCTTTTTGAGTTGTAGGGGTTTTTCAAAAATCAAATATGAGTTTTATACACAAAATCAAAACTTATCGCAGTCCTAAATCATTCGTGAAATTCTTTCTCTCCTTCTTCTTCTCTTCGAGACGCGCGCGAATGCTTCCTTTGCGTTTTTAGCGGTTTGCTAAAAAGAGTATTTTTCACAACTTATTTAGGATTGCTATAGTAGAGCATTTCATTAATTTGTAGCAAATTAAATTTGGTAATACGTTACAACGCATTAGCGTTGGCTGCAATGTTAATGCATCCCTCTGCAATGCCAATGCGACGACTGCAATGTTAATGCATCTCTCTACAATGCTAATGCGACGGCTGCAATGTTGATGCATCCCTGTGCAATGCTAATGCATCTCTCTACAATGCCAATGCGTTGGCTGCAATATTAATGCATCCTTCTGTATTAAAAACGCTACGCTTTTACACAAAACTGTAATTACAGCAGTCTTCATGTATTTGAACCACACCTGTCGTAGGGACGCAAGGACTTACGCGCCTACCGCGTGGTCTATTTACCTGAAAATAGCTGTAAGCAATCAAAGCTTGAAACCTCGATCCCTCTTAAGCCCCCTTTTTAAGGGGGTTGAGGGATCTCTTCTGTATAAGTCCTAAGAATGTTATGCTTGCGTTGAAATCCGTAATTTTTTGTGTGGCTGACTAGATGAGACCTTATCATCAAATCCCAATTTTTGAGTGTGGTGAACCGCTAATTGAGATTCCTTTAGAATTGTTTGCGGTGGAATCTCCTCATCCTTATGAAAAATTAGGTGCGCCCTATGGCGAACACTCTCCTTATTATCTCCGTCAAAGCGTTATTAAAAATTTGAGCCAAGCGCAAAATTATCTTGAATTGCTGTATCCTAACTGGCATATCCAAATTTTTGATGCTTATCGCCCGATCGCAGTTCAGCAGTTTATGGTAGATTACAGCTTCACTCAAGCAGTGCAAGATAGGGGATTAACTAATGTGAAGTTATCCCCAAACCAACGTCAAGAAGTTTGGGAAGCGGTTTATGCAATTTGGGCTGCACCAAGTTTGGATGAAAAAACTCCGCCTCCTCACAGTACAGGTGCGGCGGTGGATGTGACTCTAGTAGATGATATTGGGCAAATAGTAAATATGGGTTCGCCAATTGATGAAATGTCAGAGCGATCGCATCCCGATTATTATGCCAATAATGACGACCCAGAAGCACAAAAGTATCATGCTCACCGCCAGCTATTGCAAGATGTAATGTTAAAAGCAGGGTTTCAACGCAATCCCAGAGAGTGGTGGCATTTTTCTGTTGGCGATCAAATGTGGGCTTGGCTGAATAATCAATCTAATCCAGCCAATCCTGTCACAGCACGTTATGGCCCTATTGCATAGATGCGTTATGCATCTTGAGGATTCAGTTCCTTTAACTCGTCGGTAGTGTAAGTACCAATGGGAGTCCAAATTAGATAGGGAAGGAGTAACAGCGCCGCCATTAGAGAAATCGGCAAAACGCAGATTGCGAGGACAATGCCTGAAATCAAACCAATTAGCCCAAGAATTTCCCCAGCTTTGAGACTGCGAAACCTCAGCATTATAGGGATGTAGGCAACGGTGATAATTTCCACCAAAAGGTACAAAGCCATTATTAACCAAGTAATTGGGCTTCCGGGATTTTTTTCCCACACAACATAAGCTGAAGCTGCACCGCAAATAAAAATCACAGTCCAGATGAGTGGAATCAGAGGCTCAAAAACTAGCCAGCGAGGGCGACTTAAGAGTGCAAACCATTTAACATCACGCGGCGTAATCAAGAAACTTCCAAGGGCGATTAAGAAAGTTACAGCCCCAATTATTAGCCAAGATGGAATCATAATGACCTCAAGCTTTGTCTATTTTGTCAAGTTATACATTGCAAGTTTGACAATTTAGGGCATAGCTTTAATCATTCGTTGGTGCGAATTTTAGGCATCTTGAGGATTGAGACCGATCATCTGCCAAGTGGTATAAGTACCAATGGGACTCCAAAGCAAATAAGGAACTAGTAGCAATGCTGCCCAACCAGAAATACTTAAGATTGCAAGTATCAATAAAGCACTAATGATAAAACCTGTGCCTCCAAGAATTGTACCCACTTTCAGACTGCGAAGCCTAAACATTACAGGCGTATAGGCGATAGTAATTATTTCTAACAGCAGATATAAACCCATGATTAACCAGGTTGAGGTGCTTCCTGGATCTTTTTCCCAGACAATATAAGCTGACCAAGCACCGCAAATAAATATTACAGTCCAGATAATTGGAATCGCGCCCTCAAAAGTTAGCCATCTTGGTCGTTGTAAGCGCTTGAACCATTGGCGATCGCTAGGCGTAATCACGTTAGCGGCTAAAGCAACCAAGAAAGCCACGCCCCCAATCACCATCCAAGATTTAATCATGCACGTTAGTCCTTTAAAAGCGCTATCTATCGCTTAATATCACTCTTTATAGTGTAATTTTGTCAATTTAATTGCTAATTCTTCATCGTCCCTGAGTTTGAAACCTTTACATCGTTTGACAGGATTTTAAATTATGGGCATTGCGAAGAGGCAGAGGCGAAAGAGGTAATTTTTCTCCCCCTTGCCCCTGCCTTATTTATTCCCCAGGATGTTGAGGTGATTATGTCTAAAGATGGGGGTATGGGGCGAACCGGGGAAATATTCTTGGGAGTAGGGGATTAAGGTAATTTTTATGCAAACAGAATCACAAGTGCGATCGCTACCACCAGAAACACGAGGAATTGGTAATACTATTCGCCTTACAGGCTGGATTGCTTTCTGGGCACAATTGTCAATTGGAGTGGTTTCTGTCTTAGCTTTGTTGTTTGCCTTGACTGGTCGTGAATTTGTTCAGCAACAGAATGCTGGTCTTGGAATTGGCATATTTTGGGCTGTCTGCGGAATTGTACTATTGTTATTCAGTCTCTATTGGAACTTTCGTTACACTCACATCGGCAAAGCTTTAGAAAATTCCAATCCAGCTTTGCATCCCAGTAAGCCAAATACAACTAAAATCCTCCGACTGGGGATAATTGTGGGTTTAGTAGGAATATTATTAACTCTCTTAGGTGCTGGTTCAACCGTGTTCGTGCTAGTGGCAAAATCTATATCCCAACCTCCAGGAGTGGCAATCACCAACCCCTATAACATTATTCGACCGATGGATGTTTTTGTGGTTGTAGCAGATATCACTGGGATTGCTGCTCACTATGTGGGGACTGTCGCTTCGTTATGGTTGCTAGAACGAGTGCATCAACACTAGTACCGCTATGCGTAATTTGTAAGATGAGTCTTTGATACTCGTGAACGAGTCTTTGAACTCCGTTCATTCACCTCAGATACTCGTGAACGAGTCTTTGAACTCCGTAAGCCTTTCACCCAAAAATGATAAGTTTAGACTGACTTCCCCCATGTCTTTAGATTAGTTCTAATTATTCTAATTTTTACCTAAAGATTTAGCTTCAAGGCAGTTTATTGTAACTTATGATAGTTACTTTTAATCCTCCTTATAGGTCAAAGTATATATACTTAATAACTGAGGTTCAAAGCATGGACTCAACAGGTAAGGTTCAAACTGTGGACACGTCCTGGTCTCTTCCACTGCCGTTGAAAGAGTATGCAATGAACCGAGTAACTGTCTACTTTTATAGCGACAGATGGGTTCCAATTAAATATTGTTCTTTGGGAAAGGCTATTTTGCTTCACCAGAAGGCAAAATTAGAAGGCAAGGAAATTTTATTATTTCCTGCTAATCTAGACCCTAATCAACTCTCAAACTCTTTTAACTAAAATGCATTGAGGTAGACTATTTTTCAGACATCTTGGCAACAAATTAATCAGCTATAAAGGCGTACATAAGTACGCCTTTATTTGTAAATGGGATTAAAAGCCGGGCAGACTTGAAAGCCAAAGGTGCGTAAGCCCCGATCCAATACTGCTCAGGTTTTGGATTTTAAACTGTAATTTGGTTTGGGGTAAAGGTTTTTTCTTTCCTCTTTCCCATTCCCCTTTTCCCCAAAACCCGACAAGTATTGAGTTTCGATCAAGTTTTAACTCAAGTGTATTGTGCTACAGGTTACGTAGAGAATGATGATTTGCTGGAACAATTCGAGTGTGTGGCTTGCAGAAATCAAACCAAACCTGAACGCAATGCAACAACTGCTGCTTGCACGCGATCGTCCACTGCTAATTTATTCATAATCCCTCGGACGTGGGTTTTTATGGTGTTGGGACTGAGATAGAGTTTTTCGGCAATTTCTGGGTTACTCAACCCGTCTACCATGAGTTTCAACACTTCTAACTCGCGCCCAGATAAATTGGCGTTGTTGCTGGTGGGTGCAGGAGGTTTGAGATTATCAATTACTCGCCGCGCAATCTGGGGATCGAGATAGGCTGCACCATCAACTGCGGCTGCGATCGCACTTAACAATCGTTCCACACTTGCACCTTTAATACAATACGCATCTGCACCGCTAGATAGTGCCGCAATAATTTCTGTCTCCGTTTGATGAGATGTCAGCATCACCACATGAGTTGCTGGCAACGCCGCCTTAATTTGCTGTGTCGCTGCAATGCCATCCAATCGCGGCAATCCAATATCCATAACCACCAAATCGGGTTTCAGTTGCAGTGCGGCTTGAACTCCCAAATAACCATCTTCTGCTTGTCCAACTATCTCCAACTGAGGATGAGCCATTAATGATTGCTCTAATCCCAGTTGCATCATCGGATCGTCTTCGACAATTAACACCCGCAACGGCGGAGCATTGGCTGGCAAATTTAAGGGATAGCGAGTATCTAAAGACATTATTTATTTATTAAGAGTCATTAGTCATTAGTCCTTTGTCATTAGTCATTTGTCCTTTGTCCTTTGCCTTTTTAACCAATACTTGTCTACGAAAGGCTGCGGCATAGCTACGCTAGGGCGCAGGCTTTACGACTACGCAGTAGTTGAGCGCAGTCGAAACTCAGTACAAGTGACCAATGACTAATGACCAATGACTAATTTATTCTTCCACGCGATAGCCTAACTCTGCTAAACTAATGCGCGACTGTCGCCATTTTGGTTGGACTTTGACAAACAATTCGAGGTAAACTTTACCAGCGATTAACTTTTGGATTTGTTCGCGAGCTTCACTACCAATTGCTTTGAGCATCGCTCCGCCTTTGCCAATGAGTATGCCTTTTTGAGAATCACGCTCGACGTTGATGGTAGCAAGTACACGAGTAATGCTGGGAGTTTCTTCTACTAAGTCAATGGCGATCGCTACTGAATGGGGTACTTCTTCACGAGTCAATAATAAAATTTGTTCTCGGATTAATTCACCCATAATAAAGCGTTCTGGCTGGTCTGTTACCAAATCTGGCGGGTAGTATAACGGCCCAATTTCTAAATGTTCAATTAATAACTCTTGAAGTTGCGGTAATCCTGCACTCGTCTTGGCAGAAAACTTCACGATTTCCCATTCATGTGACTGGGCCATCTGAGCGTAACTATCATCTAGATACTGAGAATCGGGCGGTTGTTGGTCGGTTTTGTTCACACCTAAAATCACCGATGTTTTACTGCGACTGAGCAATTCGGCAATATAGCGATCGCCCGATCCACAAGCCACTGCTCCATCTACCACAAATAGGATTACATCTACCGATTCAATGGCAATTTTGGCATTTTGCACCAATACTTCGCCCAATTGATGATGGGGCTTATGAATTCCTGGCGTATCTACAAAAATTAATTGCGCCTCTGGTGTAGTTAATATACCGCGCAAACGGTTACGTGTAGTTTGTGCTATCGGTGAGGTAATGGCAATTTTTTGTCCTACTAATTGATTCATCAAAGTAGATTTACCGACATTTGGACGACCAACAATGCCGATAAAACCTGATTTAAAATCAGGAGGAGCCTGTGGGATTGTGACTTCTCCCGAAAAAGAGAAGTTGTAATTATCAATACTTGTCACCTTTGGCTCCACCCTCATATTTTACAGCTGGGATAACTTGGTTTTTTCTTAGACACAAAACAAGCATAAAATTCCCCTGGCATTTTTAGGGATTGCTTTTGCCGAGGTTTAATCTACTACTAGCTCTACACCTATATTTTACAGCTGAGATAACTTTGTTTTGTTTTTAGATACAAAACAAACATAAAATTACTTTGGCATTATAAGGAGCGCATTAACTTAGGTTTAATCTGTTGCTAATTTTGGCTTAAGTTTCATCGACTACTCAATATATCTGGATCAAAATGTCAATAAAAAATATGGAAGAACCCAAACGCATTGGAATTCTTACCAGTGGAGGTGATTGTTCTGGCTTAAATGCTGTGATTAGGGCTGTAGTAAATTGTGCAGTGGATACTTACGGCTGGGAAGTTTTGGGAATTCGTCAAGCGACTCTAGGATTAATGGCGCGTCCCCCACAATTCACAAAACTGGAAGTTGATCAAGTTGACTCGCTATTAACTGCGGGTGGCACAATGTTGGGGACAACCAATAAAGGCGACCCCTTTGCTTTTCCAATGGCGGATGGAAGTTTATGCGATCGCTCCGAAGAAATCATTGCAGGTTATCATGAGCTAGGTTTAGACGCTTTGATTGGTATTGGCGGTGATGGAAGCTTGGCAATTCTCCGTCGCCTCGCCCAACAAGGCGGCATTAACCTAGTAGGTATTCCCAAAACAATTGATAACGATATTGGTGTTACTGAACATGCTATTGGTTTTGATACAGCAGTCAATATTGCCACAGAAGCACTAGATAGGTTGCATTTTACTGCTGCAAGTCATAGCCGAGTCATGATTTTAGAAGTAATGGGGCGTGATGCCGGACACATAGCTATAGCTGCGGGAATTGCAGGGGGAGCAAATGTAATTTTAATCCCCGAAATTCCTTACACAGTTGAGCATATTTGCCACAAAATTAAAGAACGCCAGGAGAAAGGCAAAAACTATTGTTTGATAATTGTTTCTGAAGCGGTTCGTACCCACGATGGGGAAAATGTGACGATTACAAATCGCTTAGGTCAATCTCGATACGGTGGAATTGGCGAATATTTAGCAGATAAAATTATTGAACACATTGGTGTAGAAACACGAGTCACAGTTTTAGGACACATCCAACGCGGTGGAACTGCTTCGCCACTAGATAGATTAGTTGCAACAGCTTTTGGCGTAGCAGCAGTTAATCTCATTGCAGAGGGTAAATACGATCGCATGGTGACATGGCAAAATCGCCAAGTATTAAGTGTACCAATTACAGAAGCGATCGCTCAATATAGCGCCGTCGATCCCAATGGTACTTTAGTTAAAACCGCTCATGGTATGGGTATTTATTTAGGAGACTAAACTCAATACTGTTCGGTTAAGGCAAGAGACGCGATGAATCGCCGTCAAGACAAAAGACTAATTATTGTAGAGACGGCGATTCATCGCGTCTTTGTAATGAAAATTACATGAATATCTATGCCCAATGCCCCATGTCCTAACTAACAATTCCCAATACAAACTCGCCTTCATTCACAGCTTGATTGGTTGCGACATCATAAACCAATCCATCATGTTGAGCGCAGACATCAATTACAGTAGGTAGTTGACCTTCTTTATTAAAACTGAGGATTTGATAGAGCTTGTCTCCAGGTTTGACTTTGCTACCTAATGCTATTCTCGATTGAATCATGCCACCTGCGATCGCATAATATTTTTTCCTGTTGCTGCTAGATGCAAAAGTCATCTCATAAGTTTTGGTGTCTTCTGATAAATTAGAAACTTGTAGTACACCTTTTTGCACTAAATAGTTTTTCACACCCCGTACACCTTTGGATACTGAATTAGGATTCATTTGCATTCCTGAGCCTAATTCCAGTGTCCAAGCTTCCACATCAAACTTGATTTCTCTACCAAACTCTTTAAAACAAGCTTCCAGTGCTAACCAAGGTTTGATAAAAGCTTCATCAAAAGCGTCACCATCATATTTATTAAGTAAGATTCCGAAATCGAGTAGGAAATATTTTGCACTGTCTTCTCTATTTTGGAAGTAATAAACGTAGTCTAAAGCTTGATTGGTAGAACTATGTAAATCAATTAAGTAGTCTGCATCTAAACTCAGGTTTTGTAACTTGTAGGCAAAAAGCTCAGTGTAGAGAACACCATTAGAAGAATTAATTTTTTCTAAAGTTTTCGCAAATTGTTGCTTAATTATAGTTAGATAATTTTGTCGAATGACCTCTAGATCACTATGAAGTTGAGATTTAGTAAAAGCTACTAAATCATCAGCTTCTTTCTCGTAGTCCCAAAATATCCGATTCCAGTCTTTGGCTTCATAAATGCAGTATCGTCCCGGAGAAAAATGATGAGCGCGTTCATTTGTTCCCATTGGATTACAAACAGGAACTAACCAAATTTCACCAGTTAAATCTGTATCATTTATTGTTAACAAAAACTCAATTAGCTGGTGAATAACGCCATTGCCAGCAATTTCCGCACCATGCAGATTAGATTGAATATATACCTTTTTACCAGGTTGAGCGCCGATGAATTTGTATAATTGTAAGTATAGGCGATCGCCCGAAGCCATTTGACGTAATATAATAGTTTCAATAACTGGCAGCATGAAATAATTCCCTAATGATTTGAGTAAATTTAAAAGCCACACAAACCCAAATCATACCAAGTTGCACTAATTAGCAAAAATCAATCTTGCTCTCTGCGCCTCTGCATCTCTGGGTGAATTACCCAAATAAGTTAGCATCAAATTACCCAGTAATCAGCACAGCAGCAATGGCAACAAATTGGTTGCGAATCACACATCAAGGCGAAACAATCCAACTTTCTTAGCAACGCGGTTCTGAAAGTCCTCGCCTTGTACCAGAAATCGCATTCCAGCAACCCTTCGATGAAGAGAACGCGGCTGAGTTGCGTTGGTATTTAGAAGATTATCTCCCGAATGCTCAAGCAGCTGGGTGAAAAGCCAGTTTCAAACCATTTGGCGCGAGGCGACAGGTGGAGAGTGCGCTGGAGAGGTGCGCGAGGCAATTTGGGCAGCGCAAGATAGGCTAGAAACAGAGTCGTAGGGTGCAGTGCAATATTTATTGCCAACGTCAAATCATTCATAAGTTTTATTTAAGCATTGCCACAAAAATGATCGTTTTCATCACCAAAGCGATCGTTTTGGTCAAATCAAGCAGCTTGTCTAAAATAATCAGGAATTTTGGCAGCATGGCGCATGAAGCGAACTTGTTTAGAGATTTTCGCTCATACGCTATTTCCTT
The DNA here is from genome assembly GCF_015206895.1 of Nostoc sp. LEGE 12450. Lineage (GTDB taxonomy): Bacteria > Cyanobacteriota > Cyanobacteriia > Cyanobacteriales > Nostocaceae > Nostoc. The sequence goes on along the minus strand of NZ_JADEXU010000027.1, from coordinate 53,378 downwards.
GCTCCCTACCTTCTACAATAAGGATAGACTTTATTGAGATTTGTATAGTTGGGGAAAAGCTGTCATGGCTCCCGCCGTTTTAATTCAGAATCTGCAAAAACGTTACGGTACAGTGGTTGCCGTCCAGGATGTTTCCTTTCAGGTAGAGCCGGGAGAAATCTTTGGTTTACTTGGCCCCAACGGTGCTGGGAAAACTACTACCTTGCGTGCCTTGTGTACGCTGACCACACCGGATGCTGGCAAAATCGAAGTATCTGGCATCTCTGTGTTAGATAATCCGAGGGTGGCAAGGCAACGACTAGGCTATGTTGCTCAGGAAGTAGCTATAGATAAGGTGCTAACTGGAAAAGAACTGCTGCAATTGCAAGCAGCACTTTATCACCTTCCACGCGCAGTAGCCAAACAGCGCATTGAGACAGTATTAGATTTACTCGGTTTGCAAGAATACGCCAATAAAAAGACAGGAACCTATTCTGGTGGTTTACGCAAGCGCCTAGACTTGGCTGCTGGATTGCTCCATGCACCAGATGTTCTGGTATTGGATGAGCCAACTGTAGGACTTGATATAGAAACCCGCTTTGTAGTATGGGATTTCCTGCGAAAATTACGCGCCTCTGGGACGACGGTAGTAATTACCAGCCATTACCTAGAAGAAATTGACGCTTTAGCCGATCGCGTTGCAATTATAGATCGGGGCGTGGTAATTGCCTCTGGGACACCTTCACAATTAAAAGATCAAGTCGGGGGCGATCGCATCACCTTGCGAATTCGCGAGTTTTCCCCCAGTGAAGAAGCAGAAATTGCCAAAAACCTCTTGCAACCTTTGCCCTTTGTGCAAGAAGTCATTATCAACAGCGCTCAAGGTAATTCCCTCAATTTAGTGGTGACACCTCAAAACGATGTTCTCATTAACATACAGCAAGCACTGAATGCTGCTGGTTTGCCTATATTTGGCATTGCCCAATCTCGCCCCAGCCTCGATGACGTTTACCTCGCCGCTACAGGACGCACCCTAATGGATGCAGAACTGGCAGCCGTTGCCACTCGCGATCCCAAAGCTGAGAAAAAGCAGCTTATGAGATAGGGGCATGGCGGGCGCATAAGGAATAAAAATAATTACAATTCCCAATTCCCAATTCCCAATTCCCAATTCCCAATTCCCAAATTTCTATGAGCGTTACTCCTAAATCAGATATCAATTGGCAGTCACTAGCATCGCCACTAGCAGATGTTAATGCTGCACCTAGCTTTTTCGGTGAATTGGTACAAGAGACGTTGGCTTTAACTCGTCGCTTGTTTATTCAGTTGCAACGCCGTCCCTCATCTTTGGTTGCCGGAATTATTCAACCAGTCATGTGGTTGATACTGTTTGGTGCTTTGTTCCAAAATGCCCCCAAGGGTATATTTGGCAATACAACAACAAATTACGGACAATTTTTAGCTGCCGGTATTATTGTGTTTACAGCCTTTGCTGGGGCGCTGAATGCTGGTTTACCCGTAATGTTTGACCGCGAGTTCGGCTTTTTGAATCGTTTGCTGGTGGCACCACTAGCATCGCGGTTTTCCATAGTCTTTGCTTCGGCAATCTTTATCATCAGCCAGAGTTTGCTGCAAGCAGCCGTGATTGTAGCAGCGGCGGCGTTCTTGGGCGCTGGACTACCCGATGCAGTCGGTTTAAGTGCGATCGCTCTAATTGTCTTCTTATTAGCTTTGGGTGTAACAGCCATCTCCCTCGGTTTAGCTTTCGCCCTACCTGGACACATTGAACTGATTGCAGTGATTTTTGTCACTAACCTACCATTGTTGTTCGCTAGTACTGCTTTGGCTCCTCTATCTTTCATGCCTCAGTGGTTGCAGGTTGTGGCTACCCTCAATCCTCTTAGTTATGCGATCGAACCAATTCGCTATCTGTATCTCCACAGTAGTTGGGGACTAGGTAGTGTAGTTATGCAGGCTCCTTGGGGTGATGTTACCTTTGGGGGAGCATTGCTGGTATTGTTTGGCTTTGCCATTGTTGCCTTACTGAGCATTCAACCCCAACTACGGCGGACTCTTGCTTAAAGAGATAAAATAGAGCAATTTTAGGGTCAAAATCCCATGAAAAAACCATTTTTACAAATTCCTAGACTCTTTGTAGCTACCGTGGCAGGAATTAGCTTTGCTTCCTTGCTCATGGCTCAACCCAGTTCGGCTCAAGTCAGCAGCCCAGCAGATTCTTTTCCTAGTAATAGTACAACAGACCAAAATACCGATCCGTTCTCTCGTTCAAACGCAGATAATTTCAATATGTTTGACTTGATTCATCGGGCGAATTTCGGGACTCTCAATTGGAATTCTGACCAACAAAATGAACAACTAAACTCAGCAGCAGATGCCTTTAGAGAAAACCAACGAAAATTAATAGAACGTCGTCAACAACAGCAAGTAACCCCCGGTTTGCCATTAGTTATACCACAACCAGCTACACCAGCATCTGGTAACTGAATTTTAATAAAGAACCCCAAACCCTAGAGGGCTTGGGGTTGAAACTACGCTTTTAAAAAATCCTTAGTTATCAGGTAAAAAACTACAGCCCAAGTGCAGCCAAAACATCGCTAGCATGGGTAGTGGTATTTACGCTAGTGTCAACATGGGTAATTTTGCCGTTGGGGTCAATTACGTAGGTGACGCGCTTGGCATAACCACCGCCATCCACATCGAAAGCTGTGATGAGGGATTTGTCGGAGTCAGCCAATAGAGGAAAATTCAAATTATATTTTTGGGTGAATGCCTGATGGGAGACTTCATCATCTGCACTGACTCCCAAAATTACAATATCTTTACCTTGATATTGAGCCTGGGCATCTCGAAAACTACAGGCTTGTTTGGTGCAGCCTGGCGTGTCATCTTTGGGGTAAAAATACAAAACAACTGTCTTTCCCCTCAAATTAGATAACGAGACTGTGTTGCCGTTTGTATCTTTGGCGGTAAATGCAGGTGCATCCGTACCAACTGCTAGAGGCATAATTAACCTTTCCTGTTTCAGATTGTTGATGCACTTGAAATTTTACATTAATTTATAATCATTAAATATAATTACTAAAAAATAGCATAACTATACTTCAGGTAACTAATTTTGGTTAAATGAGGTATATAGTACAAGAAAAAATATATTCTTGAATTAATCTTTTTAAGAAGAAAAATTTCTCCCCCTACACAATGGCTGCTGCTGATTCCCAAAACCCAAATATTTTTGTCTATCCTCAAAGCACAGTAGAAAGAGCCGAGCGATCGCTAGTGTGTTCGCCCTTCAATTTATCTTTATTTGAAGTCATGGGACACCAGAGTGTTTCAGTAACTGCGATCGCTCTGGAAAATGGGCTCAAACAGGGCTATACTAAGCGCCCTTTATCAGAATTAGCCTGTGATAACGCCTTGGGCTGGCTAATCCAAGTGGGTGTATTGCGGCGAGAAGTTGATGGACAGGGGATTACAGATAGTTTTCGCCTCACTCCCTTGGGTCGCCAGTTGGTGGAACAATACCACGGAAAAAACTGGCGGACACCTTCATGGCGCGATCGCTTATTCGATGCTGTGATTCGTTGGTTACGGATACCCTTTTAGAATAAAAAACCAAAGAGTTAGCATTAGGCAATCAAAGGGAATAATATATACGGAAACATCACATTTATTCATGAAGTCTTTACCGTAATCATCTAATTAAAATTTGTGATGCTAATGGTGGGTGTGGGGTATGGTGTATTATTTCTTCCCCTACTCCCTCATGTCTTCCTGCTCGCTTATTGTTCGCTCCTAAAAATTCACTCTGTATCTTGAAAAACTAACTAATAGCAACTATGAAATCAATTATGGTGGTGGGGACAACATCCCACGCAGGGAAATCACTTTTAACTACAGCTATTTGTCGCATTCTGTCGCGGCGTGGCTGGCGGGTGGCTCCCTTTAAAGGTCAAAATATGGCTTTAAATGCTTATGTTACTGCCAGTGGTGGAGAAATTGGCTATGCCCAAGCAGTGCAAGCTTGGGCTGCGGGAGTCGTGCCTTGGGTAGAAATGAACCCAATTTTACTCAAACCTCAAGGGGATATGACTTCCCAAGTAATTATCAAAGGTAGGTCTGTAGGCAAAGTAAGTGCCTCAGATTACTACGAGCAATATTTTGAACTGGGGTGGCGGACAATTGAAGAATCGCTACAACATTTAGGAACAGAATTTGACTTACTGGTTTGTGAAGGTGCCGGTAGTCCAGCAGAGATTAACCTCAAGCACCGCGATTTAACTAATATGCGGGTGGCAAAATATTTGAATGCACCAACAATGTTAGTAGTTGATATCGATCGGGGTGGTGCTTTTGCCCATGTGGTAGGAACCTTAGAGTTATTAGAACCAGATGAACGCGCTCTAATTAAGGGTGTAGTAATTAACAAATTTCGAGGGCAGCGATCGCTCTTAGATCCGGGGATAAAATGGTTAGAAGAACGCACAGGTATTCCTGTTATCGGTGTTATACCCTACCTACAAGAAGTGTTTTCGACCGAAGACTCCCTGGATTTGCTAGAGCGTCAATCGTCGTCAAGTAAAGCCCAAACAGACCTCAACATTGCCGTTATCCGCTTACCCAGAATTGCCAATTTCACTGACTTTGACCCGCTAGAATCAGAAAGCACAGTTTCAGTAAAATACTTAAGCCCTAAGCAAGATTTAGGGCATCCTGATGCCGTAATTATCCCAGGTACAAAAACTACAATTGCTGATTTACTACTGCTGCAAAAAAGCGGTATGGCAGAAGCTATTCAACACTATGCTGCTTCTGGTGGAACCGTTTTAGGTATCTGCGGTGGCTATCAGATGCTCGGTCAAATCATCGCCGATCCAGAAGGGATAGAAGGACAAGCTGGCAGATTTCAAGGGTTAAATCTTTTACCAATTAGAACCGTAATTACCGGACAAAAAATCGCCCGCCAGCGCCAAGTTAGCTCAAATTATCCACAACAGGGCTTGCCAGTCAATGGCTTTGAAATTCACCAAGGGCGATCGCGCATCGAGCAGCAAGGAATAGATCCTCAATCCTACCATGCCCTATTTGACGATATTAATTTAGGATTAGTGGATAGTTGTCAATCGGTGTGGGGAAGTTACCTCCACGGGCTTTTTGATAATGGTCCTTGGCGACGCGCTTGGTTAAATCGCCTCCGTCAACAGCGCGGTTTAAAATCTTTGCCTACCGGTGTTGCTAACTACCGAGAACAGCGAGAGCAGATTTTGGATTCCTTAGCCACTGAAGTAGAAAGCCATTTAGACTTAACTCCATTTTTGTCTTAAACTGATACCATTTTTAATTTTAGATTTTGGACTGAGAATAGCTTTCTAAATCTAGGTGTAGTGATTCATCTGTCACAATCATGTTTCAAATTACTGTAAGTTGCATAAAAGAAATTGCACTTTTTTTCGTTAAGATGGTTATTTGTCATTTGTAAAGACAAAAGGCAAATGACAAATAACAACCCTTACGAATCAATTTCAAATCAAAAGCGTAAGATTCATGATTGTTCGTGTCCATTTTTTACCAGATAATGTGACGGTAGATGCCGAAGTGGGAGAAGCCATTTTGGATGTAGCAGACCGGGCTGGAGTACTTATTCCCACTGGTTGTCTAATGGGGTCTTGTCACGCTTGCACCGTCGAATTAGAGGATGGAGAGATCATCCGCGCTTGTATCACTGCAATACCGTCACGCAAGGAATTGACAATTAATTTGTTTAGCGATCCTACTTGGTAATGTCAGCCCTGTTATTCACAAGAACTAGTATAGTAAAACAAGTCATGTACAAACAAAAATCTAATCAATGATTAGATTTTTTTGGATAGACAGCAAGGAATATTTGAACCATTATTTCTTACTGTGGCGATCGCATTTTTTAAGAAAATTAATGCCAAAGAAAATCCGGGAACTGAAGCAAATGCTTTCCCAATTAGGTTTTACAGAAGTCCCAGGAAAAGGAAGTCATACGAACTGGGTACATCCTCTCTATACTGGAAAAATCACGATTTCAGGCAAAAACGGAGTAGATGCTAAACGCTACCAAGAGAAGGAAGTGAGACAGGCAATTGAGGAAGTAGAAGGGAAAGAAAAAGATGAGTAAGCTTAAGTACCAAATGATTATTCAATGGTCTGATGAAGATGATTGCTTCTTAGTCGGATTTCCTGATTTTCCAGGACAACGTTGGCGGACTCATGGGGATACTTATGAGTTAGCTGTGGCAAATGGAATTGAAGCTTTAGAGTCTCTAATTATTGCTTACGAAGCTGTAGGTGATCCACTTCCAGAACCAACAGTAAGTAGAGTACGTTAACGCAATTGAGTAAGTGGTAACTAGTGCTGAACAATATCAATCAATTAGCTTTAATATTCAGCGCATATTCTTTAAACCTTTCCAAATCAGCTTGAATCGTCGATTCAACTATCCGTCCTAAAAACAAGTTATCCATAATTTTGCCAATAATGCCGGGGATAGCATAGGAAATACTCATTTTGACAATGCTACTATTGTGGCGATCGTAAAAGCGAATCGCTCCTTGATTAGGCAAACCATCAATAGATTCCCATTGGATAATTTGGTTGGGAATAACTTTCAGAATTCGGGATTGCCAATTAAATTCTAGACTGCCAGTCTTTAATTTCCAAAGAGATATATCTGGATTATCTGGCGGAATTTTCACCGAATCAATCCACTTCATCCATCGGGGCATTTGCTCCAAATCAGACCAGAGGCTCCATACTAAATCTATGGGAGCCTCTACTTCTACCTGTACAGTATGCTCTAACCAATCTGACATTTTTCTTCTTCCTTTGCGTTCTTCTCTGCGAGACGCTACGCGTAGCTTGCTTCGACCTAGGAGTATGCGTCCTTGGCGGTAGCCTGCGGCAAGCTGCTGCGTGTCTACGTTATCTCTTCAAACTTTCCAAAATCACTTTTGCCGCCCGCCGTCCAGAAATAGTAGCACCTTCCATGCTGTCAATATAATCTTGCTGAGTATAACTCCCTGCAAGGAAGAAATTATCTACTGGTGTTTTTTGGTTAGGACGATACGCATCCATCCCTGGCGCTTCTCGGTAAAGAGACTGAGCAAGTTTTACTACACTATACCAAGTCATATTTAGCTCCCGCGACGAGGGAAACAGTTCATGGACTTGCTTGAGGACATGCTGTGCGATCGCTTCATTACTCTGTGCAATAAACGGATCTCCCGGTGTCAGCACTAGTTGTAACAAAGATCCCTGTCCTGGGCGATAATAATCAGCAGGACTAGTTAACGCTAAATCCGCAAAACAAGAAAAGTCAGCATCGGCTGTGTACAGTAAATTATCAATTCCAGCCGCATGATTTAGCTGTTTACGTTGCTCTTTATCGTTGAGTTCTGTTACCCAACCATCGAAGCGTAACTGCACTGTAGCCACTGGTACTGCATCCAGTTTGTAAATATTGTCAAATTCTGACCACTTACGCCATTCCTGGGGTAGGATACGTTGAATTCCTGGAACATCACAGGCAAAAACGTAAGCATCAGCAGTAATAGTTTCGACTGCATCACCTTGGGCAACTGCTATACCAGTGACACGGGTTTGTTCGTTTGACTCTATAAACTGAATTTCTCGCACTTGCCGACGCGTATAAACTTTAGTGCCTCTGGCTTCTAAATATTCCAGAATGGGCTTGTGCAAATAGTCAGCTGGAGAACCTTCCAACATTCGCAGAACTGAAGCTTCAGTTCTGACTGCAAATAACTGGAATATCGTTAACATACAACGGGCAGACATATTCTCGCAATCAATAAATCCCAATGCGTAAGCAATGGGGTTCCATAAGCGTTTGATGCTGCCATTACTCCCACCATGACTGCGAAACCAATCGGCAAAGCTAACTTTATCCAAGTTGCGGATGGTTTTCATCGCGCCGTTAAAGTCTACCAATCCGCGAACAATAGGACTAGTACCCAAAGCGATCGCATTTTGCAATTTATCCTGCAACGATAGTTGGGAAGTCGTGAAAAATGCTTTTAAGCCATTGAAAGGCGCACCTGTAAAGAAGCGAAAATCCAAACCACCAGTGCGCCCCCCTTTATTAATAAAAGTGTGGGTGTGTTCCTTGAGGCGTAAGTTCTCTAACACCCCCACTTTCTTCATCAAGTCAAATAGTTGGTAGTAGCACCCGAAAAATACATGCAACCCCATTTCTAGATGGTTGCCATCTCCATCAACCCAACTGCCGACTTTACCACCCACAAACGGACGAGACTCAAAAATCTCTATTTCACAACCAGCATCAGCTAGATCCACTGCGGTTGCTAGTCCAGCAAGTCCCGCACCTACGATTGCAACACGCATTCCGTCGTTCCTTTTCAGTTTCTTTACAGATTGTAACTGGGTTGGTGTCGGAATTTGCTACTTAATATCAACTCTACCAGCATATTAAGGCAAGCAATGTCGATACTAAAACCTCTTTAATTACTTTTTTTAGTCCCCGTAATTGAACAGACGCGAGCAAAACGCGCCTGTATCAGCTAGACAAATTATTGTCCATTGCGGCGCACCCAAAAAAGTGTTAGAGCTATTTTGTTGGTGGCAAAGCAGTTATCTAGTAAGTAGTGAAAGTATGTTCTTACTTGTTTACATCTTTGCCATCGTCGGAGACAGGCAAACTTCTAATCAGTTCACGAATCACATCGGTTGCAGGTCTACCTGTTTGTTGGCAATATTTTTCTAGTTTTTCCGCTTCCTGCGTTGCGAGATTAACTGTTATGCGTTTAACGGCCCATTTTTTATTTGTCATTATCATGCTATCTGCTGTATATCTAGATTGTCGAAAGAGTCTAAATTAAAGAGGGAACCGATAAGAGTATCAGAATTTGTCTCACGAAACAAGTAATACCATTAATATTAAAAATTGTCGTTTTGTCAAAGGATTCATAATTTTCTAAAGAATTCAAAAACCTACACTTTATTTGTTACTATTTTGACAGCAAAAAAAGCACATAGTTCCTTCTGAAGAGGATAATCCTACTAACAGCATCAGTAAAGCCTGGCAATGAACTTCTATAAATGAATTTGAGATACGAATGTTTACTTCAATCAAGATTTGCAAAATTATTCTCTATCGAAATAATTCGACCTTATATCTTAACCAAATTTGCCAAACCCACTTGATGAGAACATCTGGTATAACAGATGAAAATAAAGCTTTAGAATCATTGTCAGGCTGAAATTGTGTCTTACAGACCGCTTAAGGCGAGATATACAGCTCGGAAACAATCACTTAAAAGTAGGCAAATAAGCGATCGTTTTATACCAAACATCCATCTCTATCCATTGCTGTAACCAATAAGCTAAGAGCGACTTAAACACTTAAGGCTTTTGGCTTACTGCAATTAAACTGATTACTTTACCGTGCTAATGATGTAGTCATCAACAAGAGTATAAGATTCAGCTCACTGAGTATAAAAAAACAAATCTTTTGGTAATTTTTACAGGATTACCTGTAATTTCACCCAGAAAAATTAACCAAGAATAGACGTGATGTTACTTGACTGTCGCCGATAATAATATTTTAGTTTTATTTCATGTTTTTACACTAAGCCCCCGGAAATATATGATGAAATCCTAGATATTTTTTCTCTTCCCCCTAGCGATATAATTTGTTTGAAAGTCAGTATTGTTTCAATTCCTTGCATTCACCTATTTCGAGGTTACGAAAGTTGTTTTTAGCAAATTAATTCGCTAAAAAGCTTGCTTCAAACTGCTTAATTTATATCTAAGCTAAGAGAAAAACTACTGCTAAAAAAAGTCTTGCATTAAAATGTTTATTGATTAGTAAAATTAAGCATAAAAGCAACTTTTCACTTCAATGTTCTTGTTGAGTGTATTCATTATAACCATGATTTATGGGCTTTAAATAAACTTTATTTAGGCACTAAAACAACTCATTTTTAGACTTTATAAAAAAATTACAAAGAAAAAGAGATAAATATAAGCTTTTGCTTAATGATATTGATATAGAACAACCTTGTAAGCTCAAAAAGTTGTAAAAAAAAGATTCTGATATTGAAGTGCGTCGGCTAAGTTTGATTAAACTCAACTTCGTAAATACTTAAAAAGCTATTTGTGATTATTTATACTAAAAAATATTCAAATGAAATTACTGAAAAACCATGAAAATATAGATACTTCATGAAATTTAGGTAAAGTTAGCTGCCATCCTGGGATATTTCCTAGTAAACCTTCGTAGAAATGCAGCTAACATCTCCATTAACAAGACTCGGAAAAAAATTAATCCTCTTTTCAAAGTTAGATAAATTTCCGCCTTGCCGTAATAGGTGCATAAAAGCTAAGTATTCTGTAGTTTACTTAGTACACAGTAATATCCCTAGCTTCTCAGCGCTTAATCTGGTTAATATGCGAATCAAATATATATCAACTTAATTTCTGATAGCCGTAATCCTTAATGTCAGATTACGGCCATGAATGCAACTATTCCAATTTGAGTTGGGGCATGAGTTGGAGAGTGCCAATACCTAAATCTTTCGGTGGAAGCGATCGCGTTTCAAACAAAGCCATCATGTCTCGTAACTGAGGATTGCCACGGGAAGCTCCTGTTAATCCTTTAGCAATGATTAAGCCACAGTAGCCCTTAGTATTTTTACACCTCTGATTCCATTTTTTTCGGGCTTCTACATGAATAGGATCTTCATCTAAAAATTCACCAAATAGGAACAATTCACCATTTTGAGTTTGCAATAAACCCAGATCGTAGCGATCGCCATCGAAAGGATCGGCACCTGGATTAAAGCAAATTGCTCTCAGCCCGCCTGCTGCTTCAATTCTTTCAATTACAGTTTTAGCCTTGGGGCGAGAAGTTTGAATTAAAATCACCGGCAAACCGTCACCCACTCGTTTAATTTCACCAGCCTTATGGTAAGTTACCCCCTTACGGAGGTGATCCAACATTTCCCAGGACACTACGCCTAAGCTGAGAAAGGAGTCTTCCGGTATCAAGTCATCTTGCAATGATTGGAAGTTTGAGGAGTTAAGGTTATCAATTTCCTGATCATCGTCACCAAAACCTGCCATTTCCTCTAATTCTGCTGCTAACTGCGGCATGGTAGAGACTGTCACAGCCACAGATTTAGTTGATTCTTCCGACTGCGGCAGAGATATGCGATAACGACGGCTGAGGGTAGGGAAAATGTCCTCATGCAAATGGCGGCGGTGATCGCGAATAAAGCGGATCAGACTTTCGATCGCAACGAAGATTACCAGGGCTTCTTCATCATACAAAACAGACCGCAGTCCTTCTAAGGGGTGGATATTACCGAAAGTGGGGTCAATTTCTGATAATGGCAGATCCGCCAAATCACTTTCTTCGTCATCATCTTCATCTTCGTCTTCATCAGCACTCTCAAAGGTAAGAAACAGGCAATCTTGCTTGAGAAACGCTTCTTCTAGATGCTCTGTTGAGTCTTCATCTTGTAAAACTGCGGTGCGAAACTGTTTTAAAGAGTCTTCTGAGCGATAAAACAAAATCCCATACTCCATTCCCAGCATTCCCATGACTGAGGCGTAGAGTGTGCCAACATCCCACTTATTAATCTCGATTGACAAAATTTGCTGTTCTTCCAAAAATTCCCAAGGTGCTGCTTGCCAAATTGCAAATGCTTTCTCTCGCAAGATTTGTGCATACTGGGGCGGTAAATCAGGAGTTTGGCTATCGAGGATGTCAGCGAATCCGCGAAATAGTTCGTCAATTAAAGGCAGTTCTGGTGCGTAGTCAATGGCAATATCCAAATCTTGCAGCACCCCCCGCAGGTAAAATTGGATTTCACGGTCTTTGACTACAATTCTTTGGGGCCTAGCAGGTCTTGCCGGACTGTGAGGATGCTCCATAGCTCGCATTAAGGTACGAACGATTGCTTCTGGGCCAACATCTGAAGCTACCACGTCCATTCCTCGGACAACACCTTGGGAATAATCTACCCAAAGAATGCATTCTCCCTTTTCCTCAGAGTCTGAGTGCTGGTTTGGTGATGACAACGGACGGCGATCGCCCTCCCATACAGAAGGAATTTGAGTTAATTTCTTCAAGCGACGACTGGTAGAGCGATTAAAACTTGTCATAGAGTAAGTTAATCAAAAGAAGCAATTTGAAAGTAAACTTTGGGGGATAGCTAGCCTCGGATTAGGTTTTTATGGCTGCACCTGAAAGATAGTTGCTTCTCAGACAAGCCATGCTTGAACTCCAAAAATACCGAATCTCTAAACACACTGAGTCTCTCAATTCTAGAATAAAAACCTTTGGCTGCTTTTAACGGAGTGTTTACAATTTGGCATCTAACGACATCTAAGCCGCTAGAATGAATACAAAAACACCAAGGGAAACCCAGAGGCATTAACAAGCCGATATAGGGTAAAGCTTAGACTAATTAAGGAGTGAAAAAAGCAGATGACACAAGCAATTCAGTCTCAACAACGCGGAATTCTGTTGAGCGAAGCCGCATTGCACCAGGTAAAATCCCTCCGGGACAAGCAAGGCACAGACTTCTGCTTACGGGTAGGAGTCCGTCAGGGTGGCTGTTCTGGGATGTCTTACATGATGGACTTTGAAGATACTAGCAAGATCACCCCGCAGGATGAAGTTTTTGACTATGATGGCTTCAAAATTGTCAGCGATCGCAAGAGTCTCTTATATCTCTACGGTTTAATGCTCGATTACAGCGATGCCATGATTGGCGGTGGCTTTCAATTTACTAATCCTAATGCCAACCAAACTTGCGGTTGTGGCAAGTCATTTGGGGTTTAGCCAAAAGGAGCCGATCACATGCGAGGTTTTCCAATAGTCAAGAGTCAAGGTTTTCTAACTCTTGACTATTGGCCTATGACTATTGAATCATGGCTAATGACTATTAACTAATGATTATTGACAAACTTACTATGACTCAAACAGTTGAATCCCTGTTTGATACAGGCTTAGAACGCTATAAAGCAGGAGAGGCAGTAGATTCTTTAATCCCTGTATTTAAAGAAGTGTGCGATCGCGCTCCTAAAACAAGTGCTGCTTGGATCTGTTTGGCGTGGTTGTATCTACTCGATAACAAGCCCAACTTGGCTTACAAAGCTGCACAGAAGGCAGTCAAGCTAAATCCGCAAGACCCACAGGCTAGAGTCAATATCGCTTTAGCAATGCTGGAGACAGGTCAAAAAGGTTTACGAGAACATATTGACATTGCACAGCAGCTAATTTTTGTCAATCCAGAATGGCGCGATGAAATAAAAACCAGTATCGAAGACGGTTTAACTAGAAAACCAGATTGGCAAAGTTTGACAAAAGTCAAAAATTGGCTGTTGGAGGAGTGATAAGTTAAGAGTACAGACGCGATTAATCGCGTCTGTACAGGAGTGAGGAGTTAAATTTAAGTCGACAATTCTCACTTCTAACTTATCCGTAACTTTAGTTAGCAGTCGTCAAATTTTGGGCAATTATACAAAAGGGTAGATGAAAGATAAATTGTTAAATTGGCTAAACACAGTTTTAGTTGCAGATGTTTTTTTGGTTTTGTTTGGCTTTGTCTGGTTAGCGATCGCTGCGATCGGTGATTCTGTGGGAGTAAATTTGGGTTTAGATTTGTGGCATCAACTTTGGCAACCTGTATTTAACCCAGCGATCGGCATCCTCATGGGCGGTGCAATTCTCAGTGGTATTATCAGTTGGATTTCCAAAAAATTTCTCTCTAGTCAATAATAAAGTGATTGGGGATCGAAAAGAGGCAGGGGGATAGGCTGCTGCTCTTGCTGAGGGGAAAACTATTCTCCCTTGCTCCCTACTCCCTTGCCTCTTCCCCATTCCCTTTGACTCTACGCAAGAATTTGTTTTAGTGCTGACTCTAAATTAGGATATTTGTACTCAAATCCTGTTTCCACGGTGCGCTTAGGAAGGACTTGCTGACCTTCTAAAACTACTATAGCCCCGTCTCCTAAAAGAGCTTCGATCGCAAAAGCCGGAACGGGCAACCAAGAAGGGCGATTCATCACTTGTCCCAAAGTTTGGCTTAAATCTGCCATTCGGACTGGGTTAGGGGCAGTAGCATTGTATATGCCTTCTATTTCCGGTTTAGTTAAAGCTTGCATAATCAAGTTAACTAAATCGTCTACGTGAATCCATGAGAACCATTGCCGACCACTGCCAATGGGGCCACCAGCGAAGAGTTTGAAAGGCGGAATCATTTTACCTAAAGCCCCACCATTGCCTAGAACAATCCCAAAACGCAGAATTACTAGTCGTACACCAGCATCTTTTACCTTTGTCGCCTCTGCTTCCCAGGCTTGGCAGACCTGGGCGAGAAAATCGTTACCAGATTGGCTTGTTTCATCAAAGTTTGCCGTTTCACTGGTGCCGTAGTAACCAATAGCCGAAGCATTGATTAACACAGTTGGCTTGGGGTTAGCGTTGGCTATTGCTTCAACTATTTTTTGTGTGCCTAACTTTCGGCTATTGAGGATTTCTTGTTTGCGTTCTGGTGTCCAGCGCCCTTCACCAATAGGTTCTCCTGCCAGATTAACTACGCCATCACAACTAGCTATGACACTTTGCCAAGAACCAGATGTATTTGGTGTATAGGCAACAATTTCTACATTGGGGAAAGCCTCAGATGGAAAAACCTTTTGAGCAAAGGCGGTGTTCCGAGTTAATACTACTATTTTATGACCTTTTTCGTGGAGTCGTTGTACCAAAAGACTACCGACAAATCCTGTTGCTCCAGTAATTGCTACTTTCATTCATTTTCTACCTCAGCCAAACTCTTATTGTAAAGTTTTTGATCAACCTTTCAGCCTACAGCACTTTCTTTGTGGATAGAACAGATGCAACTGTATCAGACGCAAATAATAACCAAAACCCTGATTCTAAAGTAGCGGCAATTCACTAATTACCCTTACAGCGCGTAGTTTTGCGTAAGTCAGATGTATATCTGGTGATGCCTAATCTCAAAACTCAAAAACTTTGCTTTTTGAATCACTTTCCGTTTAGATGCTTCGGTATTATAGGATGGACGGAGTGTTGCAAGGCGTGGGGCTATTATGGCTCGCTATACCTGTTCGTTTATTGTTTCTGTTGCTAGTGACCATCTGTTGCCGTTACTTGTAGAACTTCTACAGGACTGTCAGTTGGATATTCAGTACCACACGGGCGATTACATTATCGCTCGTCAGACTCCTGGTAATGTTCCTTTTCCTAAATTGATCACAGTAGAAGTACTGGTTGATAAATCAAAATCTACTGAAACAGAAACCCGGATGAGTATTGTGATTAAAAATGAAGAACTACCTCTCCAACTAGATAATTACTGCCGACAAATGTTTGAATTTATCAAGCAGGCTATTGAAAGTAGCCGCCATTGGCATTTGATTGAAAGTATTGCAGGATAGCTTTGGTAATTGAATTGACAATCCCACGGCTTAAAGCCGTGAGATTGTCAAATTGTGGTTGGTAGTTATAATTCAATCTCCCAGATCCTCTAAATCCTCGGCCATACCGGGGTTTATTAGTGTAATGTCGTACTCGCTCGAATCCGTTTGTCCCAAACGCTGAGTGTTTTTTAAAAGGTAATAAATGGCACGGACTTGAGGGCCAAAAACGATCTCGTCTTCATTTCTGAGATCGTGGTTTGGTATTTTACGTCCATTAATCATCAAACCGTTGGAACTAGCCTTACCTTTGGCATCGCCATCCACAATCCGGTAATAGTAGCTATGACTATTATGCTCTCGTGGCAATCTCACTAATGTGGCATGGCGGCGGGAGACAAACTGCGACATCAAACGGATATTACACTCGCGGTCTCTACCGATAGAGTAGACGGGTTGCTCCAGAGAAAATTCTTTGCGACCTTGATCGTCTTCAATAATCAGTAGATGGTTTTCATTGGTTTCTGCTGCCATTGACAAATCGGTGGAACTATGATTTAACAAGATTTGTTTCGTATCGTATTTTGCCATTTTCGGGCACTGTTCAGTCTGTGGTGCTGATCTAAATAAGCTTTAAAATTGCATAATACCTTGAAAGAGTAGAACTTGGTCGTTCTACTCCAGTAGCTATGATAGCTTTTGTAGGTGTCTTAACAGGCTTTGTGATCTGCGTAAAACCTGAATATCGACTCAGTGTAACAAATAATTACGATTTCGTAATGACGTTCTCTACAAGAAGCAAGCTACGTACAGCGTCTCGTAGTGAACGTCATTAGTAATTACGAATTAAAAATTGTTAAGCTGAGATGGGAATGACTAAGATTTGTTATGAGAAATTTTAGGTTCAACAAAGTATTCTACGAGTGACGAGCTAATCGCCTTAATAATATTGAGTTTGTGACGACGCTAACAGAGCTAAAAGCCATTAATGCAGCAGCACCAGATGGGTTAAGGACAAAACCCAGACTAGGGAACAAAACACCTGCTGCTAAAGGAATGCCAACTGTATTATATGCAAAAGCCCAGAATAAATTTTGGCGGATTTTGTTGAAGGTGGCGCGACTAAGCTGAATAGATTCGACTACATCGTTTAAGCGATCGCGCATTAAGACAATTTCAGCAGTTTCCATTGCCACATCTGTCCCGGAGTGCAAAGCAATTCCTACATCTGCTTGGGATAAAGCTGGAGCATCATTGATTCCATCTCCTACCATTGCGACTACTGAGCGGGTAGTAGTGGGTGAGGAGTTAGGAGTTCCTTTTGTCCCTGCTTGTTGTAAAGACTTGATTGCAGCTGCTTTTTTCGCTGGGGGAACACCTGCTATGACATCAGCACTATCTAATCCTAATTGTTTGGCTATGGCGCTAGCTGCTTCTGGGCGATCGCCACTGAGCAACATTACCCGTAATCCCATCTGACGCAATTTGTCTACAGTGGATTGGGCATCTGGTCTGAGAGTATCAGAAACAGCAATTAGTCCGGCTAGAGTTCCCCCAACTGCTACACAAACGACTGTTTTACCATCTGTTGCCAAATCCTGTGCTACCTGTTGTGCAGTTTCACTAATTGAAATACCGTGCCAACTCAACCAATCCCAGTTACCCAACAGTACAACTGTGTTCTCTACCACAGCAGACACTCCTAATCCTGGTTCCGTGTGAAAGTCCACAGCTTCTGGAATAGATAACTGTTGTTTCTGTGCTTCTTGCTGAATCGCTTTTGCTAGAGGGTGGTGAGTACCGCTTTCTACGGCTGTTGCTAGTTGGATTAAGGATTGGGCATTGAGAATTGGGCTGTTATTCTCTGCCTCTTCCCCAGTTCCCAATTGCTCGATTAACAGACAATCTGTAACGATGGGATGACCTGTGGTCAGAGTACCAGTTTTATCAAATACTACGGTGTCTAACTGGTGTACTTTTTCTAAAACGTCGCCGCCTTTGATTAATAAACCTCGTTCTGCGCCCATAGCAGTCCCAACAAGAATAGCTGTTGGGGTAGCAAGTCCTAATGCACAGGGACAGGCGACTACCATAACAGCGATCGCTAGTTTTAAACTAATTAATAAAGGGGAGTGGGGAGCTTGATGTGTAGCGTGGCTCATCATCTCCATCTCACCAGACATGGTGATATCAGTCCAAATATGAGTGCCGAAAAAGTACCAAAAGACAAATGTTAATAAAGATGCTGTTAGTACCCCGTATGTAAAGTAACCAGCGACTGTATCGGCTAATTTTTGTACTGGAGCTTTTCGAGTTTGGGCAGCTTCTACTAAAGCAACAATTTGAGCTAGAGTTGTATCACTTCCAGTCCGGGTTGTCTGAATAGCGATCGCTCCTGACTGGTTTAGTGTACCCCCTGTCACCGAATCTCCCGGTTGCTTAATTACTGGCACGGCTTCCCCAGTCAACATGGATTCATCGACCGTTGTTTGACCAAGCACCACTTCACCATCGACAGGAATTTTATCGCCTGGCAGCACCTGTAACCATTCACCAACCCGCACCTGTTCGGCAGGAATCTCTACACTAGAAGATCCCACTCCTCCTTTTTCTGGGTTGGCAATCAATCGCGCTACTTGTGGCTGGAGTGCTAGCAATTTCCTAAATGCAGCAGCAGCGCGACCTCTAGCTTGTTGCTCTAATGTTCTTCCCAAAAGAATAAAGCCCAGCATCATTACTGGTTCGTCAAAGAAGCACTCCCAACCCATTTGGGGAAAGAGTAGTGCTACTAAACTAGCAATGTAGGCTGTCAGCGTTCCCAATCCTATCAGGGTGTTCATGTTAGGCGCATTTCGCCGCCAGCCTAGCCAGCCATCTACTAAAATCGGGCGACCGGGAATTAATAGCGCCACTGTAGCCAATCCACAGTGAAACCAGATGTTATTTAACAGTGGCAGCACTGAGCTACCAAGATTACCAAAATGTCCACTTCCCGACAATAACAGCAACATTGCAGCGATCGCCAACTGCCTCACAGAAGACCGCATTTCTCGGCGTTGTCGTTCTGCTGGATCTGGTAAGTTAGATATTTCGCCTGCTACTGTGCCCCTAGCTTTTCGGGGTTGAGTTGGAAATCCAACGGCTGTTAATCTCTCTGCTAGTGCATCTGCATCTACCGCACCAGTTTCTGACTCTACAACTGCTACCTCTGTGGCCAGGTTCACACAGGCACTCTTGACTCCTGGATGTTGGGTTAGCTGTCGTTCTACCGCGTTCACACACCCAGCACACTTCATACCTCCAACATCGAGAATAATTTTCTCTAAGATTGGGTCAAGTTCTGGGGCTAGCTTAGTTTTTGGGACAAGTTGCATGGCAAGTGTTTAGATTCGCTACAGAAATTCAACGCCTGAATAAAAGCGTCTCTAATTTGAGCGTAGGCTAAATATGGAACTACGACTGTATGTCAACCCTGTTAAATTTCTTAATTTATCGTACTTCGCTAAGGGTCACTGACGACTCCAGCGTAGATAAGTCACATAAATAATAGCTGCAACCTGCATTGGCATCAGGACAATCAGGCTTTTCCAAAAATTGTGAATTTCCAAATTAGACATGGCGCTGAAATAGCCAAAGCCCAACAACAAGAACAGTATCCAGATCATCTGTTTACGTTTGATGGTTAGCATAGCAGTAGGATTCATAATTTTTTAACAAAAAGCTCTAGTTATACCTAGAAATCTGCACAGAATACACAATAGCTTTCATGAATAGTTACTCAAGAAAGAAGTTTACCCAAGGGAGAGTTGATAAATTTTCTGCCAGTGCTGCAACCAAATTGCCTTGGGAAATAGCCATAAAGGAGCGAGTCATCCCACAAGTTGGACATGGAATTCCAATTAAATGCTGGATAGGACAAACTAAGAATCCTACTCTATAACCTTGGTGATAAAAATAAGTAGCAAGTAGGGGTGTACAGGAGAATCCTAGTAAACCCCACCGAACTAATTTCCCTTCGTATGACAAAGGATAAGGAGATAATTCAAACGGCAAAAACAATTTTAGATGGAGGGAGTTAAAACCAGCCTTTCTTTTCGACAATGTAAGTATTGAGGAATTCTTCATCAGTCTTGGTTAAGTAAATGATACCTTCAACCAAACCGACAATCCCCATCACTGCTCCACCCAAACCAAATGTGAGTATGGTAACGAGCAGCATGATTAGACCTTGAGTAGTGTAACCAAGAATAAACTTATGAATACCTAAAGCTCCTAACAAGATAGCGCAAATACCAGCAGCAATTTTTTTGCTGCTAGCATCACTGGGGTTGACATTAGACATTATGAGAATACTCCTCAGCTATAAATGACATCCCCAATGTTAATGTAATTATTCTTACTTAGCATCTACATATCTCTCATTAGTAATAAATTGTCAGATTTAATCTAGTTCAGGAGACAAATAAGCACTAAGTATTACTGAAAACAAATTCGGAAATCCAGTATTAACAAACTTATAGAACTTACGCAAACACTAGCCGAAACCCTTGTTTTCATGTAGATGCAAAACTTTTCCCACAGGGTATTGCCCCTAAAAGTTGTAGTTTTGCGTCAGCACTAACTTATTCTAAAGATACACTCAAGATATATAACTTTACAGAGCAACCCAAATGGGAAATCTAAGTTTTTAGAACCAGCCCTGCTTATTCACAAAGTAGGTATTTACAAATTCTTCAGGGGACTTATTCAAATAGATCATGCCTTCTATTAAACCTACGAGTTGCATAATTAACAAGGCAATGCCGTAGGTGAAAGAACCCGCTACTACAGAAACTACCAACATGATAAAGCCTTCTGGAGCGTATCCTAGAATAAATTTATGAACCCCAAATCCTCCAAGGATAATGCCACAGTAACCAGCTAGAAGTTGTTTGGTAGGGTGACTGGGGTTGAGATTTGACATATTAAATGCTGCTCCTTGATAAGTAAATGAGATATAAAAATAAAGTCTTTATTGTAATCAAAGCAAATAGATTTACTTGCTTAATAAATAGATTTTTAATTTTTTCAGTACAAGTAGGCCCCAAAATGACTAAAATCAGCGTGCTTCTGTTCTAGAGGAGACGCTAAAATGTCTTGCGGCATAGCTTGAAAATCTGGCGCTCCTTAATAAATTTTGGTGGATTGGACGACTGCAAACTCTGTTGCAGAAGTTTTGCACATTTTCAAGTAAGACATTTGGTCTTGAGAAAAATAAATCTGAATAATCATCAAAAACTGATATACCACTTTTTACAAGTACATCAGTATTATTTCCGGGTTTTTTTATGAGCGCTTTCACTGGTAGTGAAACGCCATTGCACCAATGACAAGATTCAGTTATTGGCTAAAATCACCCGGATAAAAATAAATGCTTAACTAGATATTTTGTTGTCTATGTTAACAGCATTATTTGAATTGGCTTTTCAGCTAGTATTTATGCTTGTAACCAATTATAACCAGTAAATTGTTCTTACATAAGCAGATAAAATCAGATATTTACATTTTTAGCAACAGTGCAATATAAGTATTAATTACTACCTAAAACAAACAGGCTTAATAATGTACCACTATTCCAAAGGCTGTGTAGGAGCATAGGAGCAAGGAGGTTGCGCGATCGCGTATAAACTACCCCTAAAACGATCCCCAAGGCAGTGAGGGGAAGAATTTCCGACAAGCTGAGGTGAGCGATCGCAAACAACAAACTACTGATTATAATCGATCCCCACACGGGTAAGTAACGCGTTAGAGAAGGTAATAAAAAGCCGCGAAACAGAATTTCTTCAAAAAATGGAGCTGCGATCGCTGCTGTAAAGAAAAATATACCAAGTGCTACCCCATCTTGGCTTTCTAGGGCCAGTTGCAGCAGGGGGTTACTACCACCCTGCCCTTGCCATAGCTGTTGATTGATTAAAGATACCATCACAACTATAGGTAAAGCCGTACAATAGCCGCCCAGTCCCCACAGAAACCAGTTATTTTGAAAACGGAAGCGGAACCAAAATTCCGGTAACGGAAAAAATGGCTTGAGAGAGAAATACAGCACTAACAGCGCACCTAATGCTACCAATAGGTAACTAACCAAAACAGAAAATGCCTGAAGTCGCACATCAATAATAGGGCGCGGAATGGGTAGCACCGATATCACCAAGGGCACAAAAATTTGCCCCATAAAGAAAAAGCCGACAATAAAAACCTGCAAAACCGTTTCACCATCCCAAGGCGTTGACCAAGGAATATCAGCATTTTGAGCTAGTAACGAGGCTTTTCCTTTCAACAAGCGTTGAGCAAATAATAAAATCAGCAATATTAGACCAATTAAAGCCGCCAAGGTAGGAATAGTACCAATAACCGCTAGTTTCAACACCGCTTGAGCAGCAGTTTCTTTTTGTGTAGCTTTTACTGCTAATAAAGCGTCTTGTCGTTGTTGGAGTTGGTATAGCTGAACCAAAGCAGTAGAGCGAAACCAACCTTCTAAATTTTTTTGAATCCGTTCTTGAGCATTTTGGAGCAGACGGGGAGGATTACTCCACAGTCCACTCAATACAGCTGCGGTTTCTCCAAACTCTGGATTGATATCTGAGCGTTGTTGTAATTCGCTCCAAGTTTTCAGGGCTGTATCCGTCTGTCCTTGCTGTGCTTGTAAAATTCCCAGGCGCAGGTCTAATTCAGCCAGTAATTTTTGTAATTGCTTTAGGGACTGCTGTAACTGTTGCTTTCCTTGTTTAGAGGTTTTAGCGGTCGGAGGAACTTCAGGTAGAGGTTTAGGAGGTGTGGGAGTTATTTCAGATTGAGAGCGTAATTGTGCAAGCTTATTGTTAACTTTGTCCAAATTCGCTTGAACTGACTGACGTGCCTCCTGATATTGCTTTGTGGCGCTTTCTAGGGGTTGCTCACCAAGTATCGCTTCCCGAATCCCTTGAAGATTATCATCACCGCTATCTTCTGATTGCCAAGCTTGGGCCTGCAAAGCAATATTGGTTTGGTACAGTTCCAGGCGACTTTGGAACTGGGGTTCTTGCCAACTACCGAATAAAGCCGAAACTGCCAACAGAACTGCTATCGGCGTTAGCACAAAAATTAAAACCAACCGCTTGAATGTCATCTATCCCCCTTTGACTAACCAGTGGAGAGCGCGTCCCCCTTGGGAATTATCGCAAGAAAAAGTCAGAGGTGGATAAATATCATCAATATAAAGGTTTTAAGTTTGGCATCGCTAAAGAAACTCCAGTCCTAACTTAAGACTTTGAAATTCGATACTGCTGGGCAATGTAATAAAACAAACGATAGTAATCTTGAAATTCTTGGCTTTTGCTTCGTCCCTGCCAAAAGTATTTCACTTGATCCTGAGTTAGTGTCAGTGTCATAGAACCTACTCCTTGGTCAACTTCTACAACTAGCACCCCAGATACTCCTTGGGCGGTTTGAAAGTTGGGTTTGATCTTTTTCACTGGCTCTTGCTCTGTAACAATCGAATTCAGTAACTGCTGACTTGCCCACCCTCGAATTTCCACCGTTTTGTTTTGGGGCGAAATAAAGGCAATTCCATCACCATTTGCTGGGCCTGCTGAAGAAGTCCAGTTACTCGGATATGGAAATTCAAAGCCATAACGGGAGTTGCTATAAGTTTTCCATGCGATCGCTCCAGCGTTAAAATCATTTGCAGTACAACCCCAAATAATTATTAACAGGGCAATAACCCCGCTAACGCTGGCAGCAAACCGATAAGTTCTTCGCCCCAAACTACAGATTTTATTCGCAGTAGCCATTTACATTACACATTTTGCCAAAGTCACTGATTTTATAGAAATACCAGAAACTCAGATCAATACCTTGCACTGAAAGAGCGCTCATTAAAAATTAAATATTCTTTCAGGATATTTACCATTCTCTTTTTAGCTCTCAGTAGAGAAGCTTATAAAAGGTGCTTTATCACACAATTTATGTACAGTCCATCTAAGACAGCCGAGGTAACTTTAGAGCTTTTTCACTTCCAAACCAACACATCCTTGCAATTTCCAGCAAATCTTTCTGTAATTTGCATCGGTAAGCCAAACGAGCAAAAACCACCAGATATTGATATTTCTGGCTTACCAGATTCGGATGTGGCATCTCGCATCCACGCGCAAATTTGGGTGAATGGCGATGAATACCATATTACCGATTTGGGCAGTTCTAATGGCACATACATTAACGGTGCGAAACTTAAACCTCAAGTTTTTTGCCCACTACATGTAGGAGACAGAGTTTCCTTTGGACAAGGAGACAAAATAACTTTTATGTTTAGGGTGCAGCAACACTCTGCATCTACCGCCAAAAATCCTACACCAAATTCCGCACCCACGAAAATTACAGTGCCTACCACTAGTAAAGAAGAGGAACAAGTAATTCTTGCTAGCAAGCTTATTGGTTTAGGACTAATCCTCGCAGGCATTACATTTTTAAGTACAAGTCTTTATGTGAGTGTCTACTTACGCAGCACACCTGGAATTTTGCTGTGTATGGGAGGTGTAGTAGCTCTAAATTGGGGTGGACGCGATAATCGCAAACTAGGATGGGTGTTGATTGGCATCGGAATTGCTCTATTCATTGCCAGTGGTGTTGTAATCGGTTCAGTGTCACTTTTTTCTCTACTGCTGTCATTCGCTGGCATCTCTTGTGGATATCAGTTGTTTACAACCGGAAAAGTGTTCAACTTTAATCCGCTTACGCTCCAAATAGTTAAAAAGTAAGCCAGTTAGGGAATCATTAATTAGCGATCGCTAATTGCCATTGAGGTTTCAGGATTTGCATCCTAAGCCCTGATTAACTTCGAAGAGGTTTGTGTGAGGGATTTATCACTCAATAAACAGCATTTCAGCTTCTGATGTTAACAAATGTAACAAAAGTGGCGTTAAAACGTTTTGCTGTCTTGACAACCAATAGAAGAACCGATAAGTTGATATACATACCCGGGTAAGACCGTTAAAGAGTTATATGCAAACGCAAACTAAGCAAAAGGTCACTTTGTATTTATCGCCAGAGTTGCACAGAAAACTGAAGATTCGTTCAGCAGTCGATTCCGAACCAATGTCAGAACTTGCCGAACGCGCCCTTGGTTTTTACCTATCTAATCAAGAATTAGTTGACGAATTAGAAGATTCTTCTTTTGGGCGGACTCATAGAGTTTATTCATGCCCAACTTGTGATAGCTCACTAGTCTTACGTGATGGGGAACTGGTTACTTTAGGCAATCAACCAGGAGTAGTCGGTCAAGAACATCTTTCCATTGATGAGATGGATGGAGATGAAACCAACCCCAAGGGTGAGGAAGAGTTAGTTCCTTGCTAGATAGATAGGAATTATGGATTATTCATTCATGATTCGGTTGTCTTTACCAGAAGCAATGTCTCTACTGTCTCTATAAGGTCTCAAGTAGGTCGAAGTATGAAAGAAGAGCTCAATATCCTAATTCAAGCTCAATACCCTTTAATCTACCTTGTGACCTCCGAGGAAGAGCGGGCCGAGCAAGCAGTTTACACAATCGCCCAGTTGTTGAAGCCCCAGCGCCGAGTATTTGTTTGGACAGTGACACACGGGATTGTGGAGTATGGTCAACCCCGGAATGTCACCCAACATAATACCGTGTCTCCAGAGGCGGCGATTGAGTGGATAATCCGGCAGAAAGAACCGAGTATATTTATTCTTAAAGATTTACACCCCTTTATTGATGCGCCTGCAACAAACAGATCGTTACGTGATGCGATCGCTAGCTTTAAAGGTACGCAAAAGAACATCATTTTGATGTCTCCAATGCAACAAGTACCAATAGAGTTGGAAAAAGAAGTTGTTGTTATCGATTTTACACTGCCAGATATGGCGGAGTTAAATAAAGTACTGACTCAGCACGTAGACCAAAATCGTGGTCGGCGGTTGACAACAGAAGCCAGAGAAAAGCTTCTCAGAGCAGCTTTAGGTCTAACTAAAGATGAAGCTGAGAAAGTCTACCGAAAGGCGCAGGTAACTACAGGGCGTTTGACGGAAGATGAAGTAGATATCGTTTTATCTGAGAAAAAACAACTAATTCGGCGCAATGGAATCTTAGAATACATTGAAGAAGATGAAACCATTGATGCTGTAGGTGGTTTAGAAGAGTTAAAAAGATGGCTCAAGCAACGTTCTAACGCTTTCACAGAGAGAGCGAGAGAGTATGGTTTGCCTCAACCAAAGGGGATGTTAATTCTCGGTGTTCCCGGTTGCGGTAAGTCATTAATTGCCAAAACAACTTCCCGGCTGTGGGGTTTACCACTGTTGCGGTTGGATATGGGCCGAGTCTACGACGGCTCAATGGTGGGACGAAGTGAAGCAAACTTGCGGAACGCCCTGAAAACAGCAGAATCTATTTCTCCAGCGATTTTGTTTATCGATGAATTGGATAAATCCTTTGCTGGTAGTGGAGGTTCTTCTGATTCAGATGGGGGGACTTCAAGCAGAATCTTCGGCTCTTTCCTAACATGGATGCAAGATAAGAAATCACCAGTGTTCGTGATGGCAACCGCCAACAGAGTAGAACGCTTACCTGGCGAGTTCTTGAGGAAAGGACGCTTTGACGAAATTTTCTTTGTCGATCTGCCAACACCGGAAGAACGACAACACATTTTTAATATTCATCTGACCAAGCGCCGTGAAGACATCTCTAGATTCGATCTTGAGCAACTAGCCAAGATGTCTGATGGTTTTTCTGGGGCAGAAGTTGAACAAGCGATCGTTGCGGCAATGTATGAAGCTTTTGCCCAAGATCGGGAGTTCACCCAACTAGATATTATTGCTGCACTGAAGGCAACATTGCCGCTGTCTCGAACGATGCAAGAACAAGTAACGGCTCTGAGAGATTGGGCCAGACAGCGCGCACGCCCCGCAGCATCCTCCGTAGCTGAATATCAGCGAATGGAGTTTTAAAAGCTTTCCTCTGCCATCCCAGGGGGAAAGGCTAGCTCCCAATGCTAGCAGTTATAAGAAAAAGCCGCATCCTGCTAAGAGCGGCTTCGCCCGAAACAAACCGTTGTCGTTTTTCTCAATCTTCTCATTGGAGGAAACCCAAATGTCTCACTTTAGCACCCTGCGTACCAAGATCACCGATGCCGAAATCCTCAAAGCTTCTTTGCGCGACCTCGGTATCAGCGTAAAGACTGAAGCTGATGTCCGTGGTTATAACGGTTAGCGCGTCCGTTCTGACATCGTTGCTATGTTGGATGGCGAATATGACCTCGGCTGGTCTCGCAACAGCGATGGTTCTTTTGACCTAATTGCTGACCTGTGGGGCGTTGCTAAGAAGCACAACCAAACCGAGTTGATCAACTCAATCAACCAAAAGTATGCCGTTAACAAAACTTTGGCTGAAGTAAAACAGCGCGGTCTGCAAAACGCCAATGTGAAGTTGGTATTGCAATAACAATTTCTCTGCGCGTTCCCAAAGCTGCACGGGTTAACCATATCAATAGCGGTTAGCCCGCTTTTTTATCGGGACTGAGATGTATTTTTCAGTCCCGATTTTTAATGAGTCTAGTCAATACTAATTTAAAATTAGTAATTTTATTTCATCGTAGTAACATTGATGTAGTCAGCATGACAACCAAGCTTATTTTTAATTAACTTAAGAAGTTCTGCTTTATGTCGAAGCAACCATTCAGGATTGTTACTAGGGTACAAATATATGTTGCAAGTGTAAGTATATACGTACTAAATTAACCCCTTTCCGGTGGCGGAGAGGGGTTATGTTTTTACAATAGCATGAGTTGCAAATGCTTAACGGCACTCATCTAGCAATAAATGTATTTTGGCACTAAGCTAATTTTTAGCTAATGAAGTTTAAGTTTTTGATAGTTATCTGCGATTTGCTTAAGCAGCTTTCGGATGCTGTCCAGACTTTTGCTTCCTTGAATGCGGTTCCCGTCGTCTGAAATCCAGCTTATGTTGTCAGCGGTATGTCCAGATGTAGCGCTTGCAGGATCGTCGAGTTTCAACGGGTTAAGATGACCAACTTGGAAGCTTGATTTGCCGTGCGTTCGGGTTGTTAGCTCTGCCTCGAATTGATCAAAGGACATAGGAATGAGTGTGATCGGGCACTGAAATACTGTCTCTGTATTAAAGAGAACTTTCTCTTTTTCAAGTGCTTGCCTTGATGTGGCTGGAAAACCATCAAAAGTGCAAAGCTGTTCAATTAAAACATACTCAATTTCCATGCAAGTTCGACGATTAGCAAATTGAACTGAGTGCGGATGTGTTTCCCATCGCTTTTCTCTGTTAGTTTTAAAATTCCCGGTTAAAGCACGGTCAGTCAGATAAGCTTTAACTATGATCTTATCCCTCAGAAGCAATTTGAAAAATTTTGCATCCGGGCTGGTTTCGCCTTGAGTCAGAAATTTTCGTAGCTTTAACGTGCGTAGAATTGTCTCTGTGTATGTCCAAGCAACATTACCAAGTCGATGTATCCTTGTAGTTTTGTCAGATATATCAGGTTTAGCGAGATAGTCGATAGGTGCTTCGTAGGGAAGTTGCGGGTATTTGAAAAACAGTTCCAGGGTTTCTCTATGTTCTGGCGTTTGTAACCACTGATCTAGTTTTGAAATAAGGTCTATGGCAATTTCAAGACATTCATCAAAAGAGCAATACCGTTGATCGCCATTTAGTTGCTCGAACCACCGTGTTCGGAATTTAGTCGAATCTATTTTTGGAACCTTGACAAGTTCAATGAGGAAAACATGTCGTAAAATTGCGCCACTGACTAAGCGGAGATATTTCTCGGTGCCCAGTTGTGCAGTGATAGGTATGATAAGCTGTGATATTCTTGAATCACTGTTGAGAAATGGCAATGCAGCCTGATACAGATTGATCATATTGAAACGCTCTGCATTAGAAGCCTGCTCAATAGACGCTTGAAGGGGATGCATGTTTATTCGCTCAAACGCTCCTCGAAGTCGGCAATGAAATTGAGCAATCCGATGTCAATCGCATTGCACCACCGACGCAATTCAACAATATCCAATCTTCTTTCACCACGTTCACACTTACTAATGATCGATTGAGTTGTAGCAAGGCATTCGGCAAGTTGTTCTTGCGTCAAACTAGCTTTTTTCCTGGTTTCTATGAGAACTTCTAGAAAAACCGCGTAATCCTTGGAAAACAAAGACTTTGGCATGTTTTGAAATACATTGCCTTACATCTTAAAGTCTGATTATAAATAGTCCAAAATCGACTTTTTAACGGTCTTACTATCAGACTTATCTCCACTCGTTTCAGAGCCAGTAAATTCGAGTGGGGTTATGACTTAAAAATACAAATTTACGCCTTATGTGAATTAAAAATGCTCAAGCGATAGCAAGGGTTTCAAGCTATGGTTTAGCCAAGATGTTTAGCTATATTGACGTATTTACGCCTTTCCAGGCTCCAACTAACATAAGCAGTAATTTTTTATGAAGACTTGTTTAACAACAGCATCTGTTTTATTATTTAATTCAATCAGAATATGAAAATCAAAAGCTTTACCACAGAAAATGAAAAATAAGCTTCAAAACCATGAGCAGTTGTCATTGCTAGCATCAGAAGCCTGTGAGGGCTTGGATTACAAAGAAGCTTACCGCCAAATCCGCAACTACCTTGCTGGTCAATATGTAGGAGCAACTCGTGATGAAGCACTGTTAACAGAGGTGATTAAGTGCCTTTTTTGCAAGTTGTATCTTATAAAACAACAAGTGCAGTTTGATAATAACGATGCCTTTTTAGTTGCCAAGCAGTATAGAAAAGCATTCTCAGAGCTACGTGATTTATTACCCAACTTGTTTGGTATACAGGCTATTTTTAGCCATGAAGAAGAATTATTGCTCGACCCAGCAAGCATCACGTATATCGATCAGAAACTAGATAAAATCCACCTCAATAACTGGAGTCGTGACCCTTTTGGAGATGCTTACGAAATTTTTATTGGTTCTACCATCAGAGGACAAGAGGGACAGTTTTTTACACCTCAGAATGCCGTTGAACTCTTGGTTTCACTTGTAGCTCCCAAGTCAGGGGAAAGATTCATTGACCCAGCTTGTGGAGCAGGCGGGTTTCTCAATGCCATAGCACGTAGTCTCGTTACTGCTGGTGTTTCTCCAAAAGATGTCTCCAACAGTGTTTTTGGAGTAGATAAAGATAGCTATCTAGTTAATCTCGCAGCAGCTCGCTTATCGCTAGTTACGCTCTCACCCGCCAATGTTTTCTGTGCAGACTCTCTTGCTTGGGTAGCAGAAAGAGAGAAAAATTTCGTATTGAAAGACAGTTTCGGTACTTTTGATGGTGTAGTAACCAATCCTCCCTTTGGCTCTCGTATTGTGTCGGTAATCAGCAATGTACAGAAAGTGTTTGATCTCGGTTACAAGTGGAAAACAGATAAGAAAACATCTAAATTTGTCAAATCTGATATACTTCAAAACTCCGTTCCACCACAAGTACTCTTTGTTGAACGCTGCCTCTCTCTAGTAAGAGCTAATGGACGCATCGGTATGGTTGTTCCAGAAAGCCTTATGTCCAGTAAAAACTATCGGTATGTTATTAATTACATTAGAGAATATGCACACATCAAAGCAGTATTGGGGATGCCAGAGTCTCTTTTTAAAATCTCAGGGAAGGGAGGAACTCACACTAAAACCTGCTTAGTTCTTTTTCAAAAGAAGTCCGATAGGGAATTAGACGGTGGCAAGATCAGAATCTTCATGGCAGAAGCCAAATGGTGCGGTCATGATAGTAGGGGAAGACAACTTGGATGTGATGAACTACCTGAAATTGCTAGGAAATACCATGAATTTTTAAGCAATATGCCAAAAGAGTATACTCATCTGGGGTATAGCATCTCTAATACTCAAATCGTAGATAATGTCCTAGCTCCTAGATATTACAACCCCGAAGTTAATGATTCGCTGCAACTGCTTAAGGATACTCATCACTTAATAAAGTTTGGGGATTTAGTTTTATCAGGAGTAATAAAAATTAGTACAGGAGATGAAGTAGGTAAGCTCGCTTACGGAAATGGAGATATACCTTTTATTCGTACCTCTGACATATCTAATTGGGAAATAAAAGTAGATCCAAAGCATTGTATTAGTGAAGAAATTTATACGACTTATGCCAAAAAACAAGATGTTCAAGAAGGGGACATCTTGATGGTGCGAGATGGAACTTACCTGATTGGCACTTGTGCATTTGTGACAAAATATGACACTCGCATTATTTACCAAAGTCACCTATACAAACTCCGTGTAACTGATCCTTCTAAACTCTCTCCTTATCTACTGCTTGCGGCATTAAGTTCTGTTCCTGTTCAACAGCAGATTAAATCCAAGAGATTTACCCAAGACATTATTGATTCTTTAGGAGATCGGATTAATGAACTCATATTACCTATTCCAAAAGACAAATTGTTGCAGGAGAAAGTAACAAAAATGGTGCAGCAGGCTATTCATGAAAGAATTGAAGCACGAGAGCTAACAAGGAGAGCGTGCTTAGAGTTACTAGGTAAAAATGCTACTAATTTTGATATAAGTGATAATTAGTGCGTAGGCGTGGCCGTCGTAGACATCGCTTGACTTCTCTAAAACTCTAAAATCTAGCTAATCCCCACATTCCGCCCAGAAGTTCACTTCTGGGCTAATAGATCCATCTGCAAATTATAGATTCTTCTCAGGATATGTCCCTTTTTTTATAACTTAAAATCTTCATGCCATGTAAAAACAATTTGCTCCTCAGCTTGCCTAAATTCAATATTAAATTTATTAAATACAACTTCTCGACCTAAAAGCAATTGTTCTCCGCCTGTATTGGTTTGTAACCATGCTACAGGAGCAATAAAATCGATTTATTTGAGTGATTGGGTTCTTTTCAACCTTCAGCCACCTTAACCAACAGCGAACTCGGTAAATTGTCGTTTAAAGGGGGAATGAAAAGCCAAAACGATGTCTTTTTTGGGTATACCCCGACTAATAAGTTCATTGGCAATACCTCCTTCTGTACCATCGTGTTGAATCCAAATTTTTTCGTTTTTAATATCTAAATGCAAAACACAGCCATATACACGGCGCTTATTTGACCACCCCGCATGAACAACTTGGTAGCGATCGCGTTCTCTATCAAAAATAACTTCTGCTTCGACTTCTTCGTTACTGGCTTTGATTTCGCTGTAAGCTAGCAACAGTTCTTGAATAAGTTGACGATAATGTTCTACTTTTGCCATTTTACGATCGCCTCCTCTTCTGGCTTACTCCCTACCAAACCTGACTTAAATCCAAAACAAAAGCAGGTAGTAAAGGTTCACCATCAAGGGTTTTAGGGTTATTTAAAACTTCAATACTAGTATTAGGACGATAAATAAAAACTTGGTGTTGTTTTCTATCAATTAACCAACCAAGTTGTGTGCCATTATCAATGTACTCTTGCATCTTGTCTTGCAAAACTTGTAAGCGATCGCTCTCAGAACGCAATTCAATCACAAACTCTGGACAAATCGGCGCAAACTTTTTTCGCAGTTCGGCTGGTATCGCTTCCCAGCGATCGCGTTTTATCCACGCTGCATCTGGCGATGTCTACGACGGGCTACGCCTACGCACCGCACCATTCGGCAAAGTAAACCCACCACTGGAACCAAACCCTACACCTGTACCGTCTTGCTTTGTCCATACCCACAACTGCCCAACTAAGTTAAAGTTGCGTTCATCAGTTTCGGAACCAGTAGGGGGCATAATCACTAATTCTCCAGCAGCATTGCGTTCAATGCGAAAGTCGCGGTTTAGCTGACAAAATTCGTAAAACTGATCTTCGGTTAGTGCGATCGCAGGTTGTAATTGCAAAACCACTGGTATAATTTCTGTGGCTACAGGTAAGTTGGTGGTCATAATTGCTTTGTGGCTACTTCACCTGCTTTAACTATAATCTTTTCACAATCTACGGTTAAACCAGGGTTAACTCATGAAGATTAGAATTATTGCCAATGTAAAGAGGACAACGCTTAAGTGGACAGCAAGCTTCGAGTTTGAATTAAACGTCAGTAATCTCATTGATTGAACATATCATTGCAATCAACTTGCTTAATTTACCGCATCTCAGTACAGTAAAATCACAAGCAGTTTCAAGGTCATAAAAATGACAACTGAAAAAAAGATTGCTGTGGTAACAGGCAGTAATCGAGGGCTAGGCTATTCTATTTCCCGTCAATTATCCCAAATTGGCAACCGCGTAATTCTGACGAGTCGTAATGAAACAGATGGTCTTGCTGCTAAAAGGCAGCTTACCAATGAAGGGTTTGATGTTGACTATCACACCCTAGATGTCACTAATAATGGAAGTGTGCAAGAGTTTACAGAGTGGCTGCGTGAAACTTACGGCAAGATAGATATTCTGGTCAATAATGCAGGCGTAAATCCCACAACTAAGCCGGAGGAGTCTAGCTTACTAACTGTGCAACTGGAAACGATGCGATCAACCTTTGAAACTAATGTTCTAGCAGTACTCAGAATTTCTCAAGCATTAATTCCGTTGATGAAGGTGCAAAATTACGGCCGCATTGTCAATATCTCAACGGAAATGGCATCTCTAACATCAGTTCCCACTGACTATTACCCTTTAGCACCATCCTATCGACTCTCAAAGGTAGGAGTAAATGGACTAACCGTGCTTCTCGCCAAAGAACTCCAAGGTACTAATATTCTCGTAAATGCCTATTCTCCGGGTTGGATGAAGACAGATATGGGGGGAGATGATGCGCCGTTTACGGCGGAAGAAGGAGCCGAAACTGCTGTCTATTTAGCAACACTTCCTGATGGAGGAGCGCAAGGACTGTTTTTTGCAGAGATGCGAAAGTTTGGTGGCCCTATTCAAGTACAATGGTAGGTTGATATGGGAAATTCCGCAGGTTTACCGCCTATTTACGCAGATAAGCCGATTGAATTAGCACCTGCTAAAATTATTGCCTCGTTCCCAGTTAATACTTTTTTGGAAAATCTAGCGATCGCAATCGATGGCACAATCTTTGTAAGCAATCATGAAGTTGGTAAGATTGTTCGCATTACCCCAGATGGCAATCAGCAAATTCATGCCACTGTTGAAGGCAAAGTAAGTGGTCTTGCTTTCACTACTAATGGTAATTTGGTGGCAACAGGCTGGAACGCTGATTCTATTCCCGTGGTTTCTTTAGTTTCCAATGATGGGACAGTAGAAACCTTGCTTACACTGCCAGATGCGATATTTCTCAATGGCATCACGCCACTTTCCGACACTCAGTATTTAACAGCAGATTCTTATCGTGGTGCAATCTGGCTAATTGATATTGCTAAACCCAGTGGATCGATTTGGCTAGAACATCCAATGCTGGCTCGTAGCAATTCAGAGAGCGTGTTTCCGGCTGCAAATGGCTTGAAGCGTTTTGGTGATTTCCTGTACGTTTCAAACACAGAAAAAATGTTGTTGTTGCGGATTCCCATTGATAACGCTAATAAACCAGGTGAGCCAGAAATTTTTGTTGAGCAGACCAATATTGATGACTTTGCCTTTGATGTAGAAGGCAACCTTTATGGAGCAACGCACATTTATAACAGTGTGGTACGAATTGCACCCGATCGCAGTACTACTATTATTGCTCAAGCCGAGTCAGGTGTAATTGGTAGCACAGCCATAGCTTTTGGTCAAAGTGATGGCGATGTCTACGACGGGCTA
Organism: Nostoc sp. LEGE 12450; assembly: GCF_015206895.1. Lineage (GTDB taxonomy): Bacteria > Cyanobacteriota > Cyanobacteriia > Cyanobacteriales > Nostocaceae > Nostoc. The sequence goes on along the minus strand of NZ_JADEXU010000027.1, from coordinate 19,168 downwards.
CGCCTACGCACCGCGATTTATGTTGTAACTAATGGTGGAATGTTTTTACCCCCACCCACAGGGGTTGTTCCCGCCAATGTTGTTCGATTAGAAGTTGGAAAAATTGGGTATTCCTTAACTTGAGAATGACTCAACCATGCTACGGTTACAAAAACTTCCAACTATTAACTTCATGGTGACATAACTAATGGAGATGGGACAGGACGATCAATTTGTAACCGTGGTCATTACACAAGTTGTCAAACCAGGATGCGAAAGCGCTTACGAAGCTTGGTTGAAAGATATTACCAGAGTTGCCAGAACCTATATAGGTCATCTGGGAACAAACGTGATTCGTCCCCAACTTGGAGTGCGAAATGAATATGTGATCATCTTCCGGTTTGACGGTTATCAAAATTTAAAGGTGTGGATGACATCGCGCGATCGCGAATATTGGCTGAATCAAGGTAAACATTTGGTGGAATCCGATCCTGATGTTCAAGAAATTTGTGGATTAGAAGCTTGGTTTTCTCTTCCCGGTCAACCACTGAAAACTCCACCGCGCTATAAAACAGCATTACTAACTTGGGGAGCTGTATTTGTGTTGATTAATTTGTTGAATACATTTATAACGCCACTGCTTCGCGGCTTACCTCCCTTAATTATTTCGTTGATCATTACCATTACTATGGTTTTGCTATTGACATATATTGTTATGCCTAGAGTTAGCCGTTTGTTTAGTTCTTGGCTATATCCTAAATTACGAAAAGTTTAGGAATTTAAATTACTTATATGGATTCACAAAAAGTAGCGATTATTACGGCTGCTAGTCGAGGAATTGGCGCAGGTTGTGCGCGAGAGTTAGCAGCGCAGGGTTATAGGGTTTCACTGATGGCGCGATCGCCTGAGATTCTGGATTTAGCAGATGAATTGGGCGGTATTGCTACTCAAGGATCAATTACCAATTTTCAAGACTTACAGCGATTAGTAGAGACAACTTTAGCTCAATTCGGTCGTATTGATGCTGGAATGTGACTTCGGATTTGATGCTTGGTCGTCCTACTACCTATGCAGAGTTTGCTAAAATAATTGCTTTTCTGATTTCTGATGATGCCAAGTTTATTACAGGCACAACTTTGAAGGTGGATGAAGCCTATTCTTCTGCTATTTAGTTTTATTTCTCGGTCGGGAAATACAAGCGATGCCTATGGCGGGCTATGCCTACGCCCCTCCAAAAAGCCAAAATGTTAGGGGTAGTTATCTAACTAACCACCCCTTTATTGCCCTAATAATTTAGAATTTACTTGCAGACCCCTTAATGGGAAGTTAATTTACTCAGAAATGTTAATCGAACTTTCAACTTGAGAATTAGCCAATGTTGGCGCAGAGAAAATCCGCGAGTACAGACTTGATGGTTGTTGATGAGCAACGACTGGTAGAACTTGACGAGCATGGGCGGCTAATTCTACTGCCTTCACATCATAAGTCTGCGTTGCTAATTTGGGATAAAACCCGATACCGATGATTGGCAGCAGCAAACAAGCGGTAATAAATATTTCGCGGGGTTTGACATCAGATATTACAGCATCCAAGTGTAACTCTTGACTTTGATCGCCGTAGAACACTTGACGCAGCATCGACAGTAAATAAATTGGTGTCAAAATTACACCAACTGCTGACAGCAAGACAACTATAACTTTGAAGCTGGAACTGTAAACATCACTGCTGGCGATACCGAGAAACACCATCAACTCACCCACAAAACCACTCATTCCGGGTAAGGCGAGAGAAGCCATTGAACCAATGGTAAACAGAGCAAAGGTTTTAGGCATTACCTTCGCCATACCGCCCATTTTATCCATCATCAAGGTGTGGGTGCGATCGTAAGTCACGCCAGAAAGGAAGAATAAGCTAGCAGCAATCAAGCCGTGAGATACCATCTGTAATACTGCACCACTGATACCCAGTTCTGTGTAGGAAGCAATCCCAATCAGCACAAATCCCATGTGGGCAATTGAAGAGTAAGCCAAGCGCCGTTTGAGATTGGTTTGAGCGAAGGCACAGCAAGCACCGTAGACAATGTTAACTACACCCAAAATTGCCAGCACTGGGGCAAAAGTCACATGGGCATTGGGCAACATTTCCACATTGAAGCGAATGAGAGCATAACCACCCATTTTTAACAACACACCAGCCAAAATCATCGAACCGGGTGCAGATGCTTCACCGTGGGCATCAGGTAGCCAAGTGTGTAAAGGGAAAATCGGCAGTTTTACACCGAAGGCAATCAAGAAACCTGCGTAAACTAACAATTCTAAGGTTTTGGGGTATTCTTTCATTCCCAGAGTCGCCATGTCGAAGGTGACGGTATCTCCAGAGAATGCCATTGCAAAACCGGCGATCAAGATAAATATTGATGCGGCGGCGGTGTAAAGAATGAATTTGGTAGCCGCATAACGGCGGTTTTGTCCTCCCCAGATGGAAATCAGCAGGTAAATCGGCACTAACTCGATTTCCCACATTAGGAAGAACAGCAGCAAATCTTGGGCGACAAATACGCCAAGCTGGGCGCTGTACATCGCTAACATCAAACCATAAAATAATCGCGGCTTGGTGGTAACTTTCCAAGCCGCGAATATTGCGAGGGTATTTATTAAGCCTGTCAGAAGCAGCAAGGGCATCGATAAACCATCAACCCCCACAGCCCAATGCAAACCTAACTGCGGTATCCAAGGATAGTTTTCTACAAATTGGAGTGTTGAACTCTGAAAGTCGTACTTATACCAAAAGGCATAAATCATCAGTGCAAAGTCAGCGATCGCAACTCCCAGACCATACCACCGCACAGTTCTACCTTCTTTGTCTGGGATCAGGGGGATGGCTAAGGCAGCCACCAAGGGTAAGAGGATTATGGCTGTTAGCCAGGGAAATTCAATAGCATTCATCACTTCTGACAATCAATTTGCCTTCTCGCTTTTGATTTCATTATATTAAGGAATCTATACTTTTGTAAACTATCTTGAACTCTAGAAGATTTAATCTTGACTATTTACAGGAATATATACTCATTGAATCTCAAATCATCAGGATAAATAAGAATAAATACTTATCGTATTTTGCCGCCTTCCATTCTAAATGTAAACTTTTGCAACGTCAACTCAAGCCACCGTTACAATACGGTTACATTTTCTAGTTAAGCTTAATTGTCGGTTGACATAAAATATCAACGCAGCTACAGTGCCAGGTTTTGCAACTTGGCACTGTAGCTGCGTCAGTATATTGATGAATAGGGTTGTGTAAACTATGTTGCGTGGAAAAAAGAGCAGCCCTAAGCAGTTGCAGATTGGTTTTCGAGGGGAAAAATCTGGCTTTTAAATATAATTTCAACAATTTCGAGCAATTGTCATTCTAGATAAACCTTTACAATGCGTTCACCATTTCGACAATTTTGGAAAGATACCCGATAGAGTTGATTCGTCCATGAGTTTTAGGGATTCCCAACTGGCTAGCTTTTTATGGTTTTTGCAACGTCGGCTTTATTGTATGTTTGGAAAAGTTACAGTTTAGCTGAAATAGCGTACTGAATTTCATGTATATAGACTAGAGCCACAGTCTATGAAAATATATAAATAATTTTGCTTAATTATAGGACTTACGCACACTCTAAAAATTCTTCTCTTCTCTGCGATAAGTTAAGCTCTTTGGCAATTTTTGCGTAAGTCCTAAATTGCTAAGTCCGTTATGAATACTGAATTTTTAATGCAATAATCCCAATCAATACAGCAAGACCTAACGCTCTACGAAAATAATTGACTCCTTGAAATAATTCCAGCCACGCCCAAGTAAATAAAGAGCCATTTGCTACCACGTCTAAAACTGTATTGATTTTACCACTTGTAAAAACTAGAGCTAGTAAACTGGTTACTATCCAAACAATAAGTGGTAGGTTTGGCATCTGAGCTAAAACAATTTTGCCATCGCTGTCACGAAAAGTTTTATCAATTAATGTATTTTCCATTATTTGAAATTACTACCTTGCTATAAAGGATTAACTTACAGAAACTATTAGATGGTCTATTGATAATAGGATTACATTTAATTGTAAATTCCTTAATCATATTAAAACATCTAGGCAAATCTCTTTACAAGCATCTAATTGCTGAGATTATGACTATATTAATAGACGTACTTACACTAACAATATATCTGTCGTAAGAATGAATGCTATTTGGAGCAGTGAAGATTAGGGATGCTCACATTGTAATTATTTGGAAGTACGAGATGCCGCAGGGAAGAGTGACGATTAAACAGATTACTGAGTCGTTGAATTAGCGTGGCTACTAGCTCGTCGCTAGCGATCGCAAAATAAGATTAGTCGGAGATTTCGACCTCAGATAAAACACAGAAATTGCAAAGTAGGAGCAATGCATGAATTACCCCTACTTGTAGAGTTAATTGACATGGTAGCTGAATTTACGCTAGCTAGTATAGCACGGCTTTTTTAGGGCTGAAGATCGCGGCGATTTCCGCCCAGAATCATAAACTACAGTATTTAACTTTTATGCGATCGCTCAACAAATAACTTTCCGTGAAAGCTAGAAGTGATAGATTGCACGATCAGTTGGGCAATATTTAAGTGAGTAGTGTGACTATTCTTTAGGGTATTAGTAATTATTTATGGCTTTCCCAATCAAAGAACGTCGTTGGCTATATATTGGTCTGAGTATTTTAAGCTTGTGTTTGGCAGTGACGATTACTCCTGTTAAAGCATCTGTGCAAGTATCAGCAAAATCTACTCTGAATGCCCCAGCTTCTACTAACCAGATAGAACAGGGACGAAACCTCTACCGTTCAGGACGCTTTGCAGAAGCCGTGATGATTTGGCAAACGGCAGCACAAGACTACCATACTCAAGGCGATCGCCTTAACGAAGCCCTAAGCTTAAGTTACCTTTCACTGGCACAACAAGAACTTAACCAATGGAAAGCAGCCGAAGAGTCTATTGAGCAAAGCTTAAAACTCTTACAAACCTCTATTCCCTCTGCTGATGCGATTCTCTGGGCACAGGCACTCAATACTAAAGCAAATTTGCAATTGCACAATGGCAAAGCCGAAACTGCTCTTGAAAGTTGGCAACAAGCTCAAAAATATTATGATCTAGCAGGCGATAAAATGGGCAGCTTGGGTAGTCAAATTAACCAGGCACAAGCTTTACAAAGTTTGGGGTTTTATCGCCGTTCTAAACAGCAGTTGGAGGAGCTAAATCAAAAGCTAGGAGCAATGCCAGATTCGGAAATTAAAGTTAGTGGGCTAAGATCGCTTGGTTTAGCCCTGTTGATGATTGGCGACTCTGGCAAGAGCCAACAGGTGTTAGAGCAAAGTTTAGCGATCGCTCGTAAAATTGAAATTACACCTCAGTTGAGTTCCATCCTACTAAGCTTAGGAAAAACCGCCGTAGACTTAAAAGATCCAAAGGCGGCATTAGATTACTTTGAACAAGCAGAACAGGTAGCGACAAATCCAGGCGATCGCTTACAGGCACGTTTAGGGCATTTCAAACTTTTCCTTGACTATGACAAGCCTGAATTGGCTACCCCATTCGCGCCTCAATTACTAAAACAACTCACAGAGCTGCCCCCCAGTCATACCTCTCTCTACGCAGCTATTAATTTTGTTGCCTCACTGAATCGGCAGTCAAATTCTAGCCAAATCATACCGATGAAAGACCTGGCGCAACTCATGGCAGTCACAGTCAAGTCTGCACAGCAGATCCAGGATGCTCAAGCAGAAGCTTACGCATTGCATCAGTGGGGAAAACTCTATCGTCGTACACAGCAGTTATCACAAGCGCAGGAGTTAACTCAGAAATCCCTCAAAATTGCACGTCAACTCCAAGCTGAGGATATCATTGCTCAATCTGCTTGGCAGGTGGGACAGTTGTATAAAGAACAGGGCGATCGCCCAGAAGCAATTACTGCTTATACTGAAGCGGTCAAAGCTTTAAAGTCAATCAGGGGAGATTTAGTTTCAGTCAACCCCGATGTTCAGTTCTCCTTCCGTGAAAGTGTGGAGCCTGTTTACCGAGAACTTGTGGGTTTACTCCTAGATCAGCAACCTAGTCAAGCAGAACTAATGGAAGCTCGTGACTTGATTGAGGCACTCCAAGTTGCAGAACTCGATAACTTTTTCCGGGAAGCTTGCTTAGATATATCTCAGCAGATTGACCAAATTGACCCCAATGCAACTGTTGTTTATCCGATTATCTTGCCAGATCGCCTAGCGGTAATCCTTTCCAAAACCGGACAACCGTTGCGTTATTATGTGACACGAAAAGCTCAAGCCGACATCGAACAAACTCTAGAAAAATTATTAGTTGCCTTCAATCCTGTCTCCAACTCCAAAGAGCGCGATCGCTTGTCCCAAGAAATTTATAGTTGGTTAATTCGTCCTGCCGAAATGGATCAAGCTTTTAAAGATACCCAAACACTAGTATTTGTTTTGGATGGTCGATTACGTAATATTCCCATATCAGCTTTGTATGATGGGAAGCAATATCTGATCGAAAAGTATGCTGTTGCCCTCTCACCGGGCATGCAATTGATGAGTGCGCGATCGCTCCAAGCAAATCACATTAATGCGATCGTCGGCGGTATCAGCCAATCTCGTAATGGTTTCAGTGCTTTACCAGCTGTAGAATTAGAAGTTAAGCAAATCTCGAAGGCAGTCCGATCTTCGATGTTGCTCAACCAGCAATTCACTAGTCAAGCCCTTGCCAGTCGCGTCAAATCTAGTAGTGCCGATATTGTCCATCTGGCAACCCACGGACAGTTTAGCTCCCGCCTTGAAGATACCTTCCTACTGACTTGGGATGGAGAAGTCAACGTTAAGGAATTGTCAGAACTTCTCAAAAATCGGGGTGGTGAATCATCGAAAGCAATTGAGTTGCTAGTACTGAGTGCCTGCGATACAGCAGCAGGTGACAATCGCGCCGTTCTTGGACTAGCAGGCTTGGCTGTCAAATCTGGTGCCCGCTCAACCATTGCCACTCTCTGGCCCGTCAAAGATAAAGCAGCCGAGATGCTGATGACGCGCTTCTATGAGCAATTGCGACAGCCCAAAATCACTAAAGCCGAAGCACTGCGACAAGCCCAAATCAACTTAATCCGTCAAACTGATTTCCACGATCCTTTCTTTTGGTCTGCCTTTGTTTTGGTTGGTAACTGGCTGTAAAGAAGGTAGCAGGAAGGAGATTTAGTGGATTTAAACCGCAAACTTCGCTCTGCTTTCTGCATCTCTTTTTATCTAAGTAAACTTACTTAGTAAGGTTCTAGTAATTTGTACAAATTTTTACGGTATAAAATTCAGGTTTCGTTTATATTTTTAGTAGGTATTGAAGCCTTTGACTCTCAGCCAAAAAGATTTATCCAGCTTTTTTCCACAATCAGCATCAATGTATTTAGTATTACTTTTCTCAAATGAGGTGCTACATCATGAAACGTCGATATTTAGCTAGTGCATTAAGCGTCATCGCTCTATTCACCAGTACTACATTGAATAGTGCCAATGCTGTTACATTTACCCCACCAATCAACAATGGCGCTCCCAACCAAGCAACCGGAGGAGCTTCCCGTGGTAATTTCTTTATCCCTGCTTCTAGCAAAAGCGCTCCCAGCCAAGCAACTGGAGGAGCTTCCCGTGGTAGTCTGTTTACACCCAGTGCCGGCAAAAGCGCTCCCAGACAAGCAACTGGAGGAGCTTCCAGAGGCGACCTCTTTACACCCAGTGCTGGCAAAAGCGCTCCCAGACAAGCAACTGGAGGAGCTTCTAGAGGCGAACTCTTTACACCTAGCGCAGAGAAAAATGCTCCTCAACAGGCAAGTGGAGGAGCTTCTCGGGTTGGTACTTACTACTTAAATCATTCAACTGTAGGTACAACAGGCCCAGCAGCCCTAATTGCACTCCTACCCCAAAGCTTCTATGGCACAACAGTGTCTGAACGTCCCACAATTCTGGTATATCTCCCTGCTTCTAATGCAGAAGAAGCTGTGTTCAGCCTCAAGGATGAAGCTGGCAATACACAGTATCAAATGACCATTCCTGTTGCTCTCAAAGCTGGGGTAGTTGCTGTCAAATTACCAGCCAAAGCACCCGCTTTAGCAGTTGGAAAAAACTACCATTGGTTTCTAGCTGTCAAACTTGATGGACAGCTCGGCCCAAATACGCCTTATGTCGATGGTTGGATTCAGCGCATCCAGCCTAATGCTGAACTGACAACAGCAATGGAGCAAAAAGATGCTCTGAAGCGGGCGGCAGCTTTTGGTAAACATGGCGTTTGGTATGACTGCGTAGAAACACTTGCAGCCCTACATAGCACTCAACCGAGCAATGTAACTCTTAACAAGCAATGGGAAGAACTACTCTCCTCAGTTAGCTTGAAGGAGATTGTCACAGCTCCTTTATTAGTATCTACGAAGTAATTTTAGGCATGGGGCATCGGTTATTTTCACCCTGCTCCTTGCTCCCTACTCCCTACTCCCTAATCCCCAGTCACCATGTGGCGTAGATTCCAAACCTTTATCCAACATACTCGTAGTGTTTTGATTATTACTCCCACTGTTGCCCTGACTGTCATTGTCGGGCAATCGTTGGGATTTTTCAATTTGCCTGAATGGAAAATTCGTGATGAATGGGTTCGTCAGCGATGCCAATGGCCGGCTACGCCAACGCAGGAGACGATGGCGGATGAGATTGTGATTGTCACAATCGATGAACGCGATATTCAATCGGTGCGTAAATGGCCAATTCCAGATTTGGCATTAGCAAAATTACTAGAAAAGATTCGGGCGCAGCAACCCAGAGCCATCGGACTGGATCTCTATCGAGATTTACCAGAGGGAAGCGGACATGAAGAACTTGTAAAAATCTTCCGTAGCACTCCTAATTTAATCGGTGTTGAGAAAATCACCGGGGAGCGCGTCAATCCAGCACCGGAGTTGAAAAAACTCAATCAAGTAGGGTTAGCAGATTTGGTGTTGGATGGCGATCGCTTTGTCCGTCGCGCCCTCCTGACGGCAGTTGATGCCAAAGAGCAAAACACGCTCAAAGCTGGGCTAGCAACTCTTGTAGCGCTCAAGTACCTAGAAGCTGACAAAATTACCTTAGAAAGCATTGATCCCAAGCAGCAAAAGTTTCAGTTGGGTAAAGCAATTTACCTACCACTAGACAATCAAGAAGCAGGCTACTCCGATGCTGATTTAGGCGGTTATCAAATTCTACTCAATTGGCATGGAACAGATGCGGCATTTCGGACAGTTGCCATGCGCGATGTCTTAGCAGGGAGAATTCCAGCCAACCTAATGCGCGATCGTATGGTGTTTATTGGATCAGCCGCCGCTAGTACCAATGACTTCTTCAACACACCCTTCAGTTCCTCCTGGATCTCTGCCCAAAAAACGATGCCTGGGGTTGTTGTCCATGCCAATATTGCCCATCAACTGGTGCAAGGGGCAAAAACAGGGAAGACAAACCTGTACGGCTTTTCTGGCGGGGCTGTGTCGCTCTGGATTATTTTTTGGTCTGCGATCGGCTCTAGTGGTAGTTGGTTCTTATCCAGTCGCAGGATGCGGATTCCTGGTGGCAAAATTCTCTGGGCAACTATAGGCATCTGTGGCTTGTTTGTGGGGGGTGGCTATGGGATGTTTTTACATGGCATTCTGATTCCAGTCACACCTGCTTTAGCCGCATTCATCAGCAGTGTAATTGCAACAACAAATGCCTATAAACAGAGGCGGTTAGAAGAAGCAAATCAGCAACTAGAAATTGCCAATGCTCAACTATTAGATTATTCCAAAACTCTGGAGTTCAAAGTTGAAGAGCGAACTCATGAACTGCTTGAGGCCAAGCAAGCTGCTGATGCTGCTAACGAAGCAAAGAGCGAGTTTTTGGCAAATATGAGCCACGAACTACGCACACCGCTTAATGGCATCCTTGGTTTTGCTCAGGTGCTAGAAGTATCGCCAAACATGACAGAGAAAAATCTGGAAGGTGTCAGCATTATCTATCAATGTGGGACACACCTGCTGATGCTAATCAATGATATTCTCGACCTTTCAAAAATTGAAGCTCGTAAATTAGAATTGGTTACAACTAATGTACATCTGCACACTTTTTTACATGGTGTCACCGAGATTTGCAGTATCCGAGCAAAGCAGAAAGGGATTTCATTTAATATTTTAATCAGCGATCGCCTACCAGTTGCTATTGAAGTGGATGAAAAGCGACTAAGGCAAGTTTTGATAAACTTACTAGGTAATGCTATCAAATTCACAGACACCGGTAGCATCACCTTCAAAGTAGATGTCATCAGTCATGAGTCATTCGTCATTGATCAAGAGTTGAAACCAATGACAAATGACAATGGACAAATGACACATCAGAAGATTCGCTTCCAGATTGAAGATACAGGTATTGGGATGTCACCAGACCAATTAGAGAAAATCTTTTTGGCTTTTGAGCAAGTAGGTGAAGCAGGACGGAAATCTGAAGGTACTGGCTTAGGATTAGCAATCAGTCAAAGAATTGCGGCATTGATGGGCAGCCAAATTCAAGTACAGAGTCATCTAGGTGAAGGTAGTCTCTTTTGGCTAGATTTAATTGTACCAGTACCAGTTTCCCATGACTGGCAAATAGAAGCAATCTCTACGACGGGCGTAGCAGCAGCTCTAACCCATCAAAAAATCACTGGGATTAGGGGTACTGCACCTCAAATTCTCATTGTCGATGATGATACTAACCACTGTTCTATGTTGATCATTTTGCTCCAAGAAATTGGCTGTCGAACCTTGGAAGCAAGTGATGGCAAATATGCACTACAGATGGTAACTGAACATCACCCAGATGTGATTCTCCTTGATTTAGCTATGCCTAACATGGATGGCTTTGAGCTAATGGTTCATTTACAAGAAAATCCACAAACTCGTTTTATTCCAATTATTGTCTCTAGTGCCAGCGTCTTCGAGGAAAATCGGCAACGAAGTTTTCAGGCAGGGGCCACAGCATTCTTGCCAAAACCTCTACAAATTGATGAACTATTTAATGCACTGAAATCGCTGCTAAAAGTGGAGTGGATTTACGATCAATCCACACCTCATAAGTCATTTTACCAGTCTGAGCAGAAAGCTGATGCTGAATTGGTTATGCCATCACCGGATGTTTTACAACAACTTTATCATCTGGCAATGATGGGAGATATTCCAGCAATTGAGGAAATCATAAAAGAGTTAACTAAGCAAGATAGTCAACTAACTCCTTTCGCACATGAGTTGAGCAAATTCACTGCCAACTTCCAAACCGGAAAAATCCGTAAGTTCCTTAAATCTTTTGTAACAACTGAGTCACGTCAATGATGATCGAATCACTCTTAAAACCAATGCATATCCTTTTGGTAGATGACAATCCCAACAATCTTAAAGTGCTATCAGAAGCGATTCAGGGATGTGGTTGGAAAACACTCATGGCAACCGATGGAGAATCCGCCATCGAACAAACAGAATACGCTGCTCCCGATCTTATTCTTCTAGATGTCATGATGCCAGGTATTGATGGATTTGAAACTTGCCGCAGGTTGAAAGCCAATTCCATCACTCAGAATATTCCGATCATTTTTATGACTGCCTTGGCCGATGCCACAGACAAAGTGAAAGGATTAGAAATTGGTGCAGTTGATTATATTACCAAACCCTTCCAGCAAGAAGAAGTCATTGCTCGATTAAAATTACATTTGAAAATTTCCTATCTTACCCGTACCCTCGAACAAAGAGTGCAAGAACGCACCGCAGAATTAACCCAATCTCTCCAACAGTTACAAAACACCCAACTACAACTAATCCAGAGTGAGAAAATGTCCACCCTTGGACAACTTATTGCAGGGATAGGTCATGAGATTAATAATCCAATTGGTTTTATTAGTGGAAATTGCTCTCATATTGAGGAATATGTCAAGGATCTCCTGCGTTTGGTGAATCTCCAACAGCAAAAGCTACCACATCCAGACCCAGAAATTGAAGAACTTGTTGAAGAAATTGACTTAGAGTATCTAGTTGAAGATTTACCAAAAATTCTGGGATCAATGGAGCAGGGAATTGGTCGTCTGAAGGATATCAGCCTTTCTCTAAGAACCTTTGCTCGATCTGATATCTCATCTATGGTGGAGTTTCAGATTCATGAGGGAATTGATAGTACCTTAATGCTATTAAAACATCGACTCAAAGACCAAGGAGAACGCTCTGTAATTGAGGTTGTTAAACAATATGGTGAGTTACCTCCAATCACTTGCTATCCTGGACAACTGAATCAGGTATTTATGAATATTATCGCCAATGCCATTGATGCATTTGATGACCTCTATCAAAACCGCTCAGTTGAGGAAATAGCTGCTGCTAGCCCTCACACCATCACGATCGCTACATCAATCCAGCGTGAGCAACAAACCGTGACAATTTGCATCGAAGATAACGCTCTTGGTATGCCTCCTGAAGTGCAAGCGAGAGTTTTTGAGCCATCTTTTACAACTAAGCCCGTGGGAAAAGGAACTGGGCTAGGATTAGCTATTAGCTACCAAATTATTATCGATAAACACAATGGACAAATAAACTGCTCGTCAACCTCGGGTCAGGGAACGAAGTTTATCATTACTCTAGCAACTTCAGTAGACCGAAAATTTCTGCAATCGCTTTAGGCTAGTGACCTGTAGTATCAGATTTATGCATAAGAAACCGTATTTTTTTAATACAGCTTTTTGAAAATACTCAGGTTTAATTATAAGCAAAGTTCATATAGCTAGAGAATAGCCAATGCCAACACTTCTGTCAGAATAAGCTTAGAGGCTCATGTAAAGTTAAATCACTAACACAGCGAAAGTCAAGCTAACCGATGAATACCAGCAAAATCATAAATCCAAAGCTAATAATTATATTTTTAGATTTTCATATAACATCATAATTTTCTCAATTTTTCCGAGTATCATCTTGACTTTAAGACTCAAAAAGATTGGCAAAAAGGCAAACACTAAAAATTTTCTAATATGACGCTTGCGTAGACAATACGGTTCGGTTAAGGCAAGAGACGCGATAAATCGCCGTCTTTACAATCTAGGGTGTGTCATCAAAAAACCTTATCCGAAACGTATTGGACGCGTAGATGCTTAATAGCTAAGAATAAGAACTTTATTTCTTGGCTTTCAAGTACTAAAGTCCTTACTAGAAAACACAAATTAAATTTTTAAATCGCGTAGTGCTAGACGAATTTGCTCCAAGCGCCTACGGTTTACACCAAAATCTGAGTCTCCAAGACGTGATGCGGAACGCAGATGAATTACTGATTCATTAGCAGGGAAATAAAACTCGACATCATCCACAAATTGGAATATCCGACTCTTAGAAAGAGCATGGATGTAATTATCTGTCTGTTGGATAACCTCTGTACGTGGAACAACACTAAGAACTTTGAGTAAAGTTGCTCGTGCTGTCTGGAGGTCTACATGGTAGGCGATCGGGTCAATGCTATGTTTGGAATCAGCATCTTGACTGACAGCACAGTTCGGAGAAGGCGGACAGGGAGCAAGATGGATATTGTCAACTCCCAAGCCAGAAGTGGCAGCCCAAGTAGCAGCAGGAAGTATGAAGCTGCTAGTCAGGCTGAAGAATATTACAAAGATAATACTCCACATAAGTCGCTGCACGTACCTCATTTCCCCGTTCACGGAGCGTTCCGTAGGAAAGGGGTATGTTTTTAGCAGACGGAACATGATCTATTTACTCCTTGTTAAGAAACATAAATATACCTGAAACACTCACCAATGACAAACAATAAATGACCAATGGATCTTCACAAGTTCCTCAAACTCTTTATATGTAATTGAAAGCACAGCGCATTCCAGAAGTTAAAAACTAATTCTGATACCAATCCTGTATGAAGATGCGCTAAACCATATTTAAGTACAAGACAGAAGAAAGAGAAACGAACCGCATACTCCTACGGAGAAGCAAGCTACGCGCAGCGTCTCGTTAGAGAAGAACGCAAAGGACACAAAGAAAGAAGTTAAAAAGGTTTGGCGCAGCATCACAAAGAAGTGGTATGAGGACTTACGCAAGTATCATTTTTTTCGCCAAAATCGCCCAAAGTCAAAAATGCGAAAAGCTTGACTTTTGACCCTTGACGCGAAGATATGTAGCATAGCGAAGCGATCGCCTGCAAAAATACCGTCGCACAATTATAGAAATGCTGTTTTCTCGGTCTGCGTCGCTAATGCTAACTGCGAATTGTAAGCCTTGAACCACAAGAAGGACGCGAATTTATTAAGTTCGCTTAACTCACAAGTTACTCAAATTCTTTATATAAGTTGAAAGTGAGACAATTACACAATAATTTTAGAATCAATTATAGTTATGGCAATTAATTATCGGGAAAGAATCATTGCTCTTTGGACAGTATTTCTACTAGGAACATTGTTTCATACACAACTGGGTTTATTGCCGCTTTTTCACGGTTTATCTGTTATTGAATCTCAAAAAGCTACAAATATCAACGATATTTCTGGAATTATGTGGTTGATGTTAGGCTTTTTTGTGCTACCAATGCTGGCAATTATTTTAACTATTTTTACCGATTCAAAACGTTATCGAATCATTCATTTTGCCTTAACTGTCTTTTACAGCATCATGAACTTACTACACGTGGTTTTAGATTTATTTGTCCAGCCAGTTCTCTGGTATCAGATAGCCTTGATGGTGTTGTTATTTTTTGTGGGTTTATTATTAAATATCACAGCTTTTAAATGGATGCAAATGTATAATAGGTCTAATAAATCACAAATAGAATTAGAAAATTCACGTTTGTAGATTTTATTAAGCCTGTATTTTAAAATTTATTATAAATTTTATTTTTAAGAATACTTAAATGAATATTCATAATTTTTTTAACTGGATTTAATCAGTTTTAAAACAACACAGCGATAAAAGTTATCTTGTAACATTCAACATTCATTCTTCTGTGATTTACATTCCAAAATGCAAATCTACCGAGCGCGATAATGCCTAATGGTAGGATAACAGAAGCATGAAATCGTGAATACAAAAGCCCTCATTTCTCCTCAAGAACTCACGTCTATATTAGCAGAAAAGTCATCGCGGGCTGTCATTATCGATACACGAACTCCCGAAGATTATGCTATTTCTCATATTCCTCAATCCATAAATATTAGAGATTTTTTCACCTATCTTTTAGAGAGTTCCTACCCAGCAGGATTAAAGGAATTACAAGAGTATTTTGCAGAAATTATGAGCAAGCTGGGAATATCGGGTGCGGAACGGTTAATTGTGTACGAAGATGCCTTAAATAAAGGTTATGGTCAATCTTGTCGAGCAGCTTTTTTACTGAAGTATTTGGGTTGCGCTGAGGTATCTATCTTACACGGAGGATATAGAGCATGGCTGACAGAGGGATTACCTACTACCGATGAAGTACCATTATGTGAAAGCAGCATATTTAGATTGCATCCCAACACTGAGATGATGGTGACTACTGCCGAGATGTTGCAAGCAATTGATAATCCAGCAATTATTAAATTAGATGTGCGCGATCGCAACGAATGGCTTGGACTGAGTTCTTCTCCCTATAATCCTGACTTTTGCCCTCGCAAAGGTCGAATCCCTAATGCTGTATGGTTAGAATGGCATCATCTGATGAATTCCGAATCGGAAATCCCCACATTTCGATCGCCAGAAGAAATCCGAGAAATTTGTCAATCAGTAGGTATTACTCCAGAGTCCATTGTGTATATTTACTGCTTTAAAGGTTCAAGGGCTGCTAATACATTAATAGCCCTTGAACAAGTAGGAATTTCTGCTAGAAATTATTTTGGCTCTTGGAATGAATGGTCTCGTGATTTTTCCCTACCCATTGATAGCAGAGTCATCAGCATGTAGGCATCGCAGGCTCGGTTTTTTGCTGTAACATACTTGACGTTGGGTTTTCGAGACGCGATAAATCGCCGTCAAGACAAGTGTTTTGGTCTGATCTGAACTGTATTGCTTTATAACTCGGAATCTTTTTTGGGAAAAAGTTACTGGATTTGGCTTAAAGGTTTTTTCTTTACCATTACCCCCAGAGGACGACACCACCTTCCCCTTTTCCCCAAAATCCAAGAAGTATTGCCTGGTTGGAAAAAAGCATGAACTGCGATCGCTAGTAGAGCAATTATACTTAACCCAATTGTAGGAAGTATTTTGGTGGGCAATTGTGCCAATCTAGCAAATAACTTTTCTTTGGATAGACTTATGGCTAAAAAATCTCAACCAAATGTAGAACAATACCAAGATGTCAGATTATCTGCCACCACAAGAATTTGGGTAATTACAGTCGCCATTCTCGGAGTTTGCGTCCCACTCTCAGCCGTTACTAGAAGTGGTGCTATTCTTCCTTTAGTTGCTATTGGTGGCGCAGCAGTTGGTACAGTTGCTGTTTGGCGTTCTGATGAGCAAAAATCAAAAACTAACTATTTGCAACAGCAGCAAATAGAACTGTTAGAGCGGAGATTAGCGAATTTAGAAACAATTGTTAGCAGTGATGACTTGAACTTGCAAATGAAAATTAAACAGATTGAAGCAAGGGATACTTTTGGTGACTCGTCTGATGTAAGTACTATACCCAGGCAACCAAAACGCAAAGGTTAAAATTAGCTAATATTCACCATTTATGCCAATTTCAGATGATATACCCGAAAATAATCGTTACTAAGTCATTTTAGTGAGGGTATTTGTTGACTTAACGTTGCCGCAACCTTTAAAATGCTTTTCACATTTAACTTTCCTTTGCAGCAAGAAGTGTTTCCTTAGAAACAGTATCTTGTTGTTCATCTTCGTTAGAATTGACTGACATCATTTAATTCTATATACTTCAACTGCATCAGTTCATGAAATGTCTAAGTGCTATCCATCTCTATTTTTCCCGGAAACATCTGCCAATGGCTGTGTTTTATTAGACTGCTAACATTACTGAATTTTTAATTAACTAAGGTTATAAACTTGAGTAATTGCATTGGTATAGCTTACCGTAGGTATGCAATAGTTTGCCGCAGGAATGCAGATGGATTGGATTAGCTTACTTAAATTTCAACAAGCTGACTTCCTTCAACGTGTGAAGAAACCTAAAACTTATGACTTATCTTTATTGGAAAGTCAAGTCAAGGGTTGTCACACTGAAATGATGGCTTTTTGGGGCGAACCATTGGCCAGACTCCAAGAATTTTCTCGCCAACAAGCAGAAGTTCTTGCCAAAAATCCACCGCCTACGCCACCAGAATATCCTGAGCCTCCCGACTGGACGATACCTTTTCCCAAATACTTCCAGCGCCAAGCGGAAGATTATCTTTTGCGGGAAAAAATCGTTGACCTGGTGATAGCTGAACGTTTGGGGAAGTTGGTAAAAAAGGTATCACAAGATACTTTGCAAAATATGATTTTAGATGATGAGGGAAATTTGTGTGGCGAAAGCAAATTTTCTTATGTACTAAAAGATAATCCTCAGCTAAGTGTTCAAGTTTATGTTGCTGATGGAGAAAGTTTTAATGGTATTAAGAAAGACAAAATTAAATGGTCGGTTACTCAAGAAGATTTAAAAAATCACCAAGTATTAATTTTTCTCTGTTTGTTTTATCCATCAACAGGTCAGTTAGGATACGAAAGGCAGAGTGTAATTACAGGATTTTTACCTGCAAATCAAATTGAACTTACTGAACCAAAACTGTATATAAGTCCGAGTAACTTGTTGTATGCCGGTGGTCTGAGTTGGTATTTAGAATCACTTATTGGCAAAAAAGACACGTCGCCAGTAATTAATGAGAAAGCGATCGCAGATACAATACAGACTCTACCACCAGAGCATTGTCTTAAGGGTATAGTTGGTGACTGGGAATGCTGGCAAACTTTACAAGGGCACAATAGAGGTATTAATTGCCTAGCTTTCAGTTTTGCGTGCAAGAATGGTAAAGCCTTACCCATCTTGGCAAGTGGTAGTCGTGGAGAAACGAAACTCTGGGATTTGAGCAAGGGTGAATTAATAGATACATTATCAGAATATCCTTGGGTGATACCTGGGCTAGTGGATGAAGTGAATTCCCTGGCTTTTAGTTCAGATGGACAGACTTTAGTGAGTTGCGGTGCTGATTCCACAATTAAACTTTGGCACGTGGGTGCTTTAGACTTGATAGATATTTTGCATAAACATAATGGGGTAGTGCGGTGTGCTGCCTTTACTCCAGATGGCAGAATGCTAGCTACAGGCGGAGATGACAGAAAAATTTTGTTTTGGGATTTGATGCATCGTCAGGTTACGATCGCACTTTCTTTAGATGATACAGCTGCTCATTCTCTGGTTTTGAGCCGAGACGGGGAAACTATAGTTACAGGTAGCTACCGTAAAATCAAAGTCTGGCGAACTTCACCCCAGACGGGGATCAAAAGTTTAAAGGATGCACAACCTCTGCATACCCTCATGGGCCATTCTCACATCGTTCGTTCGTTAGCAATCAGTGCAGATGCTAAACTGCTCGTGAGTGGTAGCTGGGATCAAACAATTAAAATTTGGCAATTGGAAACTGGAGAATTACTTCATACACTTAAAGGACATAGAGATAGAGTATATGCGATCGCCTTAAGTCCTGATGGACAAATTATCGCTAGTGGTAGTGCTGATAAAACCATTAAATTATGGCATTTACAAACCGGGGAGTTGCTGGGTACGTTTACAGGTCATGGAAATATAGTCACAGCATTAGCCTTCACAGCTTCTGGCGAGATGTTGGTTAGCGGAAGTTTAGATAAGACAATTAAAATTTGGCAGCGGAGTTAAGAATTTATAATTAGGGGCTGATTGCGATCGCAATATTAAAATTACATAATGACTTGACTATGAAAATAGTGGGCGCTGCGATCGCGAAGGTGTCATAAGCATCTTCTTTGGATGCAACTTATGAAAATTTTGTTGGTAGAGGATGATGTATTACTTAACCTGAGTTCGGGATAAGGAAAAGGACAGGTAGTAAGCTGAAAATAACAACAAATCCAGCAACCTGTCCTATGTTTAGTTTAGATGCTTTGTTCTGTCATGTAGATGATTTCTGTAAAGCCTTTGA
>NZ_JADEXU010000277.1 GCF_015206895.1 Nostoc sp. LEGE 12450 | reverse complement strand
TGAACGAAGCTGCTGCCGATGGGCATTGCTATTTACCCCAGCCTCTACTCATTGAGAATGTGATCAAACTGCTGACTACAGCAGATCACACACCCGAAGAAGATGCCCTCGCTGATATTATCAAAGATATGGCACTCAAGGATGACTTAATCCGCGAGAAAAGCTCAGACCAAACGCTGCTATGTTATCTACCAACCTACTTTCACGCCGAACAGAACCTTGCTCAATTAATACAATCTAGATTTTGCCAACCAGTTGCACAAGATATGCCTCGTGTTCGCGCCTGGATTGAGCGCTTCACCAAGAGTCATAAAATCAAACTTTCACCACAGCAACGGCTAGCGGTAGAAATAGCTGCATATTCAAGGGTAATGATTCTTACTGGTGGCCCCGGTTGCGGTAAAACTTTCACCACCCAGATCATAGTCTCTCTGTGGAAAGCAATGGGCAAATCTATCGCCTTAGCTGCGCCAACTGGATGCGCTGCTCAACGCCTGAGTGAAATCACACAACTCGAAGCCAAGACCATACACTGCTTGTTGGAATTTGACCCAAAGACAATGGGCTTCTTACGCGATAATCAAAACCCTTTACCCCATACCGCAATTGTCGCGCTAGAAGCTAGTATGCTTGATTTGTTTCTGGCATCTTCTTTGCTAAAGGCGATACAATACGGTTCCCAACTACTGCTAGTGGGTGACGTTGACCAGTTACCCTCTGTGGGTCCTGGTCAAATCCTTGCTGACTTGATTAATTCTGGTCACGTTCCCGTGGTGCGGTTGACCAAGGTATTTAGGCAAGCCCAACAGAGCGCAATTATCACCGCCGCTCACCAAATTAACCGAAGCCAGTTTCCCACAATTGAACCGATTTCCGATAATCCCGTGTCTGAGTGTCTGTGGCACGGCGGCGGTCATCACCCCAAACATGGTGTTAAAGCAATATCCGAAATCATTACAGACTTGATTCCCCGCCTGGGTTACAATCGAGCTACTGATGTGCAAGTGCTTTGCCCCACCTCGCGCGGTTTGCTTGGGACTCGTAACCTCAATACCGTATTGCAGCAGTTGATTAATCCGCCCAGTCCCGACAAAGTAGAGATTATCAAGGGCGGGAATTTATTACGAGAAGGCGATCGGATCATTCAACTGACTAATGATTATAATCACGAAATTTTTAATGGCGACTTCGGAATTATCAAGGCCATTGATCCTGAAGAGATGGAAGTTACTGTGCAGTATCGTAAGCATACTGTCGTTAGAACCAGAGCAGACTTAAATCAAATTGCCCTCGCCTGGAGCTTTACCATTCATCAAAGCCAGGTTTCAGAATATCCGGTAGTAATTCTGCCAATTTATACGCAGCCTTATATGATGTTGTCTCGTAAACAGTTGTACACAGCATTAACTTGTGCCAACCAGTTAGCGATTGTCGTTGGTTCCAAGAAAGCGATATCCAAGGCTTTGCGTTCTAGTGACGGCCAACTGCGATATACGCGATTACAGCAGAGGTTGGAAAGCGCTTTTTTGCACCCGACGATTGCAATTTAGAAATGTTCAACTTAACAATTTCACCCGGCTTGCGGTTGTTGCTCTCAATCAAGAGTGAGAAATCTGGTAGCTAGTAGTTCGCTTTCGTGACGAAAGCGGGGTAAAGGGGAAGGGGGAATGGGTAAAGCGTTTAAATCCCAAACCCAGTTCCCTTTCCCCAGTCCTCACGAGTGCATTTTTGGGTTGGCAGACTACTAGCTGTGCTTTCGCCCCGTGTCTGGTAAGCGACGGCGGGGCATTTCATTACTGATAAGTGCCTTGGCAATACGGTTCGGTTAAAGGGCAAAGGGAAAAGGGGAAAGGTTTTGAATACATCCTTTACCCTTTACCCCTTACCCTTTCCCCAGACCACAAGGAAAGTGAAAAATGCTTATCCGAACCGTATTGAGTGCCTTGGCAATTCTTGAGAAACTACTTCTCTAGCTCCCGTTTGCGGTTCTATAAAAAAAGTGTCTTAAACACAAAGCAAAGCAATTAAACCACTCTCAAAAAATAAACTAAAAATGACTCTATAGTTTTATGGCGTGATAGCGCTTAAAAAGCATTACACTGCGGCGTAAATAAACTTTGGAGGACGCTCTTTGACCTCTTATATCATTTATTAACTATAAAGTCATTTTTAGTTTATTTTTTTCACCTAATTTTAGGCTTTTCAAAATAAATACCCTGCTGAACAATTGCATAACAGTATTGTGTTTGTCACGCTCCTCAGTATTAGAAGTGTACTATACGCAAAAATCGAGAAATTTTCATTCGCTTGAGAGTGAGTTGAAACGCCCATTTTAAAGGACAATAAAAATCAGACACTATAAAACCAGACGAAACTACACTTGTGTCTGATTTTTAAGGGAGTAATAAAAATGACCCTCTCTCTTGTCCATATAACAGCGCAGAGAAAGGCGATCGCTTCTTTGCCAGTAGCGCAGGCGGAGGCGAAGTTGATTGCGCTGTGGTTGGAGGGAAAAGCAGAGTCATCTATCATCTCGTACCGACGCTACATTAGGCGATTCTTGGAATTTTTGGACAAACCCCTCAAAAAAGTGACTTATGAAGACTTGGTAGAATACGCCAGTTGTTTTGGGGGCAATGCCCAAAGTACAAAGCGGATATACATTGCCGCGGCTAAAAGCTTGATTAGTTTCGCTCATAAAATTGGATATCTCCCTTTTAATGTGGGTATGGCGCTAAAACTCGGTGAACTGCCGGATGTAATCAACGAACGGTATCTGGATGAGGCTGATATTAAATTGTTGGTACGGGCAGCTTCTAAGCATTTAGCTGATGCGAAAACTCCTAAGCGACAGTACACAGCCCTACGTAATTTGTTAATTATCAAACTCCTGTATCAGGCAGGGTTACGGGCAAGTGAAATCTGTGAGCTGACTTGGGGAGATTTGACACCCCGTGGTGAGAGTGGTCAAGTTTACGTGCGAAAAGCCAAGGGCAGCAAAAATCGGACAATTCTCATCAAGCCAAAGCTTTGGGCGGAATTAATCGAGTTCAAAGCTTCGGCTCACTCCAATCAAGCAGTGTTTCCAAGTCAAAAAGGGGGACATTTAGACCGTCAAAACTTGCACCCGATTGTCAAAGCAATTGCACTTGAAGCTGGATTAAGCGAACTAGTTTCTGCTCACTGGTTACGTCATGCCCACGGTTCTCACGCCATTGAGCGCGGGACTAATCCTGTATTGGTGAAAGAAACTTTGGGTCATGCCAATTTAGCCATCACCGATCGCTATTTGAAAGCTAGACCCAATGACAGTAGCGCTTTGAACTTAATGGATCTTTGACATTTACACAAACTCTAAGATTTTAACCAGTGAGAATGCAGCACAAATAAGAACCAGTGGCATCGATTGCTACTGGAAACTAAGCAGAAAAACTGCTTTCAAATGCCAAAGGGGTTTTTCCCTAGCCAGCCCCCTCCATAGGCAACACTTCTTCCAAGAGCCATTCATAAAATTCAGGAACTTGAGATTCCACAAGTCGCAGTTCATCAGGAGCGATCGCTTCAAGTTCCAGCACCGTCTCCCAGCGCAAATCCTCAACCCATCGCTTAAGGATGCCTTTAATCGCGTCAACCCCCTGCTTAATACCAGAGCGAAGTATTTCTACGCAGTGGAGTAGCGTAACGCGATCTGTTTGGGGCGACTCAAATTCGGTAGTATCCTCCCCTTGGCAATGGGAGTTCCCTATAGCATTAGGGGGGGGTGTGGATACGGCCTGCTGATTCGGGTTTACATTATACGCAGCAGGGGTTTGAGCAGCAGAATAGGTTCGATTTTCTTTTTGATTACGCTTTTCCACGCGATGAGCAATCACCTGGAGAGCAAATTCTAATTCCTCTTTAGATAAAGAAAAAAGTTTCACCTGTTGACCGCGCTTGCCCTGCTTGCGGAAAGTCAGCTTTAGCCCCAGCTGTTCTACTAAAGTGGCCAGCAACCAAATAGGTTTACAGTCTAGGGGAATAGTAAACCCAAGAATTGCTTTGACGTGAGCAGCACAATGTATAGCGATCTCCGTCATCTTGAGTAAGGTGGGGTCATCGGCAGTAACTTCATCACCCTTCATTAAAGAAGCGAGAATTTGATGCAGCCCCAGGTTAAATCTAGCCAGCCACCGTGCCGAGTAATTGCCCCAGTCGATGCACAAAGGTAGATTGTCGCGCTCGGTGCGGTCTTTTTGGGTGACAATTGTTGGTGGGGTAGGATAACTTTGCCCAGTTTTGGGGTCAGTAAACGATTCTTCGGGTGGGGCTAAAATGGCTTCAAGTCCAGCGATCGCTCTAATTAAGCGACCACCTTTATCCATTTCTACGAGTGATTCGGTTACTTCGATGCCGTAAGAATCAGAAATGCGAAACTTTTCACATTCAAAAATTTCATTAGGGTCAAGGTAATCTTTGCTCTGACGGGCACGGTACTCGCTCAAAGTAATATTCTTGGCCTTGGCAACAGCCGAATTGTGGGCACTATCCAAAGCTTGTGCTGCCGCTTTTAGACTTTCAAGAGATTGAGGATCTGAATCACTGCCCACATATATAAATGTATTGCCCATTTCTGTGAGAAGCTCACGCAAATCATCACGCAGATTATTGAGAGAATAGTGGCGGTTAGCCATAATTTGACAATAGGCATCTAAGGCCCAATCTTTCTCTGCGCCCCGCTTGCCTGTTTGACGGTCAATCCGCAACAGAAAAGCGGTCATTTCATTGGTTTGGAGCAAGCGCTCTTTAATCTTGGTAGCATTTGTATCCTTGTAACCAAAGGGAGGACGCTTTGCCACCCAAATATGAAACGGGACTTTTGGACGATAACGGTAAAGCTGTTGGGCGCATTCAGTAGCAGTTTGGGAAACGCCGTGAAAGACACCAAATATTAAGTCAAAATGATACTCAGAAATATCAACACCAGTACCGAGACTGGGAGAGGCGAACAAGGCATCAAAGTTTTTGACGGCGTTGGTGATATCTTTGATGAAAGCGACATTCTCATCACTGCCAGAATTATCGGAATGAACAGACCAGATACGGTATTTTTTTTGTGTATGTGATTTTTCGGAGTTAGATTCTTCGTATTTGATAGTAAAGGATTTGTCGAGTTTTTTGATAAAACGCTTACTGTCACTTGCAACCATAACTTTTTCTCCAAGCATCAGCGCTGCCGAGATTTGGGCGACTATGGCGCTTGAATTATCCCCCTCGTACCAATAAATTGTGCGTGAACCGTTTCGCCACTCGTTTTTGATAATGTAAGGTACTTCACCTTTTGGTCGCATTGCAAGAAAGAAGTTTACCGTTAAATCGTCCATGTGTGCATCAGCGATGACGACCAGTGGCGCATTGTATACTATATATTCCAGTACCTCCAAAATGGCGGCACGGTGCTGTTTGCAAGTATTACTGTGCAGCAGGTGGGTAAGGTATTGGCAGGCTTCATCTATAAATATGCAGCCGTAGGTGAGAGACTGGGTATTCAGCTTATGCAGGCTGTCAATAGTAATACTAAGGGCTTGGGCCTGGGCTAAACCTGTGTAACCCAAGTCGGAATACATCGCCGTCTGCAAGCGTTCGGCAAGATTTTTCAGCAAATTTACGCGATGCCCATTGTTGAGAAATCTGGCATCGGGGTTTTGGTCACGCCACCAGCGCATAAGTTGGGTTTTACCAGTGCCCATGTCGCTCCAGAGTACGACTAGCCCTGATTTTGGGAAATTGAAGGTAGGGGATTTTTTTGATTTGTCTGAATCAACTCCGCCAGAATCGGTAGACTCCTTCTTTCTTTGATGTCCTTTAATAGATGGCGTGAAAAGTTGTTCCTTTTCAAGCTCATAAAGCTCAGGCACTGTCAAGCATTTTTCTTCAAGTTCAGGAATGCACAAAGCCTCAGAGAGATACTTGACATTAACAGTGACATCTGGTTTGTATTTGCTAAGTCCCCATTTCTTAGCCCGATATGAGCGCTGGTAATCTTTTAGTGATTTGGCATCGTCTATGATTGCAGTCAACAGGGCATTGGCATCTTCACTGCGACCAACCACAAAATCATCAACACCTTTTTCTGGCCCCGGCAGTAATGCAACTTCACATTCAGAACCTGCCGATTCGATTGCTTTTGCAGTGCGAACAGTGGCTTGAAACACCGACCACCTGGTTTTAGCCTTTGTTTCGTAATCGAATAAAATAATGAACTTGCGCCCCGCCTGAGCCATTGGTACTAAGTCAGGATGCAACCGTTCATCAAAATCTTGTTTGCCCACGCGCCCGTTCCAGATTCCCGGAAGTGCGATCGCTACAAACCCCAGACTCAGCAAGCAAGCAGCCTTTTTTTCCCCTTCGCATAATATTATCGGAATCTCTGGGTGTTGCTTTATCCACTCCCAAAATATTAGTGGATTGAGTTGATCCAGTAAGCGCAATGCTAAAAGTGAATGATAGCGCTTAATTAAATAACGCTTTGCAACTTTGTCCCAGATGGGGTTAGCGACATCAAAGTAGGTAACGCGGTTGGGGGTTTTGGGCGGTGACTCGTATTTGACGGGTTTACCTTTCTCCCAATCAATGCGTGGGAAGTTTGGCTTAATCCGCCCCCACTCCATTGGTTGCCAGTTTTTAAAGGGGTCAAGAGATTGAATCCACGTCCCACCCAGTAATAGGTGCTGATACATTTTTATGTATCCATCCGTGACCCGACCCGCATTCTTACGTGGGATTTTATCAGATATGAACAGGTAGTCGTAGACTGATTCTCCTTCAATGTGGAAGAAGTTGCTCTCGACCAGCGCCGGATGAATCGCACTACCAACTGTTAACTCATGGTGTTCAGCAGCCGTGAGAT
>NZ_JADEXU010000276.1 GCF_015206895.1 Nostoc sp. LEGE 12450 | reverse complement strand
CTCTTCCCCATTCCCCAAAAGTTTCAATTCAATACATAAGTAGCTCCTATCTCTTCACTTGTGTACCTCCGACTCGCTAAACTAACAGATAATATTTCAGGTGATTTCAATCATCATGACTGTAATTAGCCAAGTTATTCTCAAAGCCGACGACGAACTGCGTTATCCCAGCAGTGGCGAACTTAAAAATATCAAAGACTTTTTGCAAACCGGGGTACAACGGACGCGGATTGCGGCAACCTTAGCCGAAAACGAAAAAAAGATAGTTCAGGAAGCAACCAAACAACTTTGGCAGAAGCGTCCTGACTTTATCTCCCCCGGAGGTAATGCTTACGGAGAACGCCAACGCTCTCTATGTATCCGTGACTTTGGCTGGTACTTACGTCTAATTACTTATGGTGTGCTTGCTGGCGACAAAGAGCCGATTGAAAAAATCGGTTTGATTGGTGTGCGGGAAATGTACAATTCATTGGGCGTTCCCGTGCCTGGAATGGTAGAAGCGATCAATTCCCTCAAAACAGCCTCTCTTGGCTTATTGAGTGCGGAAGACGCTGCTGAAGCAGCACCCTACTTTGATTACATCATCCAAGCGATGTCTTAATACAAAGTGTGTGTTGGTTGTAGGAGTATACTTCCAATCTAGTAGAGTGAGTGCAAGATACTAGCACTCGATAGGGATAAGATACCGAATTTGATCATACCCTCCCCACAATTGGTAGTGGCTGTGGCAAAATATCTGTCAAGTTACCAACCAGTTGTGGGGAAATTTATTTAAGTAGATAGTTATGGGGCATTTCTCAAAAGATGAAGGATATACAGACATAAAAAACCGACAGTCCTTAGTTAAGGCTGTCGGCAATTAAGTGTGTTCCCTATTAATGACTCGGCTAGAGTTCAGTTGTCATTAATTATGCCTAGTTAGCGATCGCAGAGAGACGATCATAATCATAGATATGTGTGATTCTCGTCACTTGATTGTTACAGCTAAACTGCATACACCCGAATAATCTCTGAGTCTTAGTAAATCTATGCAAATTTGGAACTAAGAATATATACGCTAGTAGATAATTTGTCAGGTTAAGAGCAAATAACACCGATTAGACACTTACAACGTAAAACACGAGACGCAGGAATTCACAAACCTATGCCCCGTTTGCCAAACTGCTGTAGCAGAAAGAGCTATCTGCAAAGACAAATTTCTCAAAGCCTGTCGTAGACAAGATAATGGAGTTTCCATCGCTGTTGAAAGTGATATTGGCATTAAGGGTATTGCCCGAAATAACCCCAGATACAAAGAGTTCAGAGCGATTGAAAGCGCTGAGATCGAGAGTGTCAAAACCATCTCCGCCATCAACAGTTGCAGCACCAAATCCTTTCAAGTAGTCATTCCCAGCGCCTAGAGCAATGTTGATTCCGCCACCGATGGTGACTTTCTGTTGAACTCCATCTAGGGTGCTGGTGGCGATAATTTGGTCATTGCCGTTGCCAGTCTTGATGATTCCTTCTCCATAAATACCATAAGCTGTACCACCAATTGATGCTGTCGCCTGTCCAGTAAGCTTGTCAGAACCATTGCCAGTATCGATTATTCCATCGTTGACGATGCCATAGGCGGTGGAGTTTGTTCCAGAACTGTTGCCATCACCAGTAATCTTGTCATTGCCCCACTCTGTAGTGATGGTGCCGTCTTTAGTGTTTTGAATGCCAGTTCCAGTACCTACATCGCCAATCCCACCAGGAGCGATACCGCCTTTGCCGCCAATGCCGGTACCGATAATTGTGTCCTCTCCGTTTTCGGTATCCAGTTTGCCAGTATTGGCAATCCCAATTCCAGTACCGCCTTTGCCACCGGCGCTCTCAGTAAGGCCATCTATGCTAGCCCCGCCATTACCACCAGTACCAGTGCCAGTGATAGTGTCGTTTTCGTTACCTGCATTCAGACTACCACTATTAACGATGCCTGTTCCAGTACCGCCCTCACCGAAGAAAAACTTGTCGCCACCCATACCGCCAGTACCGATACCAGCGATCGTGTCTTTTCCGTTCCCTCCATCAATCTTGCTAATATTGCTGATGCCAGTCCCAGTTCCGCCATTGCCGTTAGCGGTGCTGCCGTCGGTGTTGCCGTCGGCGCCGTTGCCACCGTTACCGATGCCTGCGATCGCGTCTTTTCCATTTCCTGTATTCAGACTGCCACGGTTAGCGATGCCATTGGCATTCCCACCCTCAATGGAGCCGCCGATGCCGCCGATGCTACCAGTACCCGTGCCCTGAACGGTGTCATTCCCTGAGCGCGTACAAATGAAACCTCCAGTTAAAATATCAATACCTATTGCTGGAGATGCATTTAACTGTTCTCCGATCAGAGTGTCAGAACCGGGGGTACCGATGAAATTGGGTGGAACGGTAAGTCTAGGCACGATCAAAATCCTCGCTATTAGATTTAGTGCGGTCAATTTACTAATTGGAATGAGTAGTTTCTTAAAAAAATTCCCAGAATCCTTTCTTCAAAAGCCACTCAGTGATTGAGTTCGCTGTTGTATGAGTCACTTCAAGCGAATGAAATGCCAATGAGATAATTTAGATTGCAGCCCATTAAAACTTGCGATCGCATCCTATGAATTTTTTCTGCATTCAACTAGTGGAGCATCTGACAGGCTGATAGCCATTTCTATAATCTGGAAATGAGCTATGCATATTACAAGGGAATAAAATTTTATTACTTCACTTTTATCAGTATATTTACCAGTAATTCAGCGTTGAATACAATCTATCTTTAGGTGTACAAAAATATGTATCTTTAAGTAAATTTATTTATTTTTTTAAATTTTCAGCGTTATATAGTTATGAACCATGCTAACAAATCCACCTACAGGGCAAGTAAATCGGTAGAATAATGCTCTGTACAATTGGTGCATAATTTCCATGACCGCCACATCTCCTGCTTTTTTTTCCCCTCAAGAAATCGCTGCTGAAGGTCTTAAACCAGAAGAATACGCAGAAATTGTCCGTCGGTTAGGCCGTCATCCCAACAAAGCTGAACTGGGAATGTTCGGGGTAATGTGGTCAGAGCATTGCTGTTACAAAAATTCTCGGCCTCTACTCAAACAATTTCCGACTGAGGGGCCCTGCATCCTCGTAGGGCCTGGTGAAAATGCTGGTGTTGTAGATTTGGGTGACGGACTCCAACTAGCTTTTAAGATTGAATCTCACAACCACCCATCAGCTGTAGAACCATTTCAAGGTGCAGCAACGGGAGTAGGCGGTATTCTTAGAGATATTTTTACAATGGGTGCGCGTCCCATTGCTCTATTAAATTCCCTGCGTTTCGGTTCTCTAGAAGATGCCAAAACTCGAAGGTTGTTTCAAGGTGTAGTGGCTGGGATTTCACACTATGGTAATTGTGTGGGAGTACCCACCGTTGGCGGCGAAGTTTATTTTGATCCGGCTTATTCTGGTAATCCCCTAGTGAATGTTATGGCACTGGGGTTAATGGAAACCCAGGAAATCGTTAAATCTGGGGCATCTGGCTTAGGAAACCCCGTGCTGTATGTTGGTTCTACCACTGGGCGCGATGGTATGGGAGGCGCAAGTTTTGCTAGTGCAGAATTGAGCGATCAGTCAATAGACGATCGCCCTGCTGTGCAAGTGGGCGATCCATTTTTGGAAAAGTCGTTAATTGAAGCTTGTCTAGAGGCGTTTAAAACGGGTGCAGTTGTCGCCGCCCAAGATATGGGAGCAGCGGGTATCACCTGTTCTACCTCAGAAATGGCGGCAAAAGGTGGAGTAGGAATTGAACTAGATTTAGATAAAATTCCCGCAAGAGAAACGGGGATGGTTCCTTATGAATATCTACTTTCGGAATCTCAAGAACGAATGCTATTTGTTGCTCATAAAGGGCGTGAACAGGAATTAATCGACATTTTTCACCGTTGGGGACTTCAAGCTGTTGTCGCTGGTACTGTCATCGCTGAACCCATTGTGCGGATTCTCTTCCAGGGTGGAGTAGCAGCTGAAATTCCTGCCGAGGCTTTGGCAGAAAATACCCCACTATATAACCGGGAATTGTTGGCAGAAGCGCCAGAATATGCTCGTCAAGCTTGGGAATGGACTCCTGATTCTTTAGCTGCTTGCACAACTGCTGGCATAGAACTCCAAGGAGGTGTGCAAAGTTGGAATGATATTCTGTTAACTTTGCTCGATACACCCACGATCGCATCTAAAAACTGGGTATATCGTCAATATGACCATCAAGTACAGAATAATACAGTCATACTCCCAGGTGGTGCTGATGCAGCTGTTATCCGGTTGCGCCCTCTTGAAGAAATTCCTAATCTCAAATCTAAAATCCCAAATCTAAAATTAGGGGTGGCTGCAACAGTAGATTGCAATCCTCGTTATGTTTATCTTGACCCCTACGAGGGAGCTAAGGCAGTGGTGGCAGAAGCTGCACGCAATCTTAGCTGTGTGGGTGCAGAACCTCTGGCGGTGACGGATAACCTAAATTTTGGCTCTCCAGAAAAACCAATTGGTTATTGGCAATTAGCAGAAGCTTGTCGCGGTTTGGCGGAAGGTTGCCGAGAATTGGCGACACCAGTCACAGGTGGAAATGTCTCTTTATACAATGAAACCCTTGATTCTCAAGGCATTCCCCAACCCATTTATCCCACTCCTGTAGTGGGGATGGTGGGCTTGATTCCCGATATCACCAAAATTTGTGGACAAGGTTGGCAAGCATCCGGCGATGTGATTTATCTTCTCGGATTGCCTCTAGCATCCAAAATCAGTTTGGGAGCATCTGAGTATTTAGCTACTATCCACAATACTGTTGCCGGAAAACCGCCACGGGTAGATTTTGACTTGGAACGCCGCGTCCAAAAAGTTTGTCGGGAAGGAATTCGTAATGGTTGGATACGTTCAGCCCATGATTCTGCTGAGGGGGGAGTGGCGATCGCACTTGCCGAATGTTGTATTGCTGGAAACCTTGGTGCCGAAATCAATTTAGAAATAGCAACAACGCAGTTAAACCGCCTGGATGAGGTACTGTTTGCCGAAGGTGGTGCCAGAATTTTAGTTTCTATAGCATCAGAACAACAAGAAATTTGGGAATCATACTTACAGGAACATCTGGGTCAAGAATGGCAAAAACTCGGTATAGTCGATAATTCTCACATCGGTTTGGGGGTTTTCACCACTGATAACCAAACCTTAATCAAAGTTACGATCGAAGAGATGAACGATCGCTATTTCCATGCGATCGCTAGGCGTATCGCCAACCAAACCACTATTTCTGAGTCCTGAGTATTTAGACTTCACTCAGAAATCAGCACTAATCATTTAGAACTATTAGCGTCTCTGGGCATAATTACGGTACTGTTTTAATAGATGGTTAAAGATTTATTAAGAAATCAATAATCTATCTATAGACATAATCCCAGTGACTTGACCCCCCCACCAGGAGCAAAGCTAGCATGACCTCTATTCATTCTGTCACTTCGGATGAATACCCCGACCCTACCAACAACCCAATTAATAGTCATGAAAATCAGCCTGACAAGCCCGAAGAAGCTTGTGGTGTTTTTGGCATCTACGCACCAGGAGAAAACGTTGCTAAACTGACCTACTTTGGATTGTACGCCCTCCAGCATCGGGGTCAAGAATCAGCTGGGATTGCCACTTTTGAAGGTACACAAGTCCATCTTCACAAAGATATGGGCTTGGTGTCTCAAGTTTTTAATGAAACCATCTTAGATCAATTGCCTGGTAGCCTTGCTGTTGGTCACACTCGTTATTCCACCACAGGTTCTAGCCGCAAAGTTAATGCCCAACCCGCAGTCCTGGAAACTCGCTTAGGTTCATTAGCTCTTGCACACAATGGTAATTTAGTCAATACAGTGCAACTACGTCAAGAGTTGCTTGAGAAAAAATACAACTTAGTCACCACAACAGACTCAGAAATGATTGCTTTTGCGATCGCAGAAGCAATCAATGCTGGTGCAGATTGGCTAGAGGGTTCAATTCAAGCATTTCACCGTTGTGAAGGAGCCTTTAGTTTAGTTATTGGCACTCCTAACGGTGTTATGGGTGTCCGTGACACTAATGGTATTCGTCCCCTAGTAATAGGGACTTTAGCAGGTAATCCAGTTCGTTACGTTTTGGCTTCTGAGACTTGTGGTTTAGACATCATTGGAGCCGAATACCTGCGAGATGTAGAACCAGGCGAATTAGTTTGGATTACTGAAGAAGGTTTAGCTTCCTATCATTGGAGTCAACAGCCCCAAAGGAAATTGTGTATTTTCGAGATGATTTACTTTGCCCGTCCTGATAGCATCATGCACAACGAGAGTTTGTACAGCTATCGGATGCGGTTAGGACATCAACTAGCTAAAGAATCTTGTGTCGATGCCGATATTGTCTTTGGTGTTCCTGATTCTGGTATTCCTGCTGCGATCGGTTTTTCCCAAGCTTCTGGTGTAGCTTACGCTGAAGGACTGATTAAAAATCGCTATGTTGGACGAACCTTTATTCAGCCAACACAAACCATGCGCGAGTCAGGTATCCGCATGAAACTTAACCCGCTCAAAGATGTGCTGGCGGGTAAACGAGTAATTATTGTTGATGACTCCATTGTTCGTGGTACTACCAGCCGGAAACTAGTCAAAACCTTGCGTGAAGCGGGTGCAGTGGAAGTACACATGCGAATCTCTTCCCCACCAGTAACTCACCCCTGCTTCTACGGCATCGATACCGATTCTCAGGATCAGCTGATTGCTGCTACCAAGTCAGTAGCCGAAATTGCCAAGCAACTGGAAGTAGACAGCCTCGCCTATCTCAGTTGGGAAGGAATGCTAGAAGCGACACGAGAAGACACCAATAGTTTCTGCTCTGCCTGCTTTACTGGAGATTATCCCGTAGCAATTCCTGAGCAAGTGAAGCGTTCTAAGTTGAGTTTAGAAAAGGTAGTGGTGTAGAAATTGGGGAAATGGGGAAATGAGGGAGTAGGGGAAGCAGGTGCAGGAATAACCAATGCCCAATCCCCCATGCCCCATGCCCAATCCCCAATCC
>NZ_JADEXU010000275.1 GCF_015206895.1 Nostoc sp. LEGE 12450 | reverse complement strand
GTGTTGCTGATTAAATATATGAATCTTGGTATAAAGACGTTACAATGCAACTTCTTTATAAGGGTTTTGGAATCACGCAAAATCATTTTCATACCGGAATTCAGCAACGCCAATGAATCAAATGCTGCACTAGTTAAACTCTATAGTCTCAACAAACTCTAAAATACTCTCCTTGATATCTTCAGCTTCTTCTTCCAGGGAATCGGGAGTTTC
Source organism: Nostoc sp. LEGE 12450 (assembly GCF_015206895.1). Classification (GTDB taxonomy): domain Bacteria; phylum Cyanobacteriota; class Cyanobacteriia; order Cyanobacteriales; family Nostocaceae; genus Nostoc. The sequence goes on along the minus strand of NZ_JADEXU010000275.1, from coordinate 6,856 downwards.
GCCGTCAAGAAAGCTGTGTTGACTACTAACTATATACAAAAATTCACCACTGATAAAGGTGAGCAGACCCCGGTACGCATCTAATCTGATCGCAGTTCCATTATTTTCTTGCTTAGAAATTGTCGAACCTTTGGGCATATCAATTAAGACATAGTAAGCGCCTCGCAAAGTATCTTCCAGATATTCGGTGTACTCCACAGAAGCATCTGGTACATTGGCAAAAATCGCTTGAGGTACATACTTATCTACTAAAATTGTTTGTAAATATTCTTCTTGTCCAACAGACTCCAGTTCTTCTAACTGTTCTAGAGGGAAAGGATAATAATCGATTCTCAACAAAGTACCGATGTCATCAGAAAAGCCAACTACTCCTTCCTGGCTTTGAATTCTACCGCCCTGCTGGGGATCAACCGGAATTGGCACGGTAAAATTACCTAAAGGGGATTGATATGTCTGTTCGCTAAAATCTTCTATGACTACTGTCTCATCATCGTCGTCATCTGCATATTCTTCCTCTTCTGCTTCTTTAAAGGCTGCAATTACCTCCTTAATAATTTCCTCTGCTTCTTCATCTTCCAGGTCTAAGGCTGCTTGTAGCTTTTTGAGGTAGGCTTGTTTTGGTTTGGCGATCGCAAGTTCATCGTCTAAAAGCACTATTACCCCAGCTGCAAAACCATCCAGCACTAATTCTTCTGAGAGAGATACTTTGGCGGCATTAAACAGGGGTCCAATTCCCTCCTCTTCTGCAATGGCAAGGAGTCTATCAACTATTTCGGCGATTTCATCTTCTGAGTATTCCTCGAAAACCTCAAATTCCCAGAGGATACCCGCTAAACTTTCTGCATCTACATCTTCAATCATTGAATCAGCGATCGCAGTGACAGTTGCGATCGCTGCCACCGCTTCCTCTGGACTTAGTGATTCCTCTGATGTCTTTGGTGAGTTAAAAACCTTGTCATACTTGGTCATAATTGCTACCTAAATTATTTCCTTAACAGTAAAAACAGATTGAAAGTGACAATGGTCAGTTTACCAATGGAGCGAATCTTCTAGAGAAAAAGTTGCCTAATAGGTGGTTTACTCAGTATTGCTCAGGTGTCACCAAATCTTGTTGACAGCTAATCTCCAAGAAGTTGAGATGTTCTAAAATCTGTTGTCGAATATACACTTAAACACGAGTTAGGCTCAATTTTTACCGCAGGTCAGCTTAATTAAATATTGTAAATTTTTGTTATTAAGCAATTATCGTTAATAAATGCTATATTTCTTGGTTTTTAACCTCTAGCAGATGAATTATATCTATCGATAGAATTATAAACTAGCTAGCGATAGATACCTATACCGTGAGCAGGATGTCACAATACCGATGTCTGTAGCGACACACAACACCCAAAGCGTTTGTACTGTTAGTTCTACAAATGTAAATTACATAAGATTTTGAGTTTTTTATGGTAAAAACCCCTCCATCTCAATTTTCCCCAGATCAATACAAAGTTGATTCTGCACAAGAAAAAGTAGACGCTATTATAGAAACGCCACCATCAGAAACTGAGATTGACCTAGAGTTTCTTTACACCAGAGATATTGAATTTCGTCAGGAAACCATTTACTTTCTGGTGGTAGATCGCTTTTATGATGGGGATCCAGATAACAGCGAAGGTGAAAATTCAGAACTCTACGATCCCAATAGACAAGAATGGGGTAAGTACTGGGGTGGTGACTTGCAAGGTGTCATCGATAAATTAGATTATCTCAAAAATATGGGAGTTACAGCTCTTTGGCTAACTCCGCTATTCGAGCAAGTAGAAGAGTTATTTATTAGCAATGCGGCGATGCATGGCTATTGGACAAAAGACTTTAAGCGGATTAATCCTCGCTATATTGCTGATGGAGAAAACCCTTCTTTAAATGCTACCCAAGAAGAAAAAAATACGACCTTTGATCGGTTAATTACAGAACTGCACAAGCGTAATATGAAGCTGGTGCTGGATATTGTCTGCAACCACAGCAGCCCTGATACCAGTGGTAGCAAAGGTGAATTGTATGATGATGGCGTTAAAATTGCTGACTTCAATAATGATGTCAATAATTGGTATCACCATTATGGTGAAGTGCAAAACTGGGAAGACGATTGGCAAGTACAGAATTGTGAACTAGCAGGTCTTGCAACCTTCAATGAAAATAATACAGAATATCGGCAGTATATTAAGTCAGCAATTAAACAATGGCTAGACCGAGGTGTAGATGCACTGCGGGTTGATACTGTCAAGCACATGCCGATTTGGTTTTGGCAAGAATTCACTGGCGAGATGACCAATCACAAACCAGATGTATTTATTTTTGGTGAATGGATTTACAGTAATCCTACTGACGATCGCTCGGTGGAATTTGTTAACCACTCAGGCATGACACTTCTAGACTTTGGGCTATGTGTGGCAATTCGAGCCGCATTGGGCCAAGGTTCAGAAATGGGATTCCAAACAATTCAATACATTTTTGACCAGGATTATCGCTATAACGGGGCAACAGAGTTAGTTACCTTCATCGATAACCATGATATGTGCCGCTTCCAATCGCTGAATCCAGATCCAGCGATGTTGAAGGTTGCGATCGCCTTAATTATGACATCTCGCGGTATTCCCTGTATATATTACGGCACAGAACAGTATTTACATAACGATACTGATGGCGGTAATGACCCATATAACCGCCCAATGATGGAAAATTGGGATACCGATAGTGAGGTTTATCGTTGTATTAGATTGCTGTCTGGTTTACGGCGGCTAAATCCTGCCATATCAATGGGTAGCCATTGGCAGAAATACTTGACCGCCGATGTTTACTGTTATGTCCGCCGCTATCGCGATTCTCTGTGTTTTGTAGCTTTAAATCGGGGAGGGGAAGTTACTCTCCCAGAAGTAGAAACAGAATTACCCGATGGTGAGCATACTTGCGTAGTGACTCGCAATAAGTATGAAGTAAAAGACGGCAAGATTTATAACCTAGTATTAGAAGAACGGGGAGTGCTTGTTTTCAGCCACGTTGGGGAACGGATCAAAGCACAGACAATTGTGCGCGTTCAACTCAATGGTGTGGATACCCAACCCGGTGAAATCATTGTGGTGACAGGAGATTGTCCAGAGTTGGGTAACTGGGATATCAGCAAAGCATATCCTTTGGAGTACATCAACTCAAATACTTGGTCTGCTGAGATTCCCTTTGATGAAAGCACTGGTAAGCTGATTGCTTATAAATATGCCATGTGGCGGGAAGGGCGATCGCCTCTGCGGGAAAATTTGGTCAATCGTCGCTGGGTGATTGCCAAAGAAGGTACCGTTAAATGGCGTGATACTTGGGCATCGGGAAGAGAATCGTAGGAATAGAGAATGAGGTATGAAGAGTGAAGGATTAAAATTTTGATTCTTCACTCTTCATTATTTATAAATTTTAAGTAACAAAACATACATAAATAAGCGTATTAAACCGCAGTGTGCGCCATAGTAGAGTAGTTAGATGCTTTAGTAATTTTGTACTGATGAGACTCTTCTCCTACTGCCTACGTTATGATGATGGCGCGGCTCCTAACCCATTCTGGGAACTTTGCACTCTCGCAATTTGCAAGCCTGTTATCCGACGAGCCGCAAACATTGGAGATTGGGTTATAGGACTTGGCTCTACACAGTCACCAATTGGGAATATTAACGATTGCATTGTATATGCAATGCAGGTAACGGACAAAATGACATTGCGAAAATACGACGAGTTTTGCCGAGTTCATTGTCCTCACAAAATTCCAAAGTGGAACAGCGAAATATTTGAGTATCGTGTTGGTGATTGCATCTATGATTACAGCCAAGGAGAACAACCAGTATTGCGACCAAGTGTTCATGACATCAGTAATCAAGAAACAGATTTAGGCGGTATAAATGTTTTGATGTCACGGCACTTCTACTACTTCGGTGACAAGCCTGTTCATTTGCCTGATCCGCTCACTTCAATTGTTCATAAAAATCAAGGACACAAATCGACAGCAAATCAGCCATACGTAATACGATTTGTTACTTGGATCAATAATTTAGGTTACACGCCTAACCAATTACATGGTCAACCCCAACTCAAAAAGGAATACACTTTAGAACGAGATGTTAGCAGTTGTCGTCCCCAACGCGACCGACAAGATGACAAAATTGATAAAAAGAGTAATTGCTAGATTACTTTTGGAAAATTAGTTGCGGGTCAATTGTTAGGATGCGTTAGCGTCAGCGTAACAGATCAAGTTGGCTTTTTTGGTGCGTTAATTGTAAATCGTCGATGAGTAATTGCGAAAGAAGGCACTGTAAAATGGCGTGATATCTAGGCATCGGGAAGAGAATCGTAGAAATTTCAGATGGTCAGCCGCTACAGATCATATATATGCAATACTCTCAGGACTTACGCAAAATCATGAAAAAACGAACCACAGAGGCGCAGAGGACACGGAGAAATAAGAGTTCCAGAGAGTTCTTGCGTAAGTCCTAACTCTGATTTCTAAATGCTTTTTCAATATATTTTAGTTTGCAGTGATCTAGATCACACCATTTTGTGAGTAAGAATAGATAGTATCAAGCACATAAACACCTTAGAACTGTCAAAGGCAGGAGCTAACAAGCTCTACCTCTTACAGGGTAAAAGAATAGATGATACCTGTATAAGTACTAAAATCACCAGTTTTTAATTCTTACCAAGTCATCTAAAAAAATGAGAACAAGGTAAATGGTGATGTTTGAACTCTTGCTAAAAAATCAATTAAGCGCTCCCAAAAAAGTAAAATTTAAAAATGAGATTTTGGCACGAGTTCAAGGACAAAAATCAGGAACTTCAAATGACGAAATTAAATTTTATAAAACTGAATTACTTCCCTATTTTATAAAATTGAGCCAACACAATCCTGTTTTCAGCGTTACAGAACAATTACGCCTTTTAGTGGGTGTTTGGACACCAATATGGTCTACCATTTCATTTCATGAAAGTTTACCGAAAAGAATACAAGAACAGTCTTTTCAAATTTTTCAGCATGATGGTTACTGTGCCAGTGTCGCTCGCTATATAATGGGGAAAGACCCGTATTTATCCCAGAGTTTTAACTCAATATTACCAGCTTATGATTTCATGGTAATCCAAAAATATGGAGTTCAAAATGGTAAATGGTATCTTCAAAATATTGATAGATTTCAGGCTTTTAAAAATAGAGAAATTCCTCTAAATTTAGAATCAGTCTACACCTGGTTTACTGATGTGCTTAACACTAAAGTCAAACTGAATGCGTCAAAATTGGCTTTACCGAAAGCTCTCGAATTAGAAAATATAGAGATAAATCATACAAATTTTTTAAAAAAAACATCCTTAGCACCTTCTCAAGTGTTTCAGCATTTATATATAGATAATGACTGGCGACTTGTAAAAACTCAAACAGATGCCTCACATCTACCTAGTTACACAATTTCTGTGAAGAGGTAATTGATAAAGTAAAAATAAAATTACCATAGTGGGATCGTAAAATCTCGTATTTTTTCTCAGCAATCTCTGTGCCTCTGCGGTTTAAAAGTATTTTTTCTAACCACAGAGGCGCAGAGGACACAGAGTATAGAGCTTAAAGAGAAATCTATTTACCAAAATTTTTACGCACCTTGAAAGGGCTAGTCTTAGGCTCGTAATAGGAATTTAGCCCCAAAAAATTTATAACATAGCCTCTAAGAAATATGAATGAATGGTACAAAGAAGACCTTGCATTTATTCATGACGACGGTTTCCGTGACTTCGCTCTTAAATCTGCTCCCGGCATTTTAGAAATCCTCGCTCAAAACGAAATACATGATGGATTAGTGGTTGACTTGGGTTGTGGTAGCGGGTTATGGGCAGAAGAACTCACTAAGGCTCATTATCGTGTTCTCGGAGTTGATATTTCTGAGTCGATGATTAATATTGCACGAACAAGAGTCCCAGATGCTGAATTCCGGATCGATTCACTATTCAAAACAGAGATTCCGCCATGCAATGCTGTCACCTCCATTAGTGAATGTATCAGCTACCTGTTTGATCGAGACAACGATCGCCAAATTCTTGTTCAGCTTTTCCAGCGTATATATAATGCCTTAACTCCTGGGGGTGTATTCATCTTCGATATTGCCGAAAAAGGACAAGTTGCACAAGGTACTACAACTAAGGGTTTCACTGAAGGAGAAAGCTGGGTAGTATTAGTTGAAAAATCGGAAGATCGAGAGCAAATAATTTTGACACGCCGAATTATTAGCTTCCGTAAGATAGGGGAACACTACAGACGATCTGACGAAGTACACCACGTGCGATTATACGAAGCAACAACTATTGCAAGTGAACTCTCTGGCGTTGGCTTCCAAGTTGAAACAACTCGTAGTTATGGGCAATACGTTCTTCCGAAGGGTCATGTTGCATTTATTGCACGCAAACCCAGATTGTAAATACTTAAATTACATCCAATATCTAATTTTTTGTTATGGTGATCCCAAAAGAATTGTTAAGTACTTACGAGGTTCAATAGAATGACTAATCGATTCACTCGTATATTTAAATACAAGCAGTTATAAATAATTTATTTATAAAATATATCTATTTGTAAGGATTCAGGTCTAATATCCAGGAAGTAGAGACGGACGAGACTGATAATCAAGAGAACCAACCAGTAGAGCTTGTGCAAAAAAATCAATTACAGACCTACCTTGACGGCGGCAGGTTTGCACCACAGTCAACAAATTAGCAGTGTGTTGAAACCGCTCCATTGAACGGGAACCACCGCTAACCTTACGCTTTGTCACAGCCAAACGAAGCGAGCGTTGAGCCT
>NZ_JADEXU010000274.1 GCF_015206895.1 Nostoc sp. LEGE 12450 | reverse complement strand
CCCCTGCTCCCCTTATGCTCCTTCAATGGCAGCTACGAAACCAAAGACTAAAAACAGACATCCGCCAACAAAGGTGAGTTGACGCTCAGAAATGCGTCCGGCAATCATTTTGCCACCAATAACTGCGATCGCAGCACAAATGGCATGTCCTAAAATTGCACCTACTGTCACTCCAATGGGATTATTACCTGCGGCTAGGGCAATGGTGGCAATTTGGGTGCGATCGCCCCACTCTGCCATAAATGTCAATATAAAGGCTTCTATGACAATTGCTAAGGAAGTCTTTTTCTTTGGTAACTCCAAATCTGCTTTTTTCACCGCAGCTTCGGCTTCTTGTACAACTTCCGTATCACAAGCAGCCGAGGACATCTTACTCGCGTCATATAACAGCTTGATACCAAAGGCAAGAAACAAAACTATTTCGGCGTAATGAATATAAGCTTTTGGCAATAAAGATACCGCTTGTCCAAATAGCACCGAAAGGATGGTCATCGCAGCCAAAGCAGCTGTCACACCTATAAATACCAGCCGCCGTGGGTGGTGCATTGCCAAAATCACAGCAATAAAAAATGTTTTATCGCCTAGTTCTGAAACTGTAATTAGTAATAAACCTGCGGTAAAAGCTGTTAACACTCTCTCAAGCTCCTGAAGAATCGTTTACCGATGTGAAGCTTGATGAGAGCCAAAAGACCTCACCAAGTTTACACATTGCGGTGTGAACTTAGTGAAGGTCTCGCTTTCAAATATTTATTATTCGCCATCTGAACCAGGCTCATCGCCAGTATGTTGATTCAGATGTACTGGCTTTCAAGTTTTTTTGCCAGCAGCTACTCCCCTTCTATGCAAGGTGCATTATACATTTTTTGCAAGAATAAGTCAAGAGTAGGGAATGGAGAGCCATCACATGTGATTTGTATTATCTGTCTCTACCAATACTTGCTTTGGTTAGGCAATCACAGTAATATTTTCACTAGTAAGCAACGCTTGATTCGAGAATTGCGCTATCCGAACTTGTGCTGTACCACCAACGCCATCTTGATCAAAGAATAGGTTCCCCGTAGTTTGATCATAGATGAAGCGATCGCCTGCGGTTGTCGCACTAGTCCCAAGTTGGAATAAGCTCGAATCAAGTATTGTATCCTGAGATTGCACCAGTCCAAATTCTGCTTTGGAAACTAAGACAGTATCATCTCCAACAGTAAAACCAGTGATGATATCATAGTTTCCAGTCAGGGGATAAGTCAGCTTGAAACTATCTTGACCACTTCCACCAGTGACTACATCGTTTGGGGTATCGTTAATATCATTGACTACGATTGCGATCGCTTCCTCGTAGAATAAGCCGCCCTGATCTGTAGTGCGTAAACGGATGTTGTAGCTATTCTTGGTTTCGTAGTCGGGTGAGACATTAATTTGTAACTCGTTACCTACAATTGTGAAGACGCTGTTATCGGTGCTGTCTATACCTGAAACTAAAGTGTAAGTGTGGGTGTCGTCTGGATCAGCGTCAATGGTGCTAAAGTTGCCAATTACTGTGTTGGCAGGAACATTGTCATCAACATTAGTGTTACTCAGGCTCAGGTCAGTGGGAGTATTGTTCAGGTCAAGCTGAAAAAGTTCTTGCCCAGTGTTCCCATTGTCTGCAAAAAAGTAGAGCTTGCCATTGATGTAAGTGAGATTGTTAGGGTAAGAGCTACTTGTGCCAGAGAACATATCCTTGACGCAGACGGTACCAGCCTCAGTGCCATCACTCTTCCACAGTTCAGTTCCCCCACTGCTGTCGGAGGCGCTGAAGTAGAGCGTGCCATTGACATTGGTCAGATTTTGCGGATTTGAGCTACCTGTACCAGAGACAATATCCTTAACGCGAACAGTACCATCTTCCGTACCATCACTCTTCCACAGTTCATTGCCCCCACTCATGTCAGTGCCTCTGAAGTAGAGCGTGCCATTGACATTGGTCAGATTTTGCGGATTTGAGCTACCTGTACCAGAGAAAATATCCTTGACGCGGACAGTACCATCTTCAGTGCCATCACTCTTCCATAGTTCATTGTCTCCACTGCTGTCGATAGCACTGAAGTAGAGCGTGCCATTGACATTGGTCAGATTTTGCGCGTAAGAGCTACCTGTATCAGAGACAATATCCTTGACGCGGACAGTACCATCTTCCGTACCATCACTCTTCCACAGTTCGTTGCCGCCACTATTATCGGTTGCAACGAAGTACAACGTGCCATTAATATTGGTCAGATTTTGCGCGTGAGAGCTACCCTTACCAGAGAAGATATCCTTGACGCGGACAGTACCAGATTCTGTACCATCACTCTTCCATAGTTCCCTGCCTCCACTGCTGTCGGTTGCACTGAAGTACAGCGTGCCGTTGACATTGGTCAGATTTTGCGGATTTGAGCTACCTGTACCAGAGACAATATCCTTGACGCGGACAGTACCATCTTCCGTGCCATCACTCTTCCATAGTTCTCTACCCCCACTGCTGTTGGTGGCAACGAAGTACAGCGTGCCGTTGATATTCGTCAGAATGTGCGGGTCAGAGCCACCCGTACCAGAGAAGATATCCTTGACGCGGACAGTACCATCTTCTGTGCCATCACTCTTCCATAGTTCATTGCCCCCACTGCTGTCGGAGGCACTGAAATAGAGCGTGCCGTTGACATTAGTCAAATTTTGCGGATTTGAGCTACCACTACCAGAGAAAATATCCTTGACGCGGACAGTACCATTTTCCGTGCCATCACTCTTCCATAGTTCATTACCTCCACTACCGTCAGTGGCTCTAAAGTACAGCGTGTCATTGACATTTGTCAGAAAATACGGGTCAGAAGAGACTGTGGCAGTATTAATATCTTTAACGCGGACAGTACCATCCTCCGTGCCATCACTCTTCCACAGTTCACTACCCTCACTGCTGTTAGTAGCTCTGAAATAGAGCGTGCCGTTGACATTGGTCAGATTTTGTGGATTAGAGCTACCACTACCAGAGAAGATATCCTTGACGCGGACAGTACCATTTTCCGTGCCATCACTCTTCCATAGTTCATTGCCGCCATTGCTGTCAGTAGCACTGAAATACAGCGTACCGTCGACATTAGTCAGAGAGTTAGGATTTGAGCTACCCGTACCAGAGAAAATATCTTTGACGCGGACAGTACCAGCCTCAGTGCCATCACTTTTCCACAGTTCAGTTCCCCCATTACTGTCGATGGCACTGAAGTACAGTGTGCCATTAACATTGGTCAAAAAGCTAGGGTTAGAGCTACCAGTAACAGAGAAGATATCCTTGACACGCACAGTACCAGCTTCAGTACCATCACTCTTCCACAGTTCAGTTCCCCCACTGCTGTCGGTGGCACTGAAGTAGAGCGTGCCATTGACATTGGTCAGATTTTGCGGATTTGAGCTACCTGTACCAGAGAAAATATCCTTAACACGGACAGTACCAGCTTCCGTACCATCACTCTTCCACAGTTCAGATCCCCCACTACTGTCGATAGCTCTGAAGTACAGTGTGCCGTTGACATTGGTCAGATTTTGCGGAGTTGAGCTACCCGTACCAGAGAAAATATCCTTAACACGGACAGTACCAGCTTCAGTACCATCACTCTTCCATAGTTCATAGCCACCAGTGCTGTCAGAGGCACTGAAGTAAAGTGTACCGTTGACATTGGTCAGATTTTGCGGAGTTGAGCTACCTGTACCAGAGAAAATATCCTTGACGCGGACAGTACCATCTTCGGTACCATCGCTCTTCCACAGTTCACAGCCACCAGTGTTGTCAGTAGCACTGAAGTAAAGTGTGCCATTGACATTGGTCAGATTTTGCGGAGTTGAGCTACCAGTACCAGAGAAAATATCCTTGACGCGGACAGTACCAGCTTCGGTACCATCACTCTTCCATAGTTCAGAGCCACCAGTGCTGTCGATCGCTCTAAAGTAAAGTGTGCCGTTGACATTGGTCAGATTTTGCGGAGTTGAGCTACCCGTACCAGAGAAAATATCCTTAACAATGACGGTATCAGCCTCGTTGCCATCACTCTTCCACAGTTCATAGCCACCACTGCTGTCAATGGCAACGAAGTACAGCGTGCCATTGACATTGGTCAAATTTTGCGGGTTAGAGGAAACTCCACCAGTATTTATATCTTTGACGAGGCTAATCGATGCTTCTTCTGCTGCCATAACCGTTTTTCCTTAAACCTTTGGATAAAAATCACAAGCGAAATCAGGCGTTGGTTGAATGCTCCTGTTTCTTGCTTGCAAGTATGCGATCATCGAATGCCTTAGCTTCGCTTTTTTACAATTAAACAGCCTCAGTAAAGATGTGGAATTTGATCAACAAAGAACTTAGAAGTCAGGAGCGTTAATTAACAAGAAGGTTAAGCAACTGGCAAATGAATCAAAGGGTTTAAGATCCTCTACTTTAGTGGTCTTCAATGGCAGTACTGAATCCTTGCATTAATTGATTCTGAATTCTTTCTTTAACTTTCTTTCTATTAAAGATATAAAGCCAATCTATTAGGGGAGCAAATCCGTGAGCCTCTAGTAGAGAATGTTTTTTGACTGGAAATCCTAATCTAGGAAGTACTGTGATATAGCCATTCTCTAAAATGCTATATACAATAGGGACAAATTAACGTGATCGTAATTCGTAATAGTCCTATGAAAAATGCACTTTTTGCTAAGTCAGAACTCATCATATAATTAATCTTCTTTGTTTTTATTGAAGATTATGTCAGAGTTATAGCTTACACAAAAAAGTGGCAATTAAACAAAGTTATTAATCAATTCAAAGGTGATTATTAAGTCACCTCAAGCATTTTTAGCCTGGACATAATGCTCATTTATTTAAAAAAGTGGATCGATAAATAGATAAATTATGTCCAAGGTTAAAGCCAAATTCTATCCCATCAAGCCAGTCCAACCAACTTAGCACTTAGTTGCCATAAGCGATTGCCTTTGTCGTCATCACGGGCTTGAGGAGAAACCTTTTGAACAAAGGATTTACCATCTTCCTTCTGGCGATTTCCCCAACTCCAATACACACCGGATTGATTGTACTCAGGATCGGCAACCACCGCCGCAACTCGTTCTCCCGCCAACTCCTGAGACACATATCCCTTGGTGATGTACTTCTGGAATAATGGGAAGATTTTCTGAAACAGGGGATAGTGGTTTCTAAATAATGGCGTTTCTGCAACACATCCTGGATAGAGAGAGTTGAAGACGATACCAGTTGACTCGTGATAGCGCTGATGCAGTTCCCGCATTGTCAGCACGTTACAAACCTTGCTGTCTTTGTAAGCTTTGACTGGTTCAAATTTCTTGCCATCAATCATTGAGATCGGCTCTTTAAACCCTTCTGCAAAGCCCTGCAAATCGCCCAAGTCTGGACGCGGCGGAATCTTCCCACCCAGCTCGTCTGGATTGTGGGTAACAGTTCCCAAAATTACCAGCCTTGGCTCTGAAGATGACTTCTTTAGATCCTCTAGCATTAGGTTACACAAAAGGAAATGTCCCAGGTGATTTGTGGTGACAGTTAACTCATAACCTTCTGGACTGCGTAAAGGCTCTTTTATTAAGGGCATATAAATTGCGGCGTTGCACACCAAAGCGTCTAGGGAGTGTCCGCTTGCTCGAAAGTTATTCACAAATTGTCGAACGCTATCCAAAGAGCCAAGATCGATATGCATGATAGTGTAGCTGCCCTGATGCGGGATTCCCACAGATTGGGCTGCCAGTTGAGCTTTGGCTACATCCCTACAGGCCATCACTACATACCATCCCCTTTCAGCAAGAGCCTTGGCAGCGTACAAACCGACCCCTGAAGAGGCACCTGTGATTACAACCGTTGACTTCCTATCCTGTACCATTCTATTCAGACTCTGTTAATCACCTTTTTCTCTCTTCAGGATTTTACATCACTGAGTCACCACGTCTGTTATGGTTGGCGATCGCTTCTCACTAAATATCTCATTAAATAACAAATCTGTATTAAGTAATTAAGCTGTTATATGAAGTTTATTTGAATGTTTGCTAAGAATCTTATCCCACTAATAAAATTCTATATCCCTTTACCTTTATAACTATACGCAACATCCTCACCGCCAACTTTACCAGGGGGAAAAAGACCCGTCTACCGCACCGTAACTCCAGTCGATTAATCCTCTTTCTTCTGCAATACCCAATATTCGTGCTTGTAAATTTTCTAACGTTCCATCGCTTTGCCAAAGTTTTAGCCACCTGTGTGCTGAACTTTTTGATGCCCAGATTTCTCCTTTTGGAGCATCGCACCAACGACATCCTGTTATCAATATATACAGTAAGGTGTTGAGTACATGACGAAACAGCGCATGAGGCATTCCTCGCTCTCGTTTTTCTGGTTTCTTGGGAAATATATCTTCAAACAATCTCCATTCCAAGTTACTTAATCCTTCAAATCGCCCAGCCATACTGTGATATCTCCTTCAGTTTTTAGAAGCAAATTATTACATTTTTAATATTAGTGGGATAAGTTCAGTGAGTTTTCTGTGAAATTAGTAGAAAAGTTTTTGACGGATTTCAAACTTATCTTATTATCAGTACCATCAAAGACAACAAAACAACTTATTCTCAGAGAAAAATACTATGGCTATCGTAAATGTATTGTCAAAGTTATCACTGGCTACAGCCGAAGCAGCTGTGATGGCGTTGGGAGTAGCAGGATCTGCACAGGCTGCAACCCTTTTTCAATCAAGCTACACCGCTGATACTATTTTTCAAGATCAATTGAATTCTACTACTATGACTCTCGCCTATGATGGTAATAATTATTGGTCTTCATCAGGTGGTTCTAATCTTGGAATAAGATATGCACAATATAATAATGGTTCTTCAGTACTTGTTATGCCAAATTATTAAAATATAAATCCAAGCAATGTCAAAAAATGGATCAATCATTTGCTAAAAGTCCTATAAGGATTGACATATAAAGAATATTTCTTGTTAACTGTAAATAGGATTCCAACTACTTTCACATAAATTTACAGTTATGACTAGCAAAAGAGATATTAAAATTCTAACAGAACTTCTTGATTTAGGAGATATAAAAGTTATATCACATCGCCTT
>NZ_JADEXU010000273.1 GCF_015206895.1 Nostoc sp. LEGE 12450 | reverse complement strand
ATCAAGGAGAATAACCATGCCCAATTAGAAATTAGTTAAGATATCCCAATTGACTTTCACATAGCCAGGTTCAATGTGGGTAAAGTGTTGGCTCAATTGCTGATGTGCTTTTGGTAGAGCGTGAAAAGGAATTGATGCGTATAAATGATGCTCTGCATGAAATGGCATATTCCACATGAAAAATCGCACAGGCCAAAGGGTTAAGGTTGTGCGCGTATTTGTGAGCAGATTAGCGTCAAGAGTGCAACCTGTATGTTCTGCTAGCAGAATGAAACGGAGAATCGGCTGACCGATAAGCAGGGGTAGCAGCCAATACAGGAAAAACCAAGACTGACCAAATAGAATTGAGATTGCGATCGCACTTACATAAACACCTAATTGCCATCGAGTAGAGCGAATAACTTCGGCTCGTGCGGCTTCTGGCACAAATGGAAAATCGTCAAATTGACCAATCGCCACCTGAAAATGTCCGCTTAATTTACCCCGCCACCACGGTAAACCGCTAATTATCAACAAGTATTTACCCAGATTACTCGGTTTGAGATCGGTTAGTTCGGGATCTTTGTCAGGAACGCGAGTGTAGCGATGATGCCATTTATGATAACGACGAAAGAACGTGCTGTTGTAAAATGAGAGCAAGCCGGAAAACCAAGCTACAGCATCATTTAATCGATTGTTAGCGAAAGCCGTTCTGTGAACGCATTCGTGCATCGGTGCAAACATGGAAGCCAAACTGAAGCCATAAATTACCAGTGCTGGTATGGCCAGTGACCAATTGCCAAAGTTTGTTCCCCACAGGTAGCCACTGCAAACCATGACTGTGAGGTGCAAAGCCAGTTGAACTAGCCCTTTGGAGTTGGAGCGATCGTTTAGAACACTTAACTCCTGTACACTGAGAATCTGACAGAAGTTTTGCTCTTTATCAGCTTTGTTATCCAATAATTCAGATTGAATAATTGCGTCAGACATAATTTTAAGTAGGTCGGCGTGAATAGTTGCGGGTGGGTTGCCTTCTAACTTCTCAATTCTGACTCTTGACTCCTGAATTCTGATCTAATTTTAATAGACACTGTGAATTTAGCTGACTATACCAGCACGAAAAATTTGTTCTGCGGTTAAATTCAATTCTGGGAAAGTTGTTGATTGGATACGGTCATGACCTCGAAACTTATTAATTAGATACTCACCTTCTTCCAAACAGCAAACCAAGATAGTAGGTTGTTTTGGTTTGCCAATAAATTCCCGACCACCCAATGCGGCATAGTCCACAATCCAGTATTCAGGAATTCCCATTTGTTCATAGTCAGCATATTTTTTGTGGTAATCATCACGCCAATTAGTACTCACTACCTCCACCACTAAAGGAATGGATGCAGCAAGGCTTACGGTAGATATTTTTTTCCATAAAGGTTCATTTATTAAATTAGGCTGATTTAGGATAAGGACATCTGGTGAATAAGCTGATTCGTTTTCAAGTGGTTTGACGAATACTGTTTTTGGGATGAAATAAGGAAGATTTAAACGACTATATTCTAAAGTGATTTTTGTAGCTAAAAATCCTGTAACCTCTTCATGATCGCCTGCTGGTTGTGCCATCTCAACAATCACTCCATCATGGAGTTCATAACGTCTTTGTGGGTTGTCTGGATACTGAGCAACAAATTCATCGAATGTAACTAGTTTGCGTAAGGCTTGAGTCATGGCTTTATTCCTCTAGGCAAAACTGTGATATGAGCGTGAAGGAGGCAGGGGGAGAAAAAAACTTATTCTCAGTAAACCAAAAAGTTTTCCCAAAAGGTCTAACCACTAGGGATACAGGAGATATCACCAATAAATGAGTACATAGAAGCAAGTATTATGTAATACTCGTTAAAGAAGAAATAGTTATCATATTTTACAGTAGTTCAGAATATGAAATGATCAAACTAGTGTGTTGTATATGGGCTGATAAAATTGACTGTTTCATCTCTAGGAAAAACCAAGAGGAGCGAGTCTACACAAGAACCGATTTTAACGGACTCAGAAACCCTTGAGCAAGTTATTGGGTGTTTGATAGAAAACTTTTCTATTGAAACTCAAGGAGTATGTGACCAACAGACTTTATTTGAGATTCTGGCTTATGCTGCCAGCAATGGAGATAGTATTGAGAACACTGCTAAATTATTAAAGAATGTTCCTACAGCTAATGATATTAGATATCATCTCAATAAAATCAATAATTTTGAAGAATTAGAGGCGCAAGTTAATCTTGCATTGAAAAGCCGAATTCCTTTAGGATTAAAAAAAGGTTGTTTAAAAATAGCCATTGATTTAAATTTAATTTTTTATTATGGTAAGCCAACATCAGAGGAATTAGAATACATATATCGAAGTCAAGCAAAATCCGGTACTCATTCATTTTACGCCTATGCAACTTTATATATAATTACCAAAAATAAGCGCGTAACCCTTGCTATTAGAGGAGTTCGCCAACTAGATACCAATGTCGCTATTATTACTTATTTATTAGCAGAACTTGACTCTCTTGAAATAAATGTAAAGAAACTCTACTTAGATAGAGGTTTTTTTAACACTCCCGTAATTAGATGGTTGCAGGCATTAGATATTCCCTTTCTTATGCCTGCTATCAAGACAGGGAAGAAGGGTGGAATTAAACAATTCCTCAAGGGTAAAAAAAGTTACAAAACTACTTATACAATAACTAGAGACAAAGATGATTTAGTCACATTTGACTTATGGATTGTCTGCAAATATAGAAAGGGGAAACGTAATCAGCATGGAGTTCAATATTTTGTTTATGTTACTCACAAAATAAGAACAAATTTAGATTATGTCTATGAAGATTATCGGAAAAGATTTGGCATTGAAACTAGTTATCGCCTCAAAAATATTTGTCGAATTAAAACCAATAATAAAAATCCAGCTTTAAGATTACTATTCGTTGGTATATCCTTTCTCCTAGTTAATATTTGGGTGAATTTACTTTGGCTGAGAGTCAGTCGTAAAAGGAAAGGGAGTCGATTAATTTATCGCACACTTTTTACACTTAAACAGATGTTAGCCTTTTTATCTCAAGCCCTACAGCGCAAATATCAAGTAGTTGAAAGCATTTATATTCCAACAGGCTAGTATTTACAATTTATCGACCAACTAATTATAAGTAATCCTTATTTATACTATGTCTGCTGGTTAGAGAATTGTGTATTAGAAAGTATCAAGAAGTATAAGTATTTTAGCGATCGCCCTTTAGAGAAAAACTTTTTGGTTTACTGATTCTAAGCGTATTGCAATTCTAAGGCTTGTTCAGCCTTTGAACTCCGTCAACGAGTGTTTGAACCGGATGAATTCACCTTTGATCTCCGTTAACGAGTGTTTGAACTGGATGAATCCACCTTTGATCTCCGTTAACGAGTGTTTGAACTGGATGAATCCACCTTTGATCTCCGTCAACGAGTATTTGAACTGGATGAATCCACCTTTGATACTCATTAACCTAGCTCTTGTACGGAATATTCTACTTCCTTAAATCTCAAGTTTCACACTATGGCTCTTCGATGTTTGGAGGCTGTGGATTTACGATCGCAATTATGGGAAAGTTAATCAAAGTGAACTAGCAAAAATAAATAAGATATATAAAAAACTCCCCTCTAAAATGAAGGGAGTCAAGAGTTAGTGATTAAAAAGAACAAATCAACCAAGCGTTATTTGTTCAGTCGGGTGAGTGTCAAATTGGCTGTTTGCGCCAGTTGCGTTTTTTCATCTTGGTTTGCCAAGACTCCATGTAAGTGTAGAAAACGGGCGTTAAATAAAGTGTGAGAAACTGCGAGAACACTAACCCCCCAACTACTGCTAAACCAAGGGGACGACGTGTATCTGCTCCGGCTCCCAAACCGAGGGCAATTGGTAAAGTTCCCATGAGTGCTGCCATTGTCGTCATCATAATTGGACGGAATCTCACCAAGCAGGCTTCATAGATAGCATCATAAGGGGTTTTGCCGTTGTGACGGGCAACGATCGCAAAGTCAACCATCATAATCCCATTTTTCTTCACAATGCCAACTAGCAGAATGATGCCGACGAAGGCGTAAATATTCAAGTCAACTTGAAACAGCAACAGGGTCAGTATTGCCCCAAATCCAGCAGAAGGTAAGCTAGAAAGGATAGTTAGCGGGTGAATGAAGTTTTCGTAGAGAATCCCCAAGACGATATAAATCACCAAGATGGCAACTAGCAGTAGCAATCCTAAACCCTGAATCGAAGATTGGAATGCCTGCGCTGAACCTTGGAAACCTGTACTAATAGTAGGTGGCAGTGTTTGACGGGCAAGTTCCTCAATTTTCCCAGTGACGTTACCTAGTGACACCCCTGGCTTCAGGTTAAAGGAGAAGGTGACAGAAGCAAGCTGCCCTTTATGGTTGATAGTTAAGGGGCCTACATCTTTGCTCAAGGTTGCTACGGCGTTGAGAGGTACAAGTTGTCCACTAGGGGCACGAACTGAGAGTAAATCTAGGGCGTTGGCATTTTGCTGATATTTTGGTTCCACGCCCATAATTACTTGATACTGGCTATCGGGGGCGTAAATGGTGGAAACTTGGCGAGTACCATAAGCATTACTCAGAGCAGTTTCGATTTGATTGGCAGTCAAACCTAGAGCCGAAGCATGGTCGCGGTTGATGTCTACTTTTACTTGCGGATTTTTGATTTGCAAATCGCTGTTAACATCTTGTAAATCTGAGAGCGATCGCAATTTCTCTTCTAAAGCTGGAGCGTACTGGTAAAGTTCCTGGATATTGGGAGTTTGCAGAGTAAATTGATACTGAGCTTTTGTCTGTTGTCCACCCACATTAATCGCTGGGGGATTTTGCAAGAATACCTTAATTCCAGGCACAACTGACAATTTCGGTCGGAGTTCCTGGACAACTTCATCAGCACTGAGACGGCGCTCATGGCGGGGCTTGAGTTCAATTAAAAGCCGTCCCGCGTTGGCGGAAGCATTTGGGCCGCCAGCCCCGACACTGGAGTTGATGGAATCAACATTAGGATCACGATAAGCGATCGCAGCTACAGCTTGTTGATGTTTTACCATCTCATCAAAGGATATATCCTCTGATGCCTGAGTAGTTGCCGTAATTTGTCCAACATCTGCGTTGGGAACAAACCCTTTAGGCACAATTATAAATAGATATACCGTCGCTACAAGAATCGCTCCCGAAATCACCATTGTCGTGCGGTGATACTTGAGTGATTTCTTCAAACTCCAATCGTATCCGCCCAATATCACATTAAAAACGTTTTCCGAAAAGTTGTAGAGACGACGGTTAAAGTTTTTGATTCGGGACTTGAGACTAGTTGCTGGGCTTGCCGTGAGCGTAGTCGAATGGGACTCGGAGTTAAGAATTTCTCCCTCTCTCCCCTGCTCCCCTGCTCCCTGTTCACTGAGCGTAGTCGAAGTGCTGCTCCCCTGCTCCTCATCTCCCTCACTCTCCTGCTCATGATGAGGTGGACTCAAGAATCTGGAACACAGCATTGGTGTCAAGCTGAGGGAAATTACGCCAGATACCAAGATTGCAACGCTAATAGTAACGGCAAACTCCCGAAACAGTCGCCCCAAAATGCCTTCCATGAAAAGGATCGGGATGAATACTGCTACCAGAGAGATGGTCATAGATAAAATTGTGAAACCAATCTCTCTAGAACCATTTAGGGCTGCTTCCATCCGGCTTTCGCCCATTTCCATGTGGCGGACAATATTCTCCAGCATAACTACGGCATCGTCTACCACGAAACCTACTGAAAGGGTCAACGCCATCAGTGATAGGTTATCGAGTGAGAAACCCAGTAGTACCATGACTCCAAAAGTTGCTACTATCGAAAGCGGTACTGCCAAACTGGGAATAACAGTAGCAGAGATATTGCGAAGAAATAGAAAGATTACCAGCACCACCAACGCGATGGTGAGCAACAGCGTGAATTGTACATCATCCACCGACTCGCGAATTGATTGAGAGCGATCGTAGAGAATATCCATATTCACAGCCGCCGGAATCTGTGTCCGAAAGCTGGGTAGGAGTTTTTTGATTGCATCCACCACTTGAACAGTATTAGTTCCCGGTTGGCGCTGAATTGCCAGAACGATCGCCCGCACGCCAGAATTTTGGACTTCGGCTCCGCTCAGTCGAACGATTTTAGATTTGGGATTTTGGATTGAGGGCTTTTCCCCTGCTTCCCCTTTCTTAACAGGAAAATACCAACTCGCAATCTTGTCATTTTCCACACTGTCCAGAACTTGACCTAGTTCTCCTAGCTGCACTGGTGCGCCGTTCTGATAAGCCACACTTAGAGAGCGATAGCTGGCAGCATCGTTGAGTTGACCGTTTGCTTGAATCGTAGAATTTTGCTGCTTACCGTAAAGTGTCCCCGTAGGCAGATTGACATTTCCATTAGCGATCGCAGTTGCTACTTCATCAATTCCTATGCCTTTGACACTCAGCGCTTCCGGGTCAAGCTGAATTCGTACCGCGTACTTTTGGGAGCCGTACACCTGCACTTGCGCCACTCCATCCACCATTGACAGACGTTGTGCCAGCAATGTTTCAGCGTACTTGTCTACAGTTGAGAGGGGCAGAATAGACGAATTGAGGGAGATGTAAAGGACTGGCTGATCTGCCGGATTTACCTTTCGGTAAGATGGCGGATTAGGCATATTTGTCGGTAACTGCTTTGCTCCCTTAGCGATCGCAGATTGGACATCTTGTGCTGCACCGTCAATATCCCGATTCAGGTCAAATTGTAGCGTCAGTTGTGTAGTACCCAAAGAACTGGTAGAGTTCATCGAACTCAATCCCGCGATGCTAGAAAACTGCTGCTCTAAAGGGGTTGCGACTGAAGCAGCCATCGTCTCTGGACTAGCTCCAGGCAGATTAGCTGTTACCTGGAGTGTTGGATAATCTACATTGGGTAAGTCGCTAACAGGTAGCTGTTGGTAACTGATCAGCCCAAATATCAAAATGCCAACCATAACTAGAGTCGTCATGATTGGTCGCCGGATAAATAGCTCGGAAATGTTCATCTGAGTGCTAAGTAAGGAGTAAAGATTGCTGTTAGCGGTAGATGGGCGTTGAGCCAGCGAGCGCTGATTAGAGACGCGATTAATCGCGTCTGTACAGGAGTAAGGAGTGCTGTTAGCAGTAGCCGAGCG
>NZ_JADEXU010000412.1 GCF_015206895.1 Nostoc sp. LEGE 12450 | reverse complement strand
CCCCATTCCCCATTCCCTATTCTTACTTAGATGCTTCGCTCTTTTCTGGTTCTAATTCGGGCACTTCAGTGCTAACACGCTTGGAAAATCCCCAGCCTAAAATCAGGAAGATGGCAGTAATCATGATCCATTCTGGTGGAACTAAATTATCGTTCACCACTTTCAACAACAGGCGCAAACCCACGAACGCTACAGTTACATAGCCTGCGTCTTCTAGGTTTTCGTATTCGTCTAGCCAACGGATAAACAATCCCGCCATGAATCGCAGCGTAATAATCCCAATTGTTGCACCCGTCAGCACTAGCCATTTTTCTTGAGAAACTGCGATCGCAGTTGTCACGCTATCCAAAGAAAATGCTAAATCTGTAAATGCAATCACAGGTATCGCTTGCAACAATGAATTAAAACGCGGCCCGTGATGGTGATCGTCCTTAGATTCTTCCGAGGTAAAGTGTTGAAATACTAACCACAGCAGATAAGCAGCGCCCAATAATTCAAATTGCCAGAATTGTTGCACCCAAGTGGCAGTGAGAATCAGGCTGATTCGCAGCACATAAGCAACGACTAAACCAAAGTTGAGGGCTTTACGCTCAAGTTCCTTGTCTTCCAGCCCTTTTGCGATCGCAGCGAGGGCGATCGCATTATCGGCAGATAACAGCGCCTCTAAAAGCACCAAGATCAGCAGAACTATAAGGGCTTCAAGGCTGAAATGAAAGTCGAGGTAATCAAAAATTCGGTCTAGCATTCCGGGTTTCTCAAGCAGAAAAAATTAAAATTTGACAAGAACAGAGATTTATATATTAAAAAGCGCAATAAATTGTCACTCTAATTCAGCTTAACGTGCTTGTGGTGCATTTTGAAGAGGGTTAAATGTATGCGATCGCTGTGTGAGTGGGGTAATTTGCGTATAAGTCAATACATCCAAAGTTTTAACATCTAGCTTAGTGCGATCGCAATGGACTGCTGTAAGTTCGCATCTAAAATTAGAAGATGAGAACAAAATATGGTAAGAATTTATAAATATTTCCTTAACGACCGAGCTTGATCGCTAATACAGTGTTTTGCAACTACATGAGGTACACCC
>NZ_JADEXU010000272.1 GCF_015206895.1 Nostoc sp. LEGE 12450 | reverse complement strand
GGATAAATCAATCGCTGGTGGTTCTGGATAATGATGCGGAAAACGGCTTCTGATTTCTTTGGTTAGGCGTTGCAGAATTTGTCCCTCACTGGGAAAGGGTTGTTCTGCCCAACGAAACACTTTTAGATAGGTAGTTCGTTGCACCGACCAAACAAATACCGAAAGTTCTACAGGCAAGTTTTCGGAAAGAGCCGCCCCAGCAGGTGTCTTAGCACTGGGTATTTTGAGGCGAAAGCCTTCCGAAGTAAGCACTTTTTCTCCATTTCCAGGTTCAAAATCTGTTTGTAGCCAGCTACGCACAGTTTCTATATCTGGAGTTGGAACTTCTAAATAAAGGATTTCTCTCATCGTTTCCTGACATCTCCGATCAATCTACTCACTAAGACAGATTTTATGAAGGCACAAAGTAAAGTACACTCCGCGCAACTAGTTTCGTAAAGATTTAGTAAAGAAATTTTAAGAATTTGTTGAATTTATTGTTCATTTTGTATTTCTGTAAACCCACGCCATGAATTATCCCATTCCAGACAGTCCCCAAGAAATTGTTGCCCTGCGACAACAGCCAATTGATGAAGAACTCGTTGCAGCTGCGATCGCTGGAGTCATTAAAATTGTCCGCGCTCAGGGTCAATCTTTGGAAGAATTAACCGCTCAGTTGCTAGCAGATGATCCAATGTTGGATCAGCAACAACGTCGCTGGTTGAGCCAATTAGTTGCCCAATCCTGGGAAAAGTTCTCCTAAAACCTTGCATAATATAAAGAAAATTTTTGGCGCAGCATTAGATATTTAGATTTGTAACTAAATATTGGGAATATTGGCGTTGGCTTTGCCCGCCGTAGGCATCGCATTTTAGGTATAGGAGTAACAATAATTGTCAGTATGGAATTGGCAATTGACTTGCTATTTTGGCATTGATGGCGCAGAAGCCACTAAATTAACCATATCAGCGTTTTACGTTGCTAATGAATTTTACAACGTTCTGAAAGCGAAAGACCTCTGCTTTACAGCCTAGGTCTCTTTTTGGGTTCATCCTTATGCTTTTGATCGCCGCCTCGACACCTTAGCGGAATAAATCTTTTTGGCACATAACTTGAGTTAGCGATCGCTAACTAAGTAAGTGGAAATAAACATAACTATATTACAAAAGCTAAATATATTTGAAATCCTTAGCTAAGGAAGAACGAAAAAGGAAAAATGACGACCTTAAATAGTTAATTTTATTTGTGCTGACTATCTACTAGTTGTTCTGAAATTGGCTCTTTATAAATATTATTTATTTAAACAAATAATCATTACTATGAAGATAAACTGGGGACATCATAATATTTATTGCTAGTCATTTTTCTCTCTTGAAAAATATTTATTTGAGAGCCAAATCTAACAAATACTTACGTTATAGACCTTATATAGAGCGATTTAGCTGCCTTTGTCTCATGCAATCACTATGATACGAACCGTACTTTATACAATTTAATATTCCATAAATATTCTTTAATCACGATCGCAAAAATCATTTTTCTTGAAATCATCTATAAAGGTATAATCACAAAATAAAATCAAAAATAAAATATGACAAAAGCACAGGATCAAACTCTAGATGCACGCAACCGCATCGTTGAATCAGCTAATCGTTTAGGGGTTCAACTCAATGAGCAAGAATTGGAACGTTGGATGAATTCCATCACCGAGGCCACAGGCGACAGCGATATTGTGGTGGATAAAGACACAGGTGTTTTTGGGCACAAAGTCACCATGTTGGATTTCGATCCGCAACAGTTGGAACGGTTTCGCGCCATTGGCAAAATTGTAGAATTTGACGACATCCCTGGTGTGGTAGAGACTGCATTGGCGCTCTCTGGTTCAGCGGCTCAATCCAAGATTCAAACCTACCCCGGTGACTGTGACTACTTCGAACGAGTGAATATCATTGCACCTACTCGCGTCGAAGCTTGCGAGATTCTTGCGAAAATAATGCGCGAGAAGGCGCTCAACAGCTTGTCCGGCCCCAATTACCAGTTAATTGAGGTGAAGTTTGGTAGCTATCCCCAAGAGGTGATTCGGGAAGAACAAACTATACGTGTTGGTTCACCAATTAGCTGGCTACCCAATGATATTGTTGCTGGTCAGATCGAAGCGATCGACGCAAAAGGCAATCCTGTCGTCATCACCTGGGATTCTGTAGCACAAGACTCAGGTTGGTGCAAGCTAGATTGGGTGATCGCCGACACGATACGCGGTCAGTTGTCCAATGCCAGTAATATGTTGGATGTAACCTGGGAAGCACCAGATGGTGTCATCACTCCACTAGACGGCTATCTGGACGGCTACTTCCAGGAGGTTTACTTGGATGCTGAATCAGCCCCAATCTTTTCCAAGCTGGTGAAGCAGGTCTCCACTGATGTCATGGATGATTATGTGGCGCAATTGGAAAAGGAAGTCAAAAAATGTGTCAAAGGCGATAAACTCAATTACGGCAAAGCAGCCAAGCGCCTATACAACATCTTCCGACTTAACGGGCGTTATGAAGAAGCAGCTTTTCTGCGTGAGTTGTTCGATGAACCTGCGGCGCTGCTGTATCAAGTCCATGCACTAGTGCGAACTGTCCAAGAAGCCAGGGACAAGAGCACTGTCTTTGATCTCGACAGCATTCTCAATCAGACCGATGAACTGATCATCTCAGTTGTTAAGGTCTTGGAGGGAGAAGAAGAGTTAGAAATCGTGCGTCATCTGCTGCGCTTATACCGTAGCCTGTGCCGCCAAGAACCTGGTACTCCCCTCGATTCCGAAGTAGATGTAGCCCAGGCAGAGGTGATGAAAATTGTCAACAATTTCTTCTATGAAAAAATGACGGCGTTACCGACGATTAAGTCTTATATCGACGGTTTCCAGCTATAGGGCAAGATTCTCGGTTTTTTAAAGCAGCGAGGGATTTTTAATAACGACGAATGAGTGTTCATCGTTATTAAAAATCTGTTACATAATCATCTTCATCTTTTCTTTCTTGTAGATGCGATCGCATAGCTATCTTTCTTCTCTCTCTAAATTCGCTTGTAAGAGATTACAGAATAACTTTCCTTGCTGAATGGCATCATCCAAGGCAATGTGAGCCAATGGAAGATTTTCTAACCATGCAGCAGGTAGATTATCCTTGCCAGATTCGTTGTAGCTTTGTTTTAAGAATGCCATCGCATAGGAGCGGATATCCAATGCCGAAAATTTAAAGGGGCTATCGCCCACAAAGTTTATCAAGTACCAGTAGACAAACATAAAGTCATAGGCTGCTGGATAGCCAACAAAGATCGGTTTTCCTGGTAAAGCCACAAGCCAGGCGTGGTAAGACTTCATGACTTCTAGAGGGGGCTGGGGGTCGGCTCGACTAGCTGCCCAGGCATCTGGCTGTTCTGCCCACCATTTCATAGTTTTGGGGTGTCCTTGGGCTCCTGGCAAAGTTTCTAAATTAGCTGTAAAAGTTGCAACTAATTGTTTGTCTGCGGTATACGCAGCTGAGGCAAGACTAAGCATAGAGTGAGACCCAGGGATAGGGCCATCCGCTTCTATATCAGTGCTGACGTAGATTTCGATTGTCACCTTTTATCCTGCCTGTCTTTTATCAGTATGTTTCATGCTAATACCAGTGTGAATATCTTAAAAAAATCTCACAGATGCGATCGCTCCAAGTCCGGCAATTCTGATTAAAAAACCGCAAACGACACAAAGAAAAAATCAGCGTAACTCTTACTCTGCGGGAAGGCGAAACGCCTATGCGTTAAAAAACTACATTCTCTCCAACACCTGAATTCCCAACAAAGATAATCCCAACTTCAAAGTTCTAGCAGTCAAATCACATAAAACCAACCGAGATGTTCGCTGCGGTTCCTCGGCTTGTAGTATAGGACAGCGATCGTAGAATTGGTTAAACTTCTGACTCAGTTCAAACAAATACTCACATAAACGATTTGGCAGCAAGTCTTGCTCTACACTACTAATAACTTCATCCAGTTGAAGTAAATATTTTGCCAGCGCTAATTCTGTTTCATGCTGCAACAAAACGGCATTATTTCCCAATTCTTTAAAGTTAATATCACCCTTGCGGCTAATCCCATGAATCCGCGCATAAACATATAGCATATAGGGCGCAGTATTACCTTTGAGATCCAGCATTTTGTCGTAGCTGAAGATGTAGTTACTGGTGCGATTTTGGCTTAAGTCTGCATACTTAACTGCACTAATTCCAACTACCCTAGCAACTTCATTAATAAATTCTTCAGTTTCTTGACGTTCTTCTTTTTGTAATCTACTTTTTAGATCAGCATGGGCATGAGAAACAGCTTCATCTAATAAATCTCGTAACCGCACAGTATCCCCAGAACGAGTTTTGAATTTCTTCCCATCTTCTCCTAATACCAACCCAAAGGGAACATGCACTAATTCCACATCATCGGGAATCCATCCAGCTTTGCGTGCTACCTGGAAGAATTGAGCAAAGTGGTTTCCTTGTCCAGCATCTGTTACATAAATTATTCGCTTTGCTTCATCCTGCTGAATCCGGTAGCGGAGGGATGCTAAATCAGTTGTGGCGTAGTTATAACCGCCATCTGATTTCTGCACAATCAAGGGTAAAGGTTCACCTTCTCTATTTGTAAACCCTTCCAGAAAAACGCATTTTGCGCCCTGGTTTTCTACCAGTAAGCCCGATTTTTCTAAATCTTTCACAACACCAGATAATAAGGGGTTGTAGAAAGATTCGCCCCGTTCAGTTAACTTGATATCCAGCAATTCATAAATTACTTGAAACTCTCGCCGTGATTGTTCGCACAACAGTTTCCAAGCATGAAGTGTATCTTCTGCACCTGCTTGTAATCTGACAACTTCTTGGCGTGCTGTTTCTTGAAAAGCTGTATCTGTATCAAAGCGTTGTTTAGCTTTGCGGTAAAAAGAAACTAAATCACCAATATCTAAAGCATTAGCGGTGGTAAGCGCATCTGGGTAAACTTCCCGCAGATAGGCGATTAACATTCCAAACTGCGTACCCCAATCACCGACATGATTTAACCGCAGCACATCGTGTCCTTGAAATTCTAAAATCCGGGCGATGGAATCACCAATAATGGTAGAACGCAGGTGTCCAACGTGCATTTCTTTGGCAATATTCGGACTGGAAAAATCCACAATTTCCCGCTTGGGTGTTTTCGCTGGTGGAACTCCAAGTCTGGAATCAGCTTGAATCGTATTCAGTTGTGCTTCTAGATATGCCGTTTTCAGTTTTAGATTGATGAATCCTGGCCCAGCAATTTCCGGTGGTTCGCAGATTTCGGATACATCTAGTTTCTCAACGATCGCACCTGCGATCGCTCTTGGTTGCTTGCCTAACTTTTTACTCAGGGATAAAGCCACATTTGCCTGATAATCACCAAATTTAGGATTACTAGCAGAAACCAAAATTGGATCTACTCCCGCGAAGTCAGCGCCAAAAGCTGCGACTAAAGCCTGTTCAAGCTGAACTTTTAGTTTTTCTTGTGTAGCGTTCATATATAAATTTTATCTGTGAGAGATGGAATGTAGCTCTGGAAAAGCTTGATTATTAACTTTAGCATTTCATTTTGAGCCACTCGATTCATGAGGCGATCGCTCACTACCACAAATAGGAAATCTTATTGACTTTTGACTTCTCAATTAGCGACTCTATCTGTAACAGAAATTTTCCCTGTAGAGATAAGTAGTAACATGAAAGTACGTGATGTGATCAAGCGAGTGGAAGCTGATGGTTGGTATCTTGATAGAACTAAAGGTAGTCATCGACAGTTCAAGCATCCTGATAAACCAGGTTTAGTTACAGTTCCAGGTAAATTGTCTGACGACTTAGCCCCTGGTACTCTCAGTAGTATTTGGAGGCAAGCACAATTATAAGGAGAACGGCAATGCATTACGTAGTGGTGATTGAAAAGGCGGATAGTAATTACTCTGCTTATGTGCCTGATTTACCAGGTTGTGTAACTACAGGTGCAACCTTAGAAGAAGTCAAGCAGATGATTGCAGAAGCTATTGAATTTCATATAGAAGGAATGCTAGAAGATGGTTTACCTATTCCTAAACCTACAAGCATCGCTCATGAGGTTGAAGTTGCAAACTACAGCAAAACATAATTATAGAAAACCACTAAATTAGCTCTAAACAATCCTTCTAGAATATTTTAAGTCTCTCTGATAATGCGATCGCACCGCACTTTTAGATTACATAATTCATTCACTGTGTAACTGCAAGCCACACAGTGAATGAATTATAGGGAAGATGAAAGAATCGAGTTGTATTGAAGCCTTGCTCCTCCCACCCAAGCAAGGCACAACTGACGGAAATCATCGCCGCGCACCTCAAAATTTGGGTACTGATCGAAACTCGCACAAGCTGGAGATAGCAACACCACAGGCGCTTGATACTCCTTGGCTAATTCCGCCGATCTGGGAACTGCCCTTTCCATAGTTTCCACAATTTCGTAAGAATAATACCCCACTTCTTGCAGGCGTTGAGCAAATGCGGGTGCAGCAGAGCCAATCAATAACACAGCAGCAGCTTTGGTTTGGATTTGTGCTAGCCAGCCAGTATCATCTCCTGCTTTGGCTTCTCCACCAGCAATTAAAATCGCTGGACTTTTCACAGATGCTAAACCAACTTCGGCCGCATCGTAGTTAGTGGCTTTGCTGTCGTTGATGAAATCAATACCTTCCCAAGTGCAGATATGCTCCAAGCGATGAGGAACGCCAGGGAATTCCTGAATTGCACGTGCGATCGCATCACGATTAATTCCCGCTAATCGTGCCGTTGCTACTGCCATCAAGAGATTTTGCTGATTATGTTCTCCCACCATCCGCAAAGTAGATACTTTCACAATCGGTTCTGGTGCTGAGGTTGCAGTCAATTTTTCCACAACCCAGCCGTCCTCGATGTAAAAGCCTTTTTCGCTAATCAGGAAATCTTTTCCTTTGACACTTGTCCAATAGGCATTAGGCCAAGCACTTAAACCTAACTGGCTCAAATAGGCATCATCGCCATTGAACACTTGCAACTCTGACTGACGCAACAGCTTTGCTTTGATGTTGTAATAGTTCTCTAAAGTCTTATGCCGACTCAGATGATCCGGTGTGAAAGTCGTCCAAACACCGATACGGGGTGCAAGAGAACTGGAAGATTCTATTTGATAGCTGCTAACTTCCGCAATCACCCAATCGAGCGAGGGGGATGAGGGGGATGAGGAAGAATT
>NZ_JADEXU010000271.1 GCF_015206895.1 Nostoc sp. LEGE 12450 | reverse complement strand
GCAGGAGACAAGGGGACAAGGGGACAAGGGGACAAGGAGACAAGAGGTGAGAACTTGAAACAAGTCTTTCCCCTTGTCCCCAATCCTCCTTGTCCCCAAGTCCTCTTCCCAATTCCCATTAAGATTGATTTCTCTCCATAAAATCCAACATAATTTGCCGATGCGTATTCCCCAAAGGGCGTACTTCGCGGGCATTTTGCGAATAACAGTTACCTTGGTGAATATCTTCTGGGGTCAATAATCCCATATCCCAGCCTTCATTTAAAACCAGTTGATTTAATTCCACCAATAATGGTGCATGAAAGACATGACGGACAACTCTTTCGTCGGTATAACAACCAAATTCTACAAAGGGTGGTAACTCATAGCCGATTTCTTCTAAGATTTCTCGCTTCACTGCGACATCTGGCGTTTCACCAGGTTCGATATGACCGCCAAATAGCGCCCAGTAACCAGGGTAGAGAATACCGGGGATGTTGTCGCGTAG
The DNA here is from genome assembly GCF_015206895.1 of Nostoc sp. LEGE 12450. GTDB lineage: Bacteria > Cyanobacteriota > Cyanobacteriia > Cyanobacteriales > Nostocaceae > Nostoc. The sequence goes on along the minus strand of NZ_JADEXU010000271.1, from coordinate 6,787 downwards.
TTGCATAAGAAACTTGTTTTCTTGATAGAGAATTGCGATCGCTACATGCACCGGTTGATTGTTCATATATTATTAATTTTTAATTGCTGATTACTCTTCTTCTAGATAAACTTCCCCCAATTCTTTACCACCTAAAGGGATGCTTTGGTAGCGAATTTTACCCTTAATTACCACTTGCGCTCCCTTCGCTAGATTTTTTTGATTGGTGACAACCCAAATTTTGCCAGTCGAGTCATTAATTTGATAAGCCCATTGCTTCATCAGAGGAGCTTGTTTTTCCACCTGACCCTGGATGTAAACTGTAGCTTGATTGTCTTGTTTTGGTTTAATTTCTCGAATTGGCGTGACATTGCTACCAATTTGGAAATTAATCCCATTCAAGCCAGATGGGGTTAAACTACCACAACTACAAAGTCCTACCACCAATAAAAAAATCAACCCCAGGCGGTAAGAAACAGTACTATGCCCTAAAAAAAACGAAAGGGACAAATTTCTTGTTTGTTGCATGAAAGCCACCGATTGAGCAAATTTTTGCTTCACTGCTTGCTTTGTCGCCAGTTTCATTAGGTCAGTTCCCATCTATAATATTCTTTCTCTGTAGTTTCAGAAACACACTCTCAACTGAGCAAAAAATGTTCTGAATTTCAGCCTGCAATTCTTTATTCTTCAGATAAAGCCGTTGATCTGAGAAAATAAGCATTATGGATTGACTGTGAAAAAAACGCTACGACATCAAGCAGATACACAATAATAGTTAAAAGTCAATAGGCAATATTTTTACTCTAGACTTTTGGATAAAAAGCGAATTAATTTATAGTTGGGAATTTTCATGGAAACAAAAACTGCCAAACTCCTTGATGGTAAAGCTTTAGCTGCAAAAATTCAGCAAGAACTTTCTGTAGCCATTACACAATTACAACCAGAAATTGGACGACCACCTGGTTTAGCAGTGTTAATGGTTGGCGACAACCCAGCGTCAGCCGCTTATGTCCGCAATAAAGAAAAAGCCTGTGCAAAAGTTGGTATTGCCTCTTTTGGTAAGCATTTTCCTGCCGAAACTACCTTTAGGGAATTACAAGAGGTCATTGCTGCACTAAACCACGATGAACGGGTGGATGGAATTCTTGTGCAGCTGCCCTTACCTAAGCACTTGGATGCTGTAGCTTTGCTACATCAAATTGATCCCGATAAAGATGCTGATGGACTGCACCCAGTTAACTTAGGGCGACTAGTACGGGGAGAAATCGGTTTACGCAGCTGCACCCCGGATGGTGTGATGCGGCTTTTGCAAGAATATGAGATTCCATTGCAAGGAAAACAGGCAGTAGTGGTGGGACGGAGTATTTTGGTGGGTAAACCTATGGCGCTGATGCTACTAGAAGCTGATGCTACAGTCACGATCGCTCACTCGCGATCGCATGACCTCAAAACCATCACCCAAAATGCTGATATTCTAATTGCAGCAGCAGGTCGTCCCGGACTCATCACTGCTGATATGGTAAAACCAGGTGCTGTTGTGGTAGATGTGGGAATGAATCGTGTCACCGATGCTAGTGGCAAAAGTCGCTTAATTGGCGATGTTGACTTTGAATCAACTGCTGGTGTAGCAGGATTTATCACCCCCGTTCCTGGTGGTGTTGGCCCTATGACTGTTGCCATATTGTTACAAAATACCTTCACCAGCTATTCCAGAGCAGCAAGAAAATGAAAGAGAGTCATGAGTTAAAAGTTAAGAATTATTAATCCTAATTCTTGTACAGACGCGATTAATCGCATCTCAACTCCTAACTCCTAATTCCTAACTCATAATTGTGAACTCTTCATTTTTTCAGCCCCACAGCACCTTAAAATTGTGACGTATAAGACAAAAATCCCAAAGTGTCAGGAATTGAAGAATGGTAGCAACTGATAACGTTCAAAAGACACCACCAGAGGAAGCCACATTTAACTTAGTAGCCTATCTCAAAGAGCGACAAAAGCTTTGTGATAATGCTTTAGATCAGGCTATCCCCATCATTTATCCAGAAAAGATTTATGAGGCGATGCGCTACTCGTTATTAGCTGGCGGCAAGCGTGTACGTCCCATTCTTTGCCTTGCTACTTGTGAAATGATGGGTGGCACTATTGAAATGGCCATGCCAACAGCTTGTGCTGTGGAGATGATCCACACAATGTCTTTGATTCATGACGACCTTCCAGCGATGGATAATGACGATTACCGTCGCGGAAAGCTGACAAATCATAAAGTCTATGGCGAAGATGTGGCGATTTTGGCTGGAGACGGCTTGTTAGCACTCGCTTTTGAGTTAGTTGCTCTTAAAACCCCCCAAAGCGTTAACAGAGAGCTTACCTTGCAGGTAATTGTTCGTCTTGGCCGGGCACTGGGAGCAGCTGGTTTAGTCGGTGGTCAAGTTGTTGATTTAGAGTGTGAGGGGAAATCAGATATTTCTCTAGAAACGCTAAATTTCATTCATAGACACAAAACATCCGCCCTTTTGGAAGCTTGCGTAGTTTCTGGCGGGATCATCGCTGGGGCATCAACTGAAGACGTGCAGCGACTAACCCGTTATGCTGAAAATATTGGGCTAGCATTCCAAATCATAGATGATATTCTGGATATCACTTCTACAAAAGAGCAATTAGGTAAAACGGCTGGTAAAGACCAACAAGCGAAGAAAGTGACCTATCCTAGCCTTTGGGGACTTGAAGAATCGCGCTTAAAAGCCCAAGAGCTAGTTAAAGTAGCTTGTGCAGAATTAGAACCATTTGGAGACAGAGCCAAACCACTCCAAGCGATCGCTCATTTTATTACTAGCCGCAATAACTAGCAACGCTTTTGGTAATTCGTAATTTGTAATCCGTAATTTCCATACACAAGGGTTTCATTGATTGGGAGTGGGTGGTTTATTTACATCATGCTGTACTCTTACCGCCCAGCAGTATTGAAAATTCAAAATTCAAAAAGCTTATTTAATCAGCTTTTAGTCAATTTTGAATAATTGATCTGTTTCCGCCGTGATGTACTAGGTTAATTTTGGATTTTGGGTTGAATCTAAATGTTTCCTCAACCAACAAACGCTGCTAATATTTACTAACCTAACCAAAATACCATGCAGGACATAGGCAACATTTTAGACAACCGGGTGCTGCTGGTTGCTCTGGTCGCTTGTTTAATTGCTCAAGCATTAAAGCTCGTAGTCGAGATCGTCAAAAATCGCAAACTGAATATCCGTGTTTTGGTGACAACCGGAGGTATGCCCAGTGCCCATTCAGCTTTAGTTACAGCTTTAGCGGCTGGTGTAGGGCAAACACTTGGTTGGGCATCTCCTGATTTTGCCCTTGCGATGGTTTTTGCCATCATTGTCATGTATGATGCAGCCGGAGTTCGCCAAGCGGCTGGTAAGCAAGCTCGTATCCTCAATCAAATGATTGATGAATTATTTCATGAAAAACCAGACTTTAGCCAAGACCGTCTGAAGGAATTACTTGGACATACACCAGTTCAGGTAATAGCTGGGTCGGCTTTGGGTATAACCATCTGTTGGTTAGCTAGTTTTGCTTATTTAAACTAGGGCAATAAATCCTTGTTTGAGCAACTATTTTTAATTGGGAACTGGTAATTTGTCAGTTGACAAATTACCAAATTGGTAGATCGCATCAGTATTCTAGAAAACTTAATATCACTACAATCGCACAGTTGAGCGCAGCAGAATCACTTTACGGCTATCTACTATACTGGCAACAAAACCACCATTGTTCAGCTTCTGCAATGTATTGTATGCTTCACTTTGATTAGTGGTATAAACTGCCAACAAGTAAGGGCGTTGTCCATAAGAAACAAAACCTACGTTACCTCCTACTGCTTGCTGTACGTTATTTACTAGTTCGGGACGATTGTAATAATCTACCAACACTGCATAACCCTCTCCTAATGCTTGAGGATTATAGTTAACTGTTTGCTGAAGTGGCTGTTGCTGTAGTTGTGGTTGTGGCTGTGTTTGTGGCGGCTGTACATCTGCCGTTGTTGGTCGAGTGGTGATGATAGCAGACAAGCCAACAATATTACTTACATATCTTGCCCATCGATTGGCATCATCAATCTTTTTAAACCCCCCTATTCGCGTCACAGTTTCGTTGAGATATTTGCAGGTAATGGTTTTGAGTTCAGGCGGTAAGGCGCTACGCAACTGCTTTTGATTATCAGCTGTGGGACTGACTACTAATAAAAGATACTCGCCCGAAGTCGGTGGTTGACAAAGAGGAATGGCTTGTTGGGCAGAAACAGAACTCATGCCACCAATCAACCCTGCGTAAGCGAAGCTCATCGTAGATATCGCTAATCCTAAAACACTTGGTAAAGTCTGAAATCTATGCACAAAAGTTAGATTATGTAAATCAAGGTGTCTTAGAAGATTTTATAAGAAAAAAGCTGAAAACCTACTTACTTCAGTGTGGGAATGGAAGGACTGTTACAAAACATATTTTGTTATTAGCAAATAAAATTGGGGACTGGGAACTGAGAACTGGAAAAGTTGGGGAAGAAGTAATAACCAATGCCCAATTCCCCATTCCCCATACTTCGACTGCGCTCAGTACAAGTTCCCCATTCCCAATTTCTAAGATACAGTAGCCAACGATGCCAAAGCATCTGGTATTGTCTCAGAAGGAGCCTGAAATTCTCCAGTGATAACGTATTCTAAACGCAGTTTTAACCAAGTAATAAATTGGGGATTAGTTGAAATAATTGCTACTGATGGTTGGGGACACTTTGCCTTGATTTGTGCAAATTGAGGTGCTTCCAAAAAAGCTGGTTGCTCAACCAACCAAAAATCTATTTGTTTTTCTTGTTCATGGTAGTGACGAGTGCGTTCTTTGATAACTTCATGTATCGGTTCTTCTTGGAGAAGAAAGCGTTGACTAGCCAAAACGTAATAGTATGTTTGCATTTTCATCCTTTGGTTGCTCTGTGAATAATGTAAGGGCACAGTACGACATTCTGTACCCTTATCAACTAACTCTTACGGGATTTCTTGAACCAAGAACTGAACGGACAAGCACTTCCCGACTTTTGGGCATTTGTCTGTTTGCCACCAGATGTTAGCTTTTCCAAGAACAGATTATTGTCGAAGTAGTGTTCTAAGGAAATAACCTTTAAGTCATCGGTAACTTTTGCAATACTCATGCCGATAATTTCTATTGTCTCTCCAGTAGGTGCATGGCCTTTATATTCTCCGTCAAAATGTCCCCAATGCCGCCATTTGAATGTGACATTTGGTGGCCCTGAGAAAACTTCCAGCACTTCCCAAGGAAATCCTTGGGGAAATGTTGTGTGGAAGACTTTTGCAGATGATTCAAAGCTTTCTTCTGAAGCCTTGTAATGCTCTGAATCAGCCATAAATAGATTGTAAGTACCTTGGGCTGATAAATCTGCTGCGGTATACTCTACTCCGCCATTGGTACTCACTCGAAACTGTTCATTTACAATAGATAACCACTGTTGTGGGTTAGCTTTGAAAGATACTTCCATCTCGAAGGTTCGCACTAAGTTTTGCACGATCGCTTCCAGTGTACCTTCAAGGTGATTATGGATACTTTCTTTGGCAAGATTTTCTTTGGAACGAGAATAATCAGGCGGTGTCTGATAGCGCCACTCGACATCAGTGCTTTCTGCTATCACTTTATCTCTATCCTGTACCCAAAGTGGCAGGTTGTTAGACTGTGTTGCGCTCATAGAAGTTTTTGCTGAAGATTTGATCCCAATTTCTAGATTTCGCAGTGACAGCCCCTCTTTTAAGATATGGGATTGGGGCATTGGGCAGGGGAGCAGAGGAGAATAGGGAATAATCAATGCCTATTGCCTATTGCCTATTGCCTATTGCCCATTCCCTCTTATAGCTTGCTTCATCTCGCGGACTGCCCTTTCTATACCTACTAATGCTGCCCGACTGATGATGGTATGACCAATGTTCAGTTCTTCCATACCTGGAAGCGCAGCCACCGGATAGACGTTCCAATAGGTTAGTCCGTGACCAGCGTTGACTCGCAATCCAGCTTGAATGGCTTGTTGACAACCTTTAGCTAATATGGCTAATTCTCGGTGGCGATTTGTTTCATCCTTAGCCTCAGCATATTGTCCGGTGTGCAATTCGATAAACTGCGCCTGTACCTTGACAGATGCTTCAATTTGTGCTGGTTCGGCATCGATAAATAAACTAACTGGAATGCTAGCGCTTTGCAATTTATCGACAATCTCACCTATTCTAGCAATTTGACCAATAATATCTAGTCCGCCTTCTGTTGTGACTTCTTCGCGCTTTTCGGGGACTAAAGTCACGTAATCTGGTTTGATATCGAGAGCGATCGCTAGCATTTCTTCTGTTGCGGCCATTTCTAAATTAAGATGCGATCGCACTGTTTGCCGCAATATACGCACATCCCTGTCTTGGATGTGTCGCCGATCTTCGCGCAGATGCACCGTAATTCCATCAGCACCCGCTAATTCTGCCAGCACCGCAGCCGCCACCGGGTCTGGTTCTACTGTCCGCCGCGCTTGCCGGATGGTGGCAATGTGGTCAATGTTAACGCCAAGTGTAGGCACCCCAAATTTCTCCCAAATCCACAATCCTCAGAACTTGATTTTACCGGAAATTGGGGAAGTTTTGCTTGAGAGCTAAATAGGGATTACGCAAAACCATCTACAGCAGATTGCAAGTAAGTGAGGTAAAAATGCAGGACTCACGCATCACAGCATCAGAGATAAAGAGTTTCTATCTCCTACCTCCTGCCC
>NZ_JADEXU010000270.1 GCF_015206895.1 Nostoc sp. LEGE 12450 | reverse complement strand
TTCCAAGCGTCGTTGCCATTCAGCGTCAATTTGTGCAGAACGCTCAACTTCCTGATCAAGTAAGTCAGTTTCGCTAGAATACACTAAATCTTCCTTGCTAATAACTTTTTCTTGGGCAAATTGTTGAGCATAGTCAATTTTTTGTTGCAAAGGTGCATCAGGACTTGCCAATAGCCTTGACCGATGAAGGCGATCGCGATTGCGATCGCCTATTTTGCGATTACGCCACCGAATCCAGAAATAACGCAACAACGGTATGCCTAAGAAACCTGCTCCATAAGCCAATAGCAGCCAATAAATTCCTTGCACAAAAGCTACCAGTCCACCTAATTGGGCAGCAACAGTACCATCTCTCAACAAACTTCCCAGTACTAAAGCACCAACTAAATTTAGTGCCCCCAACCCTGCACTCAACATAATTTGCCCTGAACTTGCAGCACTAAAACGCCAAGGCAATTCTTCCAAGTAAGATGATATTGAATGACGGCGCTTTTTAACCGCACTCACCTGTAACTCTGGGAAGTAATAAACAATTTGCCCTTCTGGACTTACCGCCGGTTGCCCATTAAATCGCGTCAGAACGGGCAGCATGTAATCTTCGTACTCTCTTGTATATTCCTCGCCGATATCATCCAAGTATGGGGCAATTTGTTCTGCTACCACTGCGCCACGATTGCTCCGAATCATCGTAGCAATTTCTTGCCAGCGACGTTCGTCTAAGTTGGCGTTAGGATTCCCATCACCAAACAAAAACGAAAAGACAGCTTCAAAGAAATTCAGATTGCTTTCTTCTCTGGTTTCACGTCGTCGTTCCTGGTAGTAGGTGTCATAATTTGGGCTAAGATACCAGAATAAATTTGGAAAATAAAAGAAACCCCCACCGCCGGAATTACTGCCGCGATTGTCGCCGTCGCGATCGGAATTGGCAGCAGTAATAATTATGAAGATGGTAATAGTTATCAGGGCGATGGAAACAGTTAAGAAAATTCCAAAAGAAATCCGAATCAGGTAAAACAGAACACTCCAGACCTTTTTCCACCATTCCTGCAATCGCAATTGGAAGTATTTATTACGCAAAATTGTTCGAAAATTTTGTGGAAAAAGGTAAACTATATCACCTGAATCCGCTACCTGCAAATGTCCTCCAGCATCAGATGCTAGGGCTAACAAGCTTTGATTAGCTTCAGCGACGTTCAATCCTGCCTGGGTTGCCACATCACCAACGGTGACACGGTAGCCCAGTTTTTCGACAGCTTGCATGATGGTGGGATTGGGAGCCATTGCTCTCCCCTCCTGTTGAAACTTATTCCCGTTTTATTAAGTATAAAGTTTTATTTTGATCGACTTAACAGGGGTAACAATAAAGTATGAAATTACATCAATTTAGCAACCCGGCAGTGAAATAACAAACCAACAAATGACCTGACACACAACATGTTATAATTGTTTCCCTCAGCTTGGTTAATCAGCAAATTTTCTGCTCAAATATGGTTCAATATACTCTCGCTCAAAGTCCAGAAATTATCCTTACTGTTTCTGGAAAAGATTCAGCCAAAGCCCGTGATAAAGCAATGGATCAGCTGATGGAACTGATGGATGCAGGTAAGCTACCCACGGAACTGGAAGAAGGATTTGGCCCTCAACAATTAATTGAGGTTAAAGAGTCAACTATTGACACTGCTAGCGGTGAGGATAGTATTACACAAGCTGTCCAGGTTTTAAGTAACCTGGCTACACTCAAGCTGAAAGTTCAGGAGTCACGAGCTGAAGCGTTAGAAATTCGCAAAGCGGTTGATGTTCTGTTCACTGACGATTCGGTGACTGAAGAGGAAATTACTCGACTCAAGGAAGGTTTTAAAGTCCTCAAAAATTTTGCCCAAGCTAATGTACGTTATCAAGAAGCACGATCCAAAGCAGAACAGGCTCGACAAACTCTAGACCAAGCTCTCAAATCGCCTGATAAGTAAGCTCTACAGAATCAGATAAATTAAGTTAAATTTTTAGCTAATCGAATAAAACTCTAAAAGACAGGCGTAACAACCTGTCTTTAGATGTACTGGGGCGCTAGGATTCGAACCTAGGGATGGCGGGACCAAAACCCGCTGCCTTACCACTTGGCTACGCCCCAACGACTTTACTCTAGTTAATATAGCAGTTAATCCTGGGTTTGTGTCAAGTACTTTAATAGTTTATTTCAGATAAAGGATTTTTACGGCAGGACATTGATTGGTCGGAATGCTTACACTTAGACTCTTTCATGGCTTTGGGGTGAACCCTTGAATCGATGCTTGGTTGTATCGTCGAACTCACTTTGAGGGTAAAAGAATTGCGATCGCGATTTCTTTGCATCTAAAATCTGCTTCACTTGATTATGAACGGCTTATCATTTAGTTCCTGCTTACCAGTGAGACACCTAGCTTTGAATATAAAAGCTAGGGGTATCTAGATTATTTCTTTCCACGCCAGTCAATCTTGCCTTATTTCCTTTTCCTTAATCCCCAGTCTCGTGAAGAAAAACTGCTGCAATCCGACTTGATGATAGTAGTTGCTTGGTAGCCAGCCATATAAATAGTGGAATGGTCTTAGCATAGCGGCCGCAAAGTCTGCGTGGTTCTTGAATCCATCGATACAGCCATTCAAGTCCTAAGTCTCTAACTATGCGGGGTGCCCGCTTGTGAATTCCTGCATAAACTGGGAAAACTCCACCCAGTCCAATCATTACAGCTTGTATCTTACCTTTATGTTGAGCTATCCAATTTTCTTGCTTAGGACATCCTAGAGATACTAGGACGGCGCTAGCACCACTAGAATTAATCTTTCGAACTAAGGCTTCGTCTTCAGTTTCAGTCAGGGGACGAAAGGGTAGAGGTTCCATCGCCGCAATCTTCATTTGGGGAAATTCCTGCTCTAACCTTTTTCGCATCCTAGAAAGAATTTCTGTTTGGGAACCTAAAAAGAAAATACTGAGATTTTGTGTTTGAGTTCGCTGACACAATGCCAAAAAAATATCCATCCCTGCCACACGGTCTTGGTAAATAGCCCCCATTTTTCGCATCATCCATACAAGAGGCATACCATCAGGAGTAACTATATCTGCATTTCGTAATATGGTGGCAAACTGTGGATGCCAATGAGCTTCAATGAGCATGTGAACATTCGCTACGTATACAGTTTTACTCTCACGCCTACTCGCCCACTTGAGTATTGTTTTTACCTGCTCGTCAAAGCGTAAAGCAGTAATAGGGAAATCAAGCACTTTTTTAGTAGGTAGAAGCACTCTTGCCACCATCAATAACTCCTGTGTCCAAGAAAAAAATCCATAGATTGCTTAGACCATTCCGAATATTTAATAATTCGGATTGGATGACTCCTGACTTTTTATAGGCTTGTGTCATCGTTGGAAGTTAACACATGGAGGTGCAATTGCTTTTTTAGTATGCTTTTAAGTTAATCGGTAATATTATAAGTATTTGCTGTTGTGTCCTAGCTTACTGTTTTAAGCTAGGGGTTTTAGATGCTGTTTGACAAAATTCATACTTTCTTCATAATTAATTTTTGATTGGTTCATGCAAGCATTACAATTACAATAAATTCCTAGTAGAAACTTTATTACTAGGTAGTATTTTTTACGTAATTAGTTTACATAGAAAAACGAAATACCAGACACTCAGTCTGCCGATTTTGATACGTAATTATGTGCTTAAGAGATAAAAGCACAAAAAATAAGGGGAAGATAAGCTTATCTTCCCCTGTTCGATTATTTTTGTTATTGTCTGGCTTGTTAGCTTCTTTGAGTTTTTGACGTAACATTTGGCGTTGCTTTTTGAGTTGCCGCTTCCTCGCAGAGCCGCCTCTACCTTTGTCATTCCTACCTTCTTTACGGGGAGATTCCCATCTTTTCAGGCGCATGAACTTTTAACCTCTCTATTCTATTTACTTATTTAGTAATGGGCAGGAGGAGAATCGAACTCCTATGACCGCAAGGCCGCCACATTTTGAGTGTGGTGCGTCTACCAATTTCGCCACCCGCCCTTATATCCAACTTAACTATTCTACTATAGATAAGCGATTTTGTAACAAGTTTGAAAATTAATTATCAAAGTTTTTCTGAAATAATGATGTCTAAACTATTATCTAAGGCTTAAAAGCGTGGCAACGTCAATAAACTAGGGTTAATATCCTGTAGGTTTGCACAGCCGCTAAGTGCCATCCCCACATTTAGCTCATCTTGTAGCAGTGAGATGACATGAGATACACCAACTTGTCCTGCTACTGCTAGTCCCCACAAAATAGGTCGTCCAATCAGTACCGCTTTTGCTCCTAATGCCAGAGCTTTGAGAATGTCTGTACCCCTGCGAATGCCTCCATCGAGTAGCACTTCTACTTTACCATCCACTGCTGCTACGATTTCAACTAGGGCTTCTATTGAAGCGATCGCACCATCAAGTTGTCTGCCACCATGATTGGAAACAACAATTGCTTTGGCCCCATATTCTACAGCCCGCACAGCATCATCTCCCCGTAAAACTCCTTTGATAACTAAAGGTAGTGGAGATAAAGATTGCAACCATTCCAAATCATCCCAAGTTACTGCTGGGTTTAGCTGTTGGGCAAAATAGGTAAATAATCCAGATTCGCCTTTTTCATGGGAAATATCTAGCCCTGAGATAGCGGCGAGATTAGCCAGATGTAAGTCTGTGGGTAAGGCAAACTCGTTACGTCTATCTCTTTCACGTTGTCCGAGAACGGGTGCATCTACAGTCAGACAAAGCGCTTTGTAGCCTGCTTTATAGGCTTTTTCTACCAAAGCACGAGTTAATCCCTTGTCTTTATGGATGTAAAGCTGGAACCATCGCAGAGAATCTGGAAATTTATCACACGCACTCGCTACTTCTTCAATGCTTTTTGTGGCCATTGTACTTAATACCATGCCCACACCAGCTGATGCCGCAGCTAGAGCGGTGGCTACTTCTCCATCTGGATGGGCTAGACATTGAAAGGCCATCGGCGCAATTAATAAAGGTAGTTGCAGGGGTTGTCCTAAAATGGAGGTAGTGAGATTGCGATCGCTAACATCGACTAATATCCGAGGTCTTAACTTGACTCGCTCAAAGGCAGCACAATTATCTCGTAATGTAATTTCGTCCCAAGCACCACTGCTATAGTAATCAAGGGTCATTTGAGACAGATGCTCTTTTGCTAGCTTTTCGTACTCAAAGAGATTTATGGGTTGAAAGCGATGGTCATTGGATACAACTGTCATGTTAGCGGCTGTGGGTTAACCAATATGATGTTTTTTAATCCGATTTCTCATTGAACGATTTATTTAGCAACTGAGTTCTTTTAAAGGAACCTATCTAATAATTGTTCCCTAGATAGTTGCAGTAATAAAGGAGTAAATTCTTCTGGTGATAATGCCAATAAAGCTTCAGTAATTTCTCTTAGTTCTGCATCTAAAGAACCAAAGCGAACTCGCAACAAATTTTCTATAACATTACGACGTTCTGTTTGGATTCCTTCTTGAATTCCTTCTTGGATTCCTTCTTGGATTCCTTCTTGTTTAACTTCTGCTAATTTTTGCTCGTAAATAGGTGATAAACGCATAATTAAAACTCTATCCTCCTCGTCTATATTTTGATTGAATTCTAAGGTAGTCTTTAAATTCAATAATAAATCAATTGCTTTGGAACGCAAGGGATTATTTGGGGGAAGTGCTTCTAGTTCGTCTATAGCTTGTTGCTGGACTTTCCCCTTACCTAAAATTCTCAACCATAGCGTTTCTTCTGTACACGGTAATTGGTGAATTACCACAATTGCTGTTCTAAAATGATCGCCTAAAAAATGTACTCCTATTCCCCAATTTTCCTGATCTAGGTTAGTTCTAAAACCAGCTAGTATAGATTCAGAAGCTGTGGGTGACAAAATCCACAAACGTGGTAATTCTGATTCTGCAAGCCGACTTTTATCACCTTTAGCCTGACGTTTTACTTCAGCAAAGATATCAAATAGCTTATTTATACAACTGCGGATTTCCGCAATTGTCGCCGCATTTCTAAATGGTTCAACTAATGCAGGTTCAGCCGCAAATTTTCCTAACAGCCCTAATTCTATTGGATTTCTTGTGGATTGGGGCAAAGGTACAAAATAAACATCAATCTCTCGGATTTGGGCTGGAACTTTCCGACTGGTTTCCACTTCTCCCAATGGCTGTAACAATTCTTTGAGATAGTCTTTGGCGAATTGGTCGTAAGGAAACCTGGTCATTAGCTGATTTTTGGGCTGTACCAGTATTTTACATCACAGTGCGATCGCATTAGTAACTCTACCAGTTTCGCCAGCCGCCTTTGGGTGCAACTTCATTACTTGTTGACTTCAATCCATGAGTTTGGATTAAAGATTGATATTCTGTGCTGCTTGCCCAACGGTCAATTTCTCGCGCCCGCAACACTGGCACTGGATGGGTTAATTGAGCTGTGCGGGCGGTTTTGACCATTTCGCCTAATTCGGTCTTGCTAATGTCATCATAAGCGCGGGCTTGGGCAACAAAAGCATCGAGATTCAGTTGTGGCGCTAAAGTTGGGGAACCACCCGCCAGCTTCATCAACACTGACATGACAACTTTGGGGTCTTGGGTTGCTAGTAATGCGGCGCGATCGCAGGTAAACTCAGCACAGCGTACCCATTCTAAAAGTTGTGCCTGTATCGCTTGAGCAACAAAGGTTCCGACATTGGGCACAATCGCCGCAGCTAATATTAGTAAATTTACAGGCGTTAAGTAAACGCTATGGTCACACTTGAGATGTCCTAACTCGTGGGCAATTACTGCCTGGATTTCTTCTGGGGTGAGAATATCAATTAGAGATGTGTGTATCACCACAAAGGGCTGTTTACCGCGCACAGCAAAAGTATAGGCGTTGGGAGCCGGATGTTGCCGGACGTACAACTGGGGAGGCTCTATATCCAGAATTTCACAAGCGTCTAACAATAGCTTGTATAAATCGGGCAGTTGATTTTCACCTACCAGAATGCTGGAGGCAATATTTTCCACATAAAAAACCTGCTCTGCCATTGGCCCTAGCCAATTTCGCACCAACATATCTATGCCTGGTATTTGCTTGAGCGTTTTAGTAGCTTCCAGGTCTAATGGATGACGAAATGAGTCAGCTTTTAAACCAATCAGAGGGGTTTTGAAGAAAGACATAGTGCAGCAAGCTATAAAAAACACAACTATGGAATCTGGCTGGTTATTTAACCAGCCACCCACAGTTAGTATAACGATTTAAGCACGGTGGGCAGGGGTAGGAG
>NZ_JADEXU010000026.1 GCF_015206895.1 Nostoc sp. LEGE 12450 | reverse complement strand
CGATTGGTCAGAGACTATGAGTTATTGCCGGAAACATCAGAGACGTTTATCTACCTTGCTATGATCCGGATCATGGTGAGGCGATTGGCATAAAATTTGACCCCTCAAAACTTTTCAAACACCCTCTTAGCATTAGCCTTTCAATCATATTTCCCACTGTGATTCAGAGGTTTAACTATTTATCATGCGGAAACAATTATCAAACAACAGCCGCCTCTGGAATCGCACCTTGCATTCTCCCGAAAGCATCAATCAAATTCTGCAATTGTTGATCTGCTTTAAAAACTCCTAACCCGCGCACCGTCACTTTACCTGGAGAATACACAAAGCGGGTCTTGAGATTGTCTGGTAAATTCGCCGCCAATAAATTCCAAGCTGGTTCCTCCATTGGTGTTTCTAAAACGACGTGCTGCTTGTTTTCTGGTTTAATTCGGCTAAACCCGAGTTTTTTCGCTAGCTGTTTGAGTTCCATGACTCGCAAAAGTTGATTTGCCGATACCGGTAAAGTACCATAGCGATCGCTCCACTCGGCTGCAATCTGATTTAATTCTGATTTCGATTTAGCTGTGGCCACCGCTCGATATGCACTCATCTTTTGATCCAAGTCGGTAATGTAATCTGCTGGGATAAATGCCGTCAGGTTGAGGTCAATTTGGGTATCCTCCACTTTCGGAATTTCTTGTCCTCGAATTTCCCGAATTGCTTCTTCCAGCATTTCCATGTATAAATCAAAGCCGATGGCATCCATTTGACCGGATTGTTCTGCACCTAACAAGTTACCTACGCCTCTGATTTCCATATCGCGCATCGCTAGCTGATATCCAGAACCTAGCTGAGTAAATTCCTGAATTGCTCGTAGTCGTTGCCGTGCTGCATCAGATAATTGCCGTTGCTTTGGATAAAATAACCAAGCATGAGCTTGTATCCCTGCACGTCCCACACGACCGCGTAATTGATACAGTTGTGCCAATCCAAAGCGGTGAGCATCTTCAATTAAAATGGTGTTGACTCGTGGAATATCTAAGCCAGATTCAATAATTGTCGTACAAACGAGGATGTCTGCGTCGCCATTACTGAAAGTGAGCATGGTTGATTCTAACTCGCTTTCATCCATTTGACCGTGAGCGATCGCAAATCTAGCTCCCGGTATCACTTCTCGTAAATTGGCTGTGGTTTCTTCAATCCCGTCCACTCGCGGAACTACATAAAAAACCTGTCCACCTCTATCTAATTCTTGACGAATTGCACTGCGGATACTTTCAGAATTTATCGGTGACAGATGGGTTTTAATCGCTCGTCTAGTTGGGGGTGGTGTAGTAATTAAACTCATTTCCCGAATTCCCGACAAGGACATATACAAAGTCCGGGGAATGGGTGTGGCGGAGAGTGTAAGCACGTCCACTTGAGTTTTCAGGCTTTTAATTTTTTCTTTCTGGTTTACCCCAAACCTCTGTTCTTCATCTACCACTAACAGTCCTAAATCCCGGAACATCACGCCTTTACCCAAAAGTTGCTGTGTACCAACAACTACATCTAATTCACCCGTTGCCAATCGCTTTTGAATATCACGGCGTTCTTCAGCCGAACGAAAACGGTTGAGCAAGCCGACATTTACGGGGTAAGGTGCAAAACGTTCTTTGAGTGTGTGGTAATGCTGCTGTGTTAAAATTGTCGTTGGCGCAAGGAGTGCCACTTGTTTACCGGCGGTGACTGCTTTGAAAATAGCACGAATCGCCACTTCCGTCTTTCCAAAACCGACATCGCCACAAACTAAGCGATCCATTGGGCGATCGCTTTCCATGTCGCGTTTGACATCTTGTACAGCCTTGAGTTGATCTGTTGTGGGTTGGTAAGGGAAAGAATCTTCTAATTCTTCCTGCCAAGGCATATCACTTGGAAAGCTAAAACCTTGTTGTTGCGATCGCGCTGCATACAGTTTCAACAAGTCCACGGCCAATTTTTTGATGGCTTTGCGAACTTTATTCTTGGTATTTTCCCAAGCTTTGCCGGTCATCCTATTGAGTTCCGGTGCTTTATCACCTCCGGCGCGAAAACGAGATAAAGCACCCACTTGATCGGCGGCAACTCTTAATAACCCGTCAGCATACTGCACCACCAAATAATCACGGGTTTCGTTATTAATCGTTAAACTTTCCAGTTTGACAAATTTGCCAACACCATGATTTCTGTGAACTACATAATCACCTGGACGCAGCTTATTGGGATCAACTTGTTTAGAAGTAGCTTTGTGGCGCTTGCGGATATAGCCAGGAGTCGCCAAAGAATGCTGTCCAAAAAATTCCCGATCTGTAACGATTACTATTCGGTATGTTGGCAGAATAAAACCTTCTAATTCCGCAAGACCAGAATATTTTAAGGCTATGGGAATATGGTTAATTTGCAGCTTATCTATCGCTTGGTAGTCGCGGGGATTGGGGATAAACTGGGCTGGACAATCATGTTCTTGCAACAGCGAGACAGAACGCGAAGGTTGAGCAGAAAGCAGCCAGATTGAGAAATTGCGATCGCGCTCTTGACGGATGGTTTCAGCTAGTTTAGCAAACTGGTGTGGCGTGACTGGAAGCGATCGGCTTGAAAGATTGATCCCACTATTTTCCTCTGACAGTTCCGATAAATATAGTGTTTTAAATTTGGCAATGTCAGCCAAACACTCATCAAACGACCGATGAATTTTCGGCAATGTTAGGGGAGTGGGGGTAGATTCTTCCCCATGCCCCATGCCCAATGCCCCATGCCCCATTCTCCATTGTTCCTCAGCATTTTCGACCCAGCTATCGCTATGAGCATGACACTGTTCTGGCTCATCAATGGCAATCAAGGTATTTTCTGACAAGTAGTTTAGCAGAGATGCTGGTTGCTCAAAAGCCAACCCCAAAAAGCGACGACTACCCTCCAACAATGATGAGTGTTCAGTGCTAAGTTCTGAGTCAGGATTTAACTCAGGACTCAGCACTCGGAACTCAGTGCTTTTGTTGAGTGCCGCCATGACGATAGGAGCAAAGCTAGTGGGGGTAAGAATTAACTGGTCAACTTTATCGAGTGCGGAACGTTGGGTTGCAGGGTCAAATTCCCGCATTTGCTCGATTTCATCGCCAAACCATTCCAACCTGACTGGAAACTCAGATGAAACTGGGAAAACATCAACAATATCACCCCGTCGGCTCCATTGTCCTTCCATTTCCACCAGAGGTACTCGTTCATACCCCAGAATCGTGATTTTCTCACTGAAGGCATTTAAGTCTAATTCCATCCCCCGCTTCAAGGTAAGACAGAATTCCCCAAAAGCTTCTGGTGGTGGCAAATGTGGTTGCAACGCCCCTTGAGTAGCCACAATTGCTAAATTTGTCCTTTGTCCTACCCTGCGGGAAGCCGCAGAAGCGTCTATGTCCTTTGTCATTTGTTCTTGGTTTGTTTCTAATGACAACTGACTAATGACCAATGACTCTTGACTCTTGAGTAAATCCGCCAATACCTGCATTTGCCCCCAACTCATCTCAGTTTCCGGGTCAAAAGGTTCGTAGGGAGAAGCCTCGGAGGTGGGGTAAAAATGTACTGTTTGCCATCCCATTGCCTCCAGTTGTGCATAAACACGTCCAGCTTCTTCTAGAGTGGCGCAAACTACGAACAAATTCTTACCTTGAGACTGAGCCAATGCCGAAGCGACTAAACCCTTGGGCAATCGAGAAATGCCATTTAACCGCAATTCTTGTTGTCGGTTTAGCTTAGAAATAAATTCAGTGGTGAGCGGCGATCGCGCTAAGGCACGCACAATAGAAGAAAATGACATAAGTACAACTAGCGGTGGGAGTCTTTGTGAGTCAGAAAATCTTGGGGCAGTTTATGTCAACTATTTTAAAAGTGTTGACAGCCTTCTTATTCTTTCGATGGAAGAATAATGCACAGCAACTAATAGACTTAAGAACTATAACTATTACTTTGTGTACAGTAAAAGCATTTATAGAAGCACCTTTAATACTAGATACTAGGTATTGAGCTACATTCGCTCTGATAAGCGGCAATTTTAAAC
This sequence comes from Nostoc sp. LEGE 12450, assembly GCF_015206895.1. Taxonomy (GTDB): domain Bacteria; phylum Cyanobacteriota; class Cyanobacteriia; order Cyanobacteriales; family Nostocaceae; genus Nostoc. The sequence goes on along the minus strand of NZ_JADEXU010000026.1, from coordinate 62,428 downwards.
ATGTCTCCCATCACTTTTGAAATTTTAATCATTTTGGTGCTAATTATTGCCAATGGCGTGTTTTCTATGTCTGAGATGGCGATTGTCTCAGCTCGGAAAGTCAGGCTACAACAGCTTGCCAATCAAGGAGATGCCAAGGCTAGGGTAGCATTGACACTCGCTGAATCTCCAAATCATTTCCTGTCAACCGTTCAAGTAGGTATTTCCCTAATCGGTATCCTGACTGGTGCTTTTGGAGGAGCAACAATTGCCAACCGATTGGCAGTCTATGTAAAACTTGTGCCTTTGTTAGCACCTTATAGCGAACCGATATCTTTTGGAATAGTCGTTTTGATCATTACCTATTTGTCGCTGATTGTTGGCGAATTGGTACCAAAGCGTCTGGCATTAAATAATCCAGAAAGGATTGCCTCGATTGTAGCGATTCCGATGCAAGCCTTGGCTGCGATCGCTTCTCCAGTAGTCTTTCTATTAAGCGCTTCTACAGATTTAATCCTGCGAGTGCTGGGAATAACAGCTTCTACCGAGCCGCAAGTCACCGAAGAAGAAATAAAAATCTTAATTGAGCAAGGCACTGAGGCGGGAACCTTTGAGGAAGCCGAACAGGATATGGTAGAGCGAGTCTTTCGTTTAGGCGATCGCCCCGTCAGCTACTTAATGACACCCCGTCCCGATATCGTCTGGTTAGACTTAGAAGACACTGCCGAAGAAAATCGCCAAAAAATGGTTGAGAGTGCCTATTCTCGCTATCCAGTGTGTCAGGCGGGACTTGACAACGTGCTGGGTGTAATACCTGTCACCGACTTATTAGCCAGGAGTTTCCGAGGAGAAGCGCTAGACTTAACAGTGGGCTTGCGACAGCCCGTATTCGTGCCAGAAAGTACCCGTGGATTGAAAGTTTTGGAATTGTTCAAGCAAACCATTACTCACATGGCATTAGTAGTGGATGAATACGGCGTAATACAAGGATTAGTTACTCTCAACGACATCATGAGCGAAATCGTAGGTGATGTTCCTTCAACAGATGGACAGGATCAACCCCAAGCTGTGCAACGTGAAGATGGTTCCTGGCTTTTGGATGGGATGTTACCTGTAGAGGAGTTTTTAGAACTTTTTGGTATGGAAGAGTGGGAATCCGAGGAACGCGGCAGTTATCAAACCTTGGGCGGTTTTGTCATCACCCATTTAGGTCGTATTCCTGCCGCCGCAGATCATTTTGAATGGCAAAGTATGCGAATTGAAGTGATGGATATGGATGGAAACCGCGTTGACAAAGTGCTAGTGGTACCGAAGGCAACTAAATCACTAGATACAAAAAAATCTGACTAGCGATCGCTGGGGAGTTAGGAGACGCGATTAATCGCGTCTGTATAGGAGTTATTTATCGCCCAATTCCCAATTCCCAATTCCCTATTCGTCAAGTCTTAGATAGACGTTTGACCGCTTCACCCGCCAACATCTGATGCGCTTGCTCCAGAAATTGGGGGATTTTATCGGCATGGGGATTGCGGGCAAGACATTGCTGCAAGTTTAATTCCTGTAGCCGATCTGCTTTATTACCAGGAAACCAGTGACCGCCATCACCAAGTAGGTTGTAGCGCATTTTGCCATAATCTACCAGGTCGTAGGCGATCGCTAAATTCCGCAGCCATAAAATCACCCGAATGTTTACCTCACCAGGGGTTTGGTCAAAGGTTGGTAGATTTGTTTCCCAGGATTTTACCCAATCTTCTCCCAAAGTAGCGATCGCTTCTTCTTCCAACCTTGCTAAAATTGGCGGCAAAATTTCTGATGCCCGATCTACTAATTCTAAAGTCTTCAGGTGTTCATCAAAATCTTGTGGTTTTGCTGCTCCCACACTCAGAGTATGCACCTCTTGATGACTCAAACAAAATAAATCATTAAACACCATTGGACTCAAAGGAGCGCAAAGATTCACTAATTTTTGGGGAGGTTCATACAACAAACCTCCTTTATTAGATGGACTAATGATAAACACCCCCATATCATGGCGTTTAGCTGCTTCAATTGCCGCCCAATTCCATTGATTAATGTAGTACCAGTGCAGGTTCACGTAATCAAATTGATTGGTATTAATTGTCTGCACAATTGTATCTGTTGATCCGTGTGTGGAAAAGCCAATAAATCTAACTTTTCCTTCTGCTTGCAACTGCTGTGCTACTTCTAAGCAACCACCGGGACGGATGCTATAGTCTAATGACTCAGTATGATTGATACCGTGCAATCCCAGTAGATCGACATAATCTAGCTGAAGATTTTTTAATGATTGTTCAAATGTCTCGCGGAATTCTTTCGCATCTTCCTTTGGGCTGATTTTTGTCTGAACAATCAACTTTTCACGGGGAAGCTGGGGTAGAACTCTTCCCAATTGCATTTCGGAAGTGCCATAACCACGAGCAGTTTCAATATGATTAATCCCCACCTCGACAGCCCTTCTAATCGTCGCTTCCAGATTCGCCTGGCTATCAGCAGGAATCTCATTATTGGGGACATCCTGCCACTTAAACTGATATCTCATGCCACCGCAGGAAAACACTGGCATCTGTAATTCTGTGCGTCCAAATCGTCTATATAGCATCAGTAGATTGTGGATTGCTTACCAACATAAATAAAAAACGACAGTCATTCAAGCCTACAGTGCCACAATAACTACCTCTGTTCAATCAGTGACACTAGCAAGATTCATCGCATATTAAATTGGTCAGGTCTTTTGGTTATTGGACTGCGACCAGTATTCCCATTCCACAGAATAATTATCTCATCCTAGTACCGCTAGAATTCAAATCTTCCTCAACTTCCATTCGCCGATCCAAATAAGATTTACGTAAAATATATCTCTCAAACTCTGATTTATCAGTGTCCTCTGCGCTTCTGCGGCAAGCCACTTCTCTACGTTCGCCTAGCGTATCGCAGACAGACGTTCCGCAAATCCATCTATATTCTGTAACTCGTGCCTAAGTTATAGCAAAATCCAAAATTGGTTGACTTCTCTTGCGAAGGTAGCGGGTTGTCAGATTAATTTTTTAGAGACTGCGCTTGGATTAAGCAATTTCTCAATGTTTCTGCTAACACCTGTACATGCGGCTCATTAAATAGGCCATCGTGAGATCCAGGAATGTAATGGATATCTAATTTTCCAGTAACTAGTTCGCCCCAGCCAAATTGAGGATCGTATCGTGTGCCTATAGCTTCACCTCGACTATCATCGTCTGTTCGCAAGAGGATAGCTCGACCAGGGTAAGGTGAAAATATATATTCACTGACGGCTTGAGTATTAGCATCCATAATCTTTAAGTGGTTGTCATTTGCAGGTAAATCAAGTACCTCTTCCAAGTAACGCTTATATCTATTTTGGAGACGCTGCTTACGCCAATAACTCCATTGCACAGCTCTTTCCCAAAGGTAGAAAGGCCCTTGTTGAACAATATTATTTAAATGCAAAAGAACTCGCTTGAGAAATGAGGCACGCCAACTATAACCTGGACGACAACTATCAAGGATAACTAGAATACCCACTTCTTTACCTTGCTCTTGGAGTTGCCGAGCCATCTCGAAAGCAACTACACTCCCAAAAGAATAACCTCCCAAAAAATAAGGCCCATTGGGTTGAAGGGTCTGGATTTCTTGAATGTAGTGAGTTGCCATGTCTTCAACCCGCGTATGCAATGGCTGTTTTCCATCTAACCCTTGTGGCTGGAGTGCATAAAATGGTTGATCTGATCCCAGATGCAGTGCCAATTCACGGAAACACAATACTTCTCCACCCAGTCCGTGAATACAGAAGAAAGGTAGTTTGGAACCATTGGGTTGAATTTCTACCAGGGATGACCAGCTAGATTTTGATTGTTCTAAGGTAGTTACTGAAGCCAAGTTTCTTGCTATATTTTCTTCTTGGCAGATTATTTTGGCTATAGCCTCTACAGTACCTGACTGGAACAGAATGGCAAGGGGCAGATTTTTATTAAATGTCTTTTCAATTTGCCAAAACAGTTTTACTGCTAATATTGAGTGCCCTCCTAACTCAAAGAAGTTGTCTCTGACACCGATAGGCTGAATGCCCAGAACTTGTTCCCAAATTTTGGTCAGTTGTAATTCTATTTCATCACGGGGAGCAACATAGGTGTTTTCTGAATCAAGCCTTGTTGAGTCTGGTGCTGGTAAAGCGCGACGGTCGATTTTGCCGTTGGGGGTTAAAGGTAGGGTATCTAGTAAAATGAAAGCACTAGGCACCATATATTCTGGCAGTTTCTGTTTGAGAAACTGGCGCAGTTCGTCTGTGGTTGGTGCCTGTTTTGGGTGAGGAAGAATATAAGCGACTAGTCGCTGGTTTTCTGAATTATCAGCTCTAGCTATGACGACATTTTGCTGTATGGTTGGGTGTTGTGCTAGTAAAGCTTCAATTTCTCCCAGTTCGATGCGGAAACCACGAATTTTTACTTGATTGTCGAGACGGCCAAGGTATTCGATATTACCGTTGCTTAAGTAGCGGGCCAAGTCACCTGTTTTGTAAAGGCGGCTTTCAGAGTCGCAATTGAATGGATTATGGATAAATTTTTCTGTTGTTAGTTTAGACTGATTGAAATAACCCCGTGCTAAACCTGCACCACCAATATGTAGTTCTCCTGGAACACCCACGGGTAAGGGTTGCAAATATTTATCTAAAATATAAATCTGGGTGTTGGCTATAGGACGGCCAATGCTTACTAAAGCTTCTTGCTGTTCAATTCGATTAATTGTAGACCAAACAGTTGTTTCTGTGGGGCCGTATAAGTTCCAAACTTCAGCACCTCTTTGATGTAAGTGGTTAGCTAAATTTTGAGTTAAGGCTTCACCACCAGAGAGAATTTTCAGTTGTGCATTTCCTTTCCATCCTGCTTCTAGTAACATTTGCCAAGTCACAGGAGTGGCTTGCATAACAGTAGGAGCAGAGTTATTGAGTTGTTGTAATAACTTGAACCCATCGACAGTAACTTCCCGACTGACTAAAATTATCTTGGCTCCTAGTATTAGGGGAAGAAAAATTTCTAAAACCGCAATATCAAAAGATAGAGAAGTAACTGACAACAGACTATCAATATTCGTTAATTGTAGGTGCTGTTGCATCCCTGTGAGGAAGTTGAGGACGTTGCGATGGGTAATTTGTACACCTTTGGGTTTGCCTGTGGAGCCAGAAGTATAAATTGTGTAAATTAAATTATCAGGAGTAATGTATGTTTCTGGTGAATTTGGCTGATATGCAGCAATGGAATCTCTGTCGCTATCTAAACAGATAACTTGGGCTTGGTGGGATGGAAGAGTTTTTAATAAATTTTGCTGGGTTAATAAAATGGAAATTTGTGAGTCTTGCAACATGAACGCCAAGCGTTCTTGGGGATAGGCTGGGTCTAGGGGTACATAGGATGCACCTGCTTTAAGGGTACCTAAAAGTCCAATTATTAGATTTAGCGATCGCTCTACACAAATCCCCACTGGAATTTCTGGTTTGACTCCCAGTGATTGCAGATAATGCGCTAACTGATTAGCATAATCATTGAGTTGCTGGTAAGTTAATTGCTGGTTGTCAAAGATTACGGCAATGGCGTTGGGAGTTCTTTCGGTTTGAGCTTCAAATAACTGATGGATGCAGGTATTTTTAGGGTAGTCAGTTTGAGTATTATTCCACTCCACTAGTAGCTGATGCTGTTCAGATTCTTTTAACAGAGGCAAATTTGAAATATGCTGTTCCGGGTTGGCGACGATACCTTCAAGTAAAGTTTGGAAATGCCCTAGCATTCGGGCAATAGTTGTAGCATCAAATAAGTTTGTGTTGTATTCAATCCCAGCTTTGATTCCCTCTGAAGTTTCTTTAATATCTAGGGTAAGATCGAACTTTGCTGCGCCGCTATGCACGTCTAGAGGTGCAATTCTCAATCCCGGAAGTTCCCAAAGTTGGCTTGGGGTATTGTGGAAGGCAAACATTACCTGAAACAGTGGCGAGTGGCTCATATCTCGCTCTGGCTGTAGTTCTTCTACTAGCTTCTCGAAAGGCAAGTCTTGATGGGCATAAGCTCCTAGTGTTACTTCTCGAACTTGACTAAGTAACTGCCGGAAACTTGGATTGCCTGCAAAGTTAGTGCGTATGGCTAGGGTATTGACAAAGAAGCCAATCAACCCTTCCGTTTCAACCTGGTTGCGGCCAGCAATGGGGGAACCGATGAGAATATCTTCTTGCCCCGTGTAGCGGTACAGTATTGTCCCAAAAGCCGCCAGCAATGTCATAAATAGGGTAACACCCTGTTGATGGGAGAGTTCTTTTAGCGATGCACTGAGATTCTGGGTTAGGATCAGGGATTGTACTGCTCCCTGGTAAGTTTGAACTGCTGGCCGTGGTAGGTCAGTTGGTAATTCTAATACAGTATTTGCACCTGCTAACTGGGTTTTCCAGTAGTCGATTTGGCCCGATAGTATTTCACCCGATAGCCATTGGTGTTGCCAGATAGCAAAATCGGCATACTGAATGGGCAATTTTGGCAAGGGAGAAGCCTTACCCCTCAAAAAGGCTTCATAAACTTCTGCTAACTGCTGCTCGATAATACCTATTGACCAGCCATCTGAGGCGATGTGGTGCATGACCAACAAGAGTATATGCTCTTGTTCGTCTACCTGGAGCAAAGTAGCTCGTAGCATCAAGTCGGATTCTAAGTTAAAGGGGCGTTGCGCCTCTTTCTTTAGGATAAATTCCACTTGATCTTGTGTTACCTCAATTATTTTGAGTTCCACTGGACGAGGCGTGGCAATTACTTGTATGGGGTTACCATCGAGTGACGTAATAAAGTTTGTTCGCAGTGCTTCGTGATGGACAACGATCGCATCTAGTGACTGTTGTAATACACTCACATTTAATTTGCCGCTTAAGCGTTGTGCATTTGAGAGAATATACGCTCGGCTGTCGGGTTGTAATTGTTGTAAAAACCAGACTCGCTGCTGGGCAAACGATAAAGGGGCTGATTCTCTGTTGGCGATTTGGGGAATAGTCTGGTTCCCGCTTCGGGTTGCCGTAGGAATCATTTGAGCTAAAGTAGCGATCGTTGGATTCTCAAATAAGAGTTGCAACGGTATCTCTATCTGAAAAGCTTGACGAATCCGAGACATCACTTGAGTGGCCAGCAGTGAATGACCTCCCAATTCAAAAAAATCGTCCTGGATACCTACTTGTTCTAGACGCAAAACTTTCGCCCAGATGCTAGCTAACACCTCTTCTGTAGCATTCTGGGGTGGGACAAAGTTAGTTGACAGACCAAAATCAGATGTATGCGGTGCAGGTAAAGCGCGGCGGTCTATTTTGCCGTTAGGATTTAATGGCAAGGTGTCCAAAAATACAAAGAAAGCAGGTACCATATACTCAGGTAACCGACCTTGCAAAAAGCGACGCAATTCAACCTGATTAGGAATTTGCTCTGGCTTGGCAACAATATATGCTACGAGTTGCTTGTCACCAGGAACATCTTCTCTGACTATAACTAGAGTCTGCGTTAGGGCTGGATGTTGACCTAATATCGCTTCAATTTCTCCCAATTCAATTCGGAAGCCACGTATTTTCACTTGGTCGTCAATGCGATTAAGGAACTCGATATTCCCATCGCTTAAGTAACGTGCCAAGTCCCCAGTTTTGTAAAGACGTGCCCCAGGTTCAGAGCTAAAAGGGTTGAAAATAAACTTATCTATGGTCAATTCTGGACGGTTAAGATAGCCTAGTGCCAAACCAATACCACCAATGTGCAGTTCACCTGATTCACCAACAGGTACAGGCTGCAAATTGTCATCGAGAATGTGAATCTCTGCATTGGTAATGGGGCGACCAATGGGAGCAATGGTAGAATTAGTGCCGCGCTGACAAGTCCAGAAAGTGGTATCAATAGAGGCTTCTGTCGGGCCATAGCAATTATAGAGAACATTGTCCAAATCCAGTTTGGCAAAAAAGCGTTCTATGAGTTCGCCAGGTAAAGCTTCACCACCACAGGTAATATGCCTTAGAAATGAGCAATTCTCAATTCCCTTTTCTTCTAGTAAGACACGCAGTATAGAAGGTACTAAGGCCAAAACAGTGATTTGCTGCTCAGTAATGACCTTCACAAGGTATGCAGTGTCTTGATGTCCACCAGGGCGAGCCACGATCAATTGCCCTCCGAAGCACAATGGCCAGAATATCTGCCATACTGAGGGATCGAAGCTAAAAGAAATAGTCAGTAAAACCTTATCTACCTGAGTTAATCTAAAGGTTGTTTGCCGCCAGTAGAGTTGGTTGCGGATGCCACGGTGAGGGATCATAACACCCTTGGGCTTTCCTGTAGAACCAGATGTGTAAATTACGTAGATGAGATTATGATCTGTCGTTTCATTTACAGGATTTTCTTGACTGTTTTGAATATTTCCTTGCCAATTTGAATCGAGACAAACTACCTGTGCTTGATGCGGTGGCAAGTTCTTGAGCAATTTTTCTTGGGTTAACAATACTGGTGTCTGAGTGTCTTCCAATATGAAGGCTAAACGCTCTGAGGGATATGCCGGATCTAAAGGCACGTAAGCACCCCCAGCTTTGAGAATTCCCAGTAGTCCTACTATCATCTCCAAGGAGCGCTCTAGGCAAATGCCCACAAGTACTTCAGGACCAACGCCTAAAGCACGTAGGTGATGTGCTACTTGATTAGCCTGCTGATTTAGCTGCCAATAAGTAAGTTGTGTATTTTCAAATATTACAGCAATGGACTGAGGCGATCGCTCAACTTGCATCTCAAACATTTGGTGGATGCACAAATCCTGATGAGCTAATTCAGTATCATTCCATTCCTGTATAACTTGAGTATCGAGGATATTAGTTAAGGTGTTTAAGGGAATATTTTGTTTATACTCTGAAATTTGCCTATTTATCTGCATTTTCTATGTACCAACTCCCTAAGGAGATGCCATTATTTTAATTTATTTATTCTTTATTGTATATGGGTTTACATCAAATCCTATGCGAGGCTATACATTAAGTATCTCAGCATAGAAGCCCGAAATTGTATAAACACTAACTAGCTTGGCTTCAGAGGTGGGATGCTGGGCGAACATTTTCTAGGTTCTCGTACACAGGTCAATCATATAAATTTTCAAATATAATCTTCAAATATAATCTATATTTAGCTCTGTAGATAATCGACTTAAATCTAACATAAAAATCTCCATTTTTAACAAACGTTTAATTTTAAGTAATAGCCTTTAAATACCATTCAAGTAAAAGTATCATTATTCAATTTTTTAGGTATAGCAATGCATGGGATTTTTTTACAGAATTCATTTTAGTTCCCAAATTAAACTTTTTTGCTTTAGCAAAATATAGACTTACGGAAATTAATATTGAAAAAAGTTTATCTTTTTTTATAGGAGATTGTTAAGGTAAAAAATATTTATTACCGAATCTTCATTGTGTTTCTTTGTATGTAAAAATAACGTGAAGCCATGATTATGATTTATTTAAATAATTAAGTAGGGGTCATGAACTGCATATACTAAAAACACATAAGAGAGGAACTGGCAACTCAGGACTATAGCAATCCGAATTGAAATTTAAGAACATACGGAGATTAAAAGTACGTGTATTAAGCTATCTTAGCGATTTCCTTCACACAACGTGGCGTAATATTTTTTACTTAATGCTCCGATTCTCAAATCAGGTCTCCATAAAAACTATCATTGGCATAAAGATAATGTAGGAAAAAAGGCTTAGAAGGTGAAACTATCTATAAATGCAGATATAACAAGACTCACAGATAGATTTTGTTCATTTATGAGAATTTATTATCGTTAATCTGTTACAAAATTCTCTAAAAATAACCATGAGACTGACACAAAATCAAGCACAAAACAATTTTTGTAAATTTTTGTAACAATATTCAAACTTTTAATGCGTTTCGTTATATCTTATGTGTGTAAGTTTTGCTAATTAAGTAATTATGCGTAAAAAACAGAAAACTTCTAAGCAAAGCTAAATTCATCTAGCTAGATATGCTACAGTAGTTCCCGAAGGAACATAATTGTCTCATAGAAGTAAAACTCTGCAACAGAACTGTAATAACTTCAGTTCATCTGCTACGCCCTTTCAAAAGCCTAATATTTTACCTGACCTATTTAATTATTAATGTCATGTCAGGAATTTTATTAAACTATAAGAAGTTAACTTACCAACCAAAAAATCCAGACTAAACGGAATCTTAACCTGCAACAAAAGCTAAATATCTGGGTAGTAAATTTCCTCAAACCGATCGTGGAATATGTTTTTGATAGAGAAATTAAAGTTACTCCGAACCAAATAGTTAATAATATTTAGACTACAAAGAACGGGTTTCTTTGGAATGAAAATGTGGAATATATCACTTGTCTTAATATTTAAGTTATTAAGTTTTGATAAAATTCCATCAAATTTTAAATATACCAAGTGTTCCTAACAATGAGTAATCAAAGCATTACAACAAATAAATTCAGTGAAGTGCCTTTGGATTTACGTGCATCTGCATCTGTGAGGGTACGTAAAGGTTCATGGTGGTTGAGATTAATAACATTGTTTCTGGTAGACTATACCCTTTTATCCTTAGCTTGGTTTTTTGCTGGATACAAATCTTTTTATGGTAATTTTTCTTGGGATCTACCTAGTCATTACTTACCGATTTTAATAACTATTGGTATTCAAATAGGATCGCTAGCTATAGAAGGTATTTATAGAGAAGGTCAAAAACGCTATGACTATTTGAACATTATTAAATCGCTAAGTTTTGCTCATGGATTAATACTCTTTGCTTGTTTTTTGTATCAACCAGTTGTTGATATTACACGCCCAAAATTAATATTGTTATCTTGGCTTCTAAGTATATTATTTATTTGCACTGGTAGATACACTGTAAATATTACTTTGGAATATCTCCGTAAGCAGAAGAAAATAGTTCGTTCTTCTGTCTTTATTATTTGTGATCCTCAAGACCATGAGCAGATTGCTAGCTTTATTAAAAAAGAAAAGCACTATATTGTATCTGGAACTGCTCATGCTAATTCATTAGACAGATATCAGCGTCAAAAAACATTGAATCAACTTAATGAACTAGGTGTAACAGAGGTTTTTATATCTTGGGATGCTCTAAAAAATAGAATGTTTTTATGCTGGTTATTTCAAGCATCTGGTATTCAAGTACATATTTTACCGATGGAATTAAAACCAATTTATAAAAACGTAGAATTTAATAAAATAGGGGGAATGCCTTGTTTGAGTTTGGATTGTCCGATAATTACAGGTAAGGATTTTTGGATAAAACGTACCTGTGATTTCTGTTTTGCAAGTTTATTTGTAATGTTATCATTTCCGATTTACATAGCTATAGCTATAGCTATAAAACTGGACTCTCCTGGCACAATATTTTACAGGCAAACCCGTATAGGTCTACATGGGCAACAGTTTAAAGTATGGAAATTCAGAACTATGAGGTCTGATGCAGAAAAATTACAGAAAGAATTAGAAGCTTTAAATGAAACGAAAGATGGGATTATATTTAAAATTAAAGACGATCCTCGTATTACTAGAGTTGGAAAATTTCTTCGACGTTATAGCTTAGACGAATTACCTCAACTTTTTAACGTTATCCTTGGAGAAATGAGTATAGTCGGTCCTCGTCCATTACCTACTAGAGATGTAGACAAGTTTTCTGAACATCATTTTATTCGACACGAAGTTTTGCCTGGTATTACAGGTCTTTGGCAAGTCTCAGGTCGCTCGGATATTGTGGATTTTGAACAAGTGATAAATCTTGATCTTAACTACATTGAAAATTGGTCTCTTGGCTTAGACTTTGAAATTTTGCTCAAAACAGTTATGGTAGTATTGAAAAAAGAAGGTGCTTACTAATCTTGATTTTATCCACTTGTTAAGCATCAATATTGACAGTGAAACCTTTGGGATCGAGCAGTTTTACTTTAATGAAATTGAACGGTAAGTAGTAAAGTACAAAAAAGTTTTTGCTAAAAAACTAGGTTTATTGTTGGGTAAATTAAACCTAGCTGCGCTGCTGGTTTTAGATAAGCCCAATCAAAGTTAAAACAAATAAAATCATAGTGAACAGGTAATAACTATAATGATTATGTATTGTTACAAATATTGCAACTTAAAGTTTAATTTGCGGATTTAATTGAGATTTTTTTAATTTATTAATATATATTATTACTTGTCTATTTAATGAAGCTCTCTGGCGGTCTGAAAGCACAGGTTATTAAATAAATCTGTGCATAGAACAAATAAAAATTGACGATATATCGGAAAAAATCAAATTATGAGATACATAGGTATTTAGTAATTTAAAAGGAATTAAGCTGAATTAATAATTGTAAGAATGGTAGAAAAGTACAAACTTATAAGTAATTCCCTTTCAATGATAGTAAATCGGTTAGCACAAAGCATTACGGCCTTTGTATTGACCGCTGCTATTGCTCGCACTTTAGGAGCTGAGGCTTTAGGGCAGTATCTGTTAGCGTATAGCTACTACTTTATATTTGTAGGCATAGCTTCACAGGGGCTAAAGATATTATTTACAAGAGAACTAGCCCGTGAGCCAGAAAAAACACCAGTTTATTTAATGAGTGGTACGTGGCTACAGTTAATATTTAGTTTCTTCAGTTATGGGGCATTAGTGGTTATAGTTTTTTTACTTCCATATAGCTCCAAAACCTCTACAGTTTGCTATATCATGGGCTTGACGATCATTCCCTTTGCACTTTCCAATATCACGGAGGCAATTTTTCAAGCCAAAGAAAAGATGCATTTGATTGCCATTGCTACAGTTCCAGTGTATGTCCTACGCCTACTAATAATGATCTGGGCAATACAACTGAAGTATGGAATTGAATATTTGGGAGCGATACTATTTTTTTCGGAAACACTAATTCTGGTAATTGAATGGATTATTATAACACGCTTTGTCAGAATCCAATGGCAGATTGATGGTGATTTTGTATGGAATATAATTAAAACTGCACGGACATTTTTTGCTATTGAAGCAATAGCTGTAATAAGTAGCAGAATTCAAATCTTAATTCTTTCATTGCTAGGAAATGAGTTTTTAGTAGGTCTTTTTGGTGGAATTGCACAACTGCTGCAACCATTTTTGATTATTGCCAATAGTATAATTGTAGCAATGTTTCCGAGACTATCCCAAGTAGTAGATCAAGGATGGAAAAAGCAGCAGCAGATAGCTGAAAGCTTTATCGAAATTCTACTAGCTATGGGATTACCGTTGTTCCTTGGATTGTTATTTTTTGGCAAAGATTTACTGGTTTTTGTTTATGATTCTAGCTTTGCTCAAGGAAGCCTAGCGCTGAGTATAACTGCCATATCACTACTTTTCTTGCCTTTCATTCGGACGCTCTGCTATCTACTTGTAGCCAACCATTTTGAGATAATTAACCTGCGTGAAGTGGTTATCACAACTATATTAGGAAGTTTGGCAGGTGTAGTATTAGTTTCGCAATATCAGTTACTAGGTGCAGCTATAATGTCATTACTAATGACTATTCTCGGCTTTAGTCAGTATGTTTACTTCACCTATACCCTCTTATTCCCATTAAATTTATGGATAATTATTCGCCGCCCTCTTACGATCAGCAGTTTGATGATAGTTGTATTCTTAATTTTAAAAGAACTTAATTTAGAATTTTTATCAACTCTAATTATTGCGACTTCCTCTTATATTTTATTTGTTATTTTTATAAGTATTCATGCTTTAGGTGGAATTCATATTATAAAGGAAAAACTTTTAAGGAAGGGATGAAATCTAAATGACGAACAATGTTTATAAAACAGGAAAATTTCAAACTTTAAGATAAATATGGCAATGAATATTGAATGTCTTTAAGTAAAAAAACAACAAACAGAAAATTAACAATGATAAATGAAAGCGACCAAACGATAGTTAGCGTGGTAATTCCTACACGCAATAGACCAAAAATTGTTGCTAGAGGTGTCATAACCGCATTAACTCAAACGCTGCAATCAATTGAAGTGATTGTGATAATAGACGGACCAGATCAGGAAACAGCCAATGTACTATCTGAGATAGCTGATGTAAGATTGAGAGTGATAGAGCTACAAAAAAATGTTGGCCCATCTGGTGCTAGAAATGCTGGTGTGAAAGAAGCTAAGGGCACTTGGATCGCTTTTTTAGATGATGATGATGAATGGCTTCCAGAAAAATTGGAGCGTCAACTTGAAGTAGCAAATAATTCCCATTATGATTTTCCAGTTGTTGCCAGTCGTTTTATTTCCCAGACTCAAAAAGGTGAGTTTATTTGTCCGAGAAGGCTACCTAACCTCTCTGAACCTTTAAGTGAATATCTTTTTGCGCGTAACTCCTTTTTTAAAGGAGAAGGCTGTATACAAACCTCAACTATTTTCGTGAAAAAAGAGTTAGTGCAAAAAATGCCTTTAGAAGAAAAATTTTATAGACATGAGGATTGGGAGTGGTTGCTTAGGGTTAGTGTTATGGAAGGTGTAGGAGTAGAGTTTGTACCTGAGGCTATGTCAATCTGGCATTCAGACATGGGAATCGAGCGCTTAAGCAACATCAATGACTGGCAATATTCTTTGGATTGGATTCGTTCCACCCGCAATTTAGTAACCCCAAAGGCTTACTCAGGTTTTATTGTAACAATTACAACTCCTTCTGCCTCCTCCGTAGGTGATTGGAAAGCCTTCTTTCCTTTGTTGTGGGAAGCTATACGCTGGGGGAAGCTCCGACCAATTGATATATTACTGTACTTAACTATGTGGTTGTTTCCTCAACAATTAAGACAGAAAGTTCGCTCTGTTTTCACCAGGAATTTCAAAACATAAGAGGCTCTTCAAAATAGAAACGCAGAAGGTAGAAGATAAAAAGAATTACAAAAAAAAACTTGAAGCGTAATTTCAAAACCACTAAAAAAGGAAATTGTGGCTATAACAATAGCGCGAAACGCAAAACATATTTACTAAAATTATAGGATTTTAAGCCTAACTTGCTTTCCAAAAAGATAGCCACTTCATCAAAGGTGACTAAATAAAAACAGATAGTAAAGTATTTTTCAAAATTAACTGAGACTGCTAATCAAAACTTTGATAATTTGTTTAACACGTATACAATAATAATACTTGTATTTTATAAGTAATGAGGAAATTTTTTATTTTTGCTGAACAATTAATTACAGCCACTTGTTTGATGATCTATTCAGGCAGTCCAATAGATGCATTTATAACGGAAGGCTTTACCGTCAAACAAGTTGATAGAATCATCTTTAGATTGTTTTTCACTTTTACTTATATAGTTACCCTTTGCTTAATTACTCTGCGTTGGAAGAAGGTTACTTACGTCTTTAGCAGAGATAAATTTATTTGGATATTACTCTTAGTTTGTGCACTTTCTACTTTTTGGTCTATAGACTCAGATACTACTATACGTCGTGTTTTTGGACTTACAGGAACAATGCTGTTTGGGCTTTATTTAGCTTCACGCTACACCTTAAAGCAACAGCTAAAGTTATGTGCATATATGCTTGGCATCTCAGCAGTACTGTGTTTCTTATTTGTTTTCTTAATACCACAATATGGTATCGGAGCCGACTTTGATACAGTTGCTTGGCGAGGAATATACCCGCAGAAGAATGTTCTTGGTAAGAGATTTGTACTTAGTGGCGCAGTCTTTTTCTTTCTTGCAATGACTAATCGAGAAAATCGCTGGGTTTTATGGTTTGGCTATGTTACTTCTGGATTACTTGTATTTTTATCAAAATCAACAACATCTATAGGTAATTTTATAATTATTACAGCTGCCTTTTTTATATATTATCGAATTTTAACTTTAAAGTATAAAGTAATGATACCTATTTTAACATTCCTATCTACCGTTGCCATAACTTTTTATATCTGGTTTATCTCACAAGCTGATACAATCTTAGGTTCAGTAGGTAAAGATACAACACTCACTGGGCGTTCAGAATTATGGCCTGCTGTCTTGGAGATGATTGCCAAAAAACCGTGGTTAGGATATGGGTATGGCGCATTCTGGATTGAGCAGAATGGTTACTCTGCTAGTGTTATAGAAACGATACAATGGAATGCTCCTAATGCTCACAATGGTTTTCTCGATCTCTGGGTAGCGTTGGGTCTACTAGGAATCTTGGTTTTTGCAATTGGGTTTGTTGTTAATTTATTAAGAGCCATATATTTAATTCGGCGGGAGCAAACATCTGAAAATTTATGGCTGTTAGTTTATCTTACCTTTATTATTCTTTCAAATCTAACTGAAACCTCCTTGTTAGAGCAAAATAGTCTTGAATGGATACTTTATGTATCAGCAATATTATCAAGCAAAGTTCCTACACGAGCAAATCTATAAAAATAGAATCAATATAATTCCCCGGTTTAATGAGATAACTACTATGCAGCGCCTGGAATTTCGTAAAACTACATCAAACGATAATTTTAATTCTTTCATTGATATATGAATTAGAATATAGACCCATTATTTACAAGTTACAGGTTATGTATCGAACTAATACTAATACTTTCAAGATTATCATGCTAGGCCCTAGCTTACTCCAGCAGGGTGGTATTTCCGGTTATGAGAAACTTTTTTTGGAGTATGCTCCTTCTGAAGTCCAAGTCTCTCATATCATTACTCACGAAGAAGGAGCTATCGTACTCAAAATTATAGTATTTTTGAAAGCTATATGGGAATTTATATGGATGTTAATAAGGGAAGAAGTTGATATTGTTCAAATTCAAATTTCACAGCGTGGCAGTGTTTTACGGCAAGCAATTATGGCACTTTTAGCTTGGGTATTTCAGAAGCCAATAATTTTACATGCTCATGGTAGTCAATTTCATCTTTTCTATGCTGGACTTCCAAAATGGGCACAGAAATTGCTAAGTTGGGTTATTTGCAAGTGTCGACGCTTAATTGTATTATCTGAAAGTTGGAAAAGCTTCTATATAGAAAACCTTGGTCTGAAACCTGAACAAGTTGTAGTTTTTTACAATCCAGTAAAAGTTCCTGCTGAAGTTCCACACCGTTCAGCTTTTGCAAAAGTGAACTTACTTTTTTTAGGACGAATTGGTCAACGGAAAGGAGCATTTGATTTGATCAAAGCTTTTTCTTTTTTGCCTACTGAATATAAAACCAGATCAAGTCTGATTATGGCAGGAGATGGAGACATAGAACAGGCACGCAATTTAATTACGACTTTAAATCTACAAAACTATATACAATTGCCTGGCTGGATAGGGTCAGATGAACGTGATATTCTTTTAAGGAAGGCAGATGTTTTTGTGTTGCCCTCTTATAACGAAGGTCTCCCACTAGCAATGCTGGAAGCAATGGCTTGGGAATTACCAGTCATCGTTACACCAGTAGGAGGCATACCTGAGATAGTTACTCAATCTGAAAATGGATTAATCGTTAATCCAGGAAGTGTTGATCAGCTATCAGATGCTATTAGGTCTTTGATTGAAAATGAGGATTTGAGGTTTTCTTTAGGATCTAAAGCGAGAAAAAGTGTTTTTCATCTTGATATCAAAAATCACTGGATTTATTTTCTTGATTTATATCGTTCAGTGTTAAGTTGAAATGATAAATCTAGCACTGCAAAATAGAAACCTATAAAAATGCAGACCTGCACTTGATTCAGCCCAGTTTCACCAGGTATCACTAAAATTTACCCCAAAAAGGCAGATTTTAGAACTGACAAGTCAGTGTTTTACTAAACTGATTAAGAGTTGAGATTATTATGGCATTACCTAAAAAAGTACTAATTATCGTTGAAAATCTGCCAGTTCCCTTTGATCGGCGGGTATGGATGGAAGCAACTACTTTGCAAAAAGCTGGGTATGAAGTTAGCGTAATTTCACCAACAGGTAATGGGTTTGAGAAATCTTACGAGATTATTGAGAAAATTCACATTTATCGTCATCCTCTACCACCAGAAGAAAGTTCTGTCTTTGGTTATCTTCGAGAGTATAGTTGGGCGATTAATTGGCAATTCCGTCTAGCTCAACGGGTATGGCGAGAGCGTGGTTTTGATGTTATCCATATTTGTAATCCGCCGGATTTACTTTTTTTAGTAGCAGGATGGTTTAAATTATTTCATCGCATCTGGGTCATCTTTGACCATCATGACCTCAGTCCAGAGATGTATGAAGCTAAGTATCAACGGCGGGATATTTTTTATCATGGATTATGCTGGGCTGAACGCTTGACCTATGCCACAGCAGATATAGTAATTTCAACGAACGAGTCGCACCGAGAGGTAGCTCTTACCCGTGGACACAAGAAACCGGAGAAGGTCTTTGTAGTTCGTAGTGCGCCCGACCTTTCTCGTTTTCACAGAATGCTCCCAAATCCGAATTATCGTAGAGGTAAGAAGCACTTGATAGGATATATGGGTGTTATGGGTGAGCCAGAGGGAATTGATTATCTTCTGAGAATAGTATATTATATTACCCAGAAAAAAAATCGCCAAGATATTCACTTTATGTTGATTGGTAGTGGACCAGCAGCCGAAAAACTTAAAGTTTTATCCAAAGAGTTAGGAGTGAGTGAGTTTGTAGAATTTACAGGGTTTAAGCAAGGAGAGGAACTTTTAGAAAGGCTTTCCAGTTGTGATGTTTGTGTAGAACCCTCCCCAACATCTGCTTATAACGAAAACTGCACTATGAATAAAATCCTCGAATACATGGCGATGGGAAAAGCAATTGTCCAGTTTGATTTGCGAGAGGGAAGACGTTCTGCACAGGAAGCATCTCTTTATGCCAAGCCTAATGATGAGGTCGAATTTGCTGAGAAAATTCTAGAGCTTCTAGATTTTCCTGAATTAAGAGAAAAGATAGGAGCCGAAGGACGACTGAGAATGGAGAAGATTCTTGAATGGCAATATCAAGTTCCAAAATTGTTAGAGGCTTATGAGAAGATTTGGCAAAGCTAGTTGGCATTATTGTGCGACAATAGGAACTGAATTTATAACTTAGATAGTCTATACTATTGTCATATTGTCAAATCGCATCATTCTTGTCAATTGCAGTGGTTTGTGCATTCTCTAAGTCTTTTTTAGTTTCTTACTTAATATCTGTATTTAGGAAGATTTATGTCAGAAAAATCTACGGAATCTAGAGAATCTATTGATTTAGACCTTAGTCGCTACTTATTCATATTGAAACAATGGTGGCTACCTGCTACTGCGATATTTACAGCTACAGTTATTCTCAGTGCTATAGCTACACAGTTTATGAAGCCATCCTATGAAGCCGAAGGAAAACTATTATTTAGAATTCCTTCTTTTAAAGTAGTAGGCTCTAGTCTTTTGCCTACTAACACTGAAGGAGGAGATGGAGGAGATTTAAAATCGCTGCTAGCAACTCAAAATCCTATCAACACTCAGATAGAAGTTATTTCTTCGCCTACTTTATTGCAGAGGACAATAGATAAACTAAAACTGAAAGACCAAGAAGGTAAACCTCTAGAAGTAGAAAAGCTCCGAAAATCTTTGACGCTAAAAATTGTTAGTGCGACCGATGTATTGCGAATTAGCTATACCAGCCCTGACCCCGAACAATCAGCGGCAGTGGTCAATACAATCATGAATTTTTATTTAGAAAATGATATTCTGACAAATCGCTCCGAGGCAGCAGCAACTCGTCAATTTATTGCTAAACAGCTTCCTAAAACTCAGGAAATTCTTAATAATACAGAAGTATCTCTACGTATATTTAAACAGAAGTATCAGATAGCAGATTTATCAGAGGAAACAAAGTCAGCCGTTGCAACCATTGGAAATCTAGACAATGAGATGAATACTGTTAAGGCTCAGCTGGATGAGGTAAACGCCCAAACCAATGAACTGCGCCAGAAAGTAGAGCTAGATTCTCAGGAAGCGATCGCTGTCAGCGCCCTTAGTCAGTCACCGGCAGTGCAGGGAGTTCTTGCACAACTTCAAGAAACCGAGCGACAGCTAGCAATTGAGCGTAGCCGTTTCCTAGATGACAACCCCGTAATTATTAACTTAGAAGCAAAGCAAGCTAGTTTAAAAGCCCTCCTAAAACAGCAAATTGGTCAGACTGTTGGCAATCAAGCACAAGTTTCACAGAACGTATTGCAGATTGGAGAACTAAGACAAAGCCTGATCCAAAATTTTCTCCAGTCAGAAATACAGCGCTTTGGTTTAGCTAAAAGACTCTCCTCTTTGTCTAATTCCCGTTCCAACTACGAAAAGCGAATTAAACTTCTACCACAGCTAGCACAAAATCAACGGGAGTTAGAACGGAAAGTTGAAGTTGCACAATCCACATATCAAACCCTATTGAAAAAGGTTCAAGAATTACAGCTAGTTGAAAATACAAATACAGCCAATTCGCGGATTATTGCTCAGGCTTTAGTACCAAAAGAGCCAGTAGAAGGCAAAAAAATTGTTGTTTTAGTAATAGGAGTGATGTTTGGTTTATTTTTAGCCACTACAACTGTTCTTTTTCTAGGCATGAGAGATAGATCCCTGAAAACAGTTAAGGAAGTCAGAGATATATTTAGATATACGTTGCTAGGAATTGTTCCTTTGTCTGTTAAAAAGGTTCGCTCTCGTTATTCAAATACAGAATCAATAACTCAAACAATTGCTGTTAGAGATACGCCTTACTCTTTAACTAGCGAAATGTACAGAATGATTCAAGCAAATCTGAAATTCCTGAGTTCAGATAAAGTGCTTAAAACTATTGTGGTAACTAGCGCAGTTCCTAAAGAAGGCAAGTCTAAAGTTTCAGCTAATTTAGCAGCAGCGATGGCTCAATTAGGACGTCAAGTTTTACTAATTGATGCAGATATGCGAGTTCCTTCTCAGCATCATCTCTGGCAAATAAGCAATGCACTTGGCTTGAGTGAGGTTCTTGTAGGTCAGGCTGAATTTGATGTTGCTGTAGCTAAGGTAATGGATAATCTTGATGTTTTAACTGCTGGAGTTAGACCTCCCAATCCACTTGCTTTACTTGATTCAAAACGGATGGCATCACTAATTGAAAATTTCTCTTCTCAATACAAATATGATTTTGTAATTATTGATGCTCCTCCTCTTCTTTTGGCTGCTGATGCTTTGACTGTAAGTCAAATGACTGATGGCATTTTGTTAGTAGCTCGCCCTGGGGTAATTGATTCTAATAGTGCTAACGCGGCTCAAGAGATGTTAGAGAGATCCAATTACAATGTCTTAGGTTTAGTGGTGAATGGAATCATTGATAAAAATGAATCTAGTGGTTACTTATATCACAATCATGAATATTTTAAACCAATGGAGCCTATAAAAAACTTTAAGGGGCTTGCAAAAAAATAAAATCTCCAAAGTTTAGGGGATACTAAAAGACATAGATAAACTGTTCCACACTTAAATCGCATATACTGGGCAACCATTAACTAAAATTTCCTAGTTCTTTTAATCCAAGATTGGGCGTTGCTGAATTGCGGTATGAATCCAGATATAGAAACGTTGCAATGCAACGTTTCTACAAATATTTTAATATAATGCAGAATCATCCCTCTTTTGTTACTTTAGGAAAATAAAAATCAGCAAGAGATTCAACTAGCAATAGAGAAACTGACTGGAGAAGCCCGAAAATCATTCATGAAGTCAATTAATTTCAAAAAGCAACGTTTTAATGCCAGGAATATGGAATACTGTGAGCCAAGGTTGAATCAAGCAGTAAAAAATATAGGGTTGAATAATCAATCTCAAATTATTTAAGGCACTCTTCCATGTAGTGCCGGACTCCCAATAAGGATGTTGGCTATAGTGAAGAAGATTAGATTCAGTGTGTAACGAAACTTCTGAAGTAGATGTTGTGCTTGATTGTTGATTAAACTGAAAGTAGGTGGCTTGAACGCTGACTAAAAGATAGGCACTAAAAATTATTTCCCACCAACGTTCAATACTTTCATAATCAGTCAAACGAAAGTCAGCCCAACCCAGTTCGTTTTTGACTTGTTTAAAAGGTTATCTGCTAAAACTAATTTGATTTGAAATCCCCATTCTTGCAATTCTTGAATAATCTCTACCGCTATTTGGGGCTTGCTCTTGTATTTATCTCCTTCTTTTAAGCGATTTTTTGGTTTAAATATTTGGAACATTAGTGGATAAGTAATCCCATCTACCACACCGTAAGCATTTACCGATACCCCAGCCATTCTCTGTCTTGCCTAAATTCCCAATATATTGGCTGGTTACATAATCTGTCGATTTTCCTTTTTTCTTATCCCCTGTTTCATCAATACATAAAATTATTTCTCTTTATCCAATAAACATTTTTGTTAACCACAGCCTAATTTCTTTTAGTTTTTTGACATCCCACAGTGCATCTCTGAAAAAATGATGTAGTGTTTGGCTATCCTTTAGCCCCACTGTTTTAGCTATTTCTTGCAGAGATTTTCGTGAAATTTATGAAAGTCTTCCCAAATGTAAAAATTTTAAAGCTTCAAAATGCCTCACATCCTCAAATACTGAATAATAGTGTTAGCAATAGTTATCTATAAAAGCAACTGTGTTTACTGCCTGTCTACGTGGTGTAACCATTCCTGTTACTTACTTTTTCCAGGTTGCCTTCTGATTATACTCTCCCCGTAGTAACAAAAGAGGGATCATTTTCATACATGAAATTAGCAACGCCCCAGATTGTTTATCTCCATTTTATCCAAACAAATAACCGTTCTAACAAAAGTAAAGGGTTGTAGACAAAAAACTATATAAATCAGCATTTTGCCTACAACCCGATGCCATACTATTATTGACTCAATACCTTTGCCGTTGTTAACTAATACCTCATTTCGTATGCCCCTCTATCGGAGGCTGAACCATACACACGAGAGTTGCCTAGAATATCGGTTGCCAAATTATTCCACTTAAAACCACTATTGATGGCCCGACTCTCTTTGTTGAGTCTAAAGTCACCATTTGAGGCATTTAAAAACAGAGGATCTGCGATAATATCATTAGGACCAGCAGAATTTACACGAGAGCCGTTGTTGTTGTTGTAGAGATTGTAGTTAAAAGTAGTGTTAGTACTTTTATTATTAAAGCTTAGTGGTTTGTTAGGCGCAGAATAAAGGATGTTATTGACAACTTTGATATCATCTGAATAATTACTCATTATTTGACCGTAATTAATTCCCTCAGTCTGGTTATTCAGATAAGCTGTGTTGTGGACAATATCGACATGGTAGCTGTCATAGGTATGCATGCCCGAACCACCATTTTTATATGAGATATTGTTGGCAATCAAAGTACGTCCTCGATACCCAGTTTTTCTTGAACGATCAACAATAATGCCATTACCGTCTTGGAACTTTCCATTGAAAATCCAGGGAACTAACATTTTATTGTTGTAGACCTTGTTTCTAGTTACAAAAATCTTGTAGCCTTGGCTGTTGTCATAATTGGAAGGTTCAAGGATCGAAATACCACTACAACCGTAGACTGAGTACCAGGCATTATTGAACACCTCGTTATTATCTATTGTTATATAGTCTGAGGCCGTAACTGAAATGCCCGCACCTCCACAATCATGTATTTTGTTGCTGAGAATACGTATATGGTGGGGGCGACCATTTTGTCGGCCATCTATATTTATGCAGTTTCCACTCGTCAGTGGGTTGGATTTATTATACTTCTGACTCAGCGCATAACTAAGGGTTATATTGGTATTGTTACCTGCAACCTCCAGACCATTTACCTCAATATATGAGGCTCCATTCTGAATGGAAATTCCATTCCATCCATTGTGCTGAATTTTTGGCTTATCTCCAGGATATGCCTTATAGGTAATCCATGAATTTGCCGTTCCAGAGCGTTTAATTACTAGTGCTGAACCGCTAGGGGAACTATTTTTGTATACCCCATCCATGATCAGTACTGTAGTGCCAGGGTTAGTTAGGTCTGCTGCTCTTTGAATTGTCCTAAAGGCAGATGACGGAGTGAGTCCGCTATTTTTGTCGCTTCCGCTACCACTAACATAGTAGGTTGTAGTTGTAACCTGGCTGATCAGCTTGCGACTTGGTAGTGGTGTGGTTTGATCGGTGGATAACTGACGAACATCTTTAACTAAAGACTCTGTTATTCTTTGTCCTTGAACCAGACCTGTTAATGCCCACGGAAGTACAAGAGATGCACTTAAACTGAGAAAGCCTAAACCATGAATCATCATAGGGGAAAAATAGGGTATATTGCAAAAACTGAATCGTCAACGGTCAGTAACTCTAGCCTTGGTCAGTAAGTCAGTATTGGATACGGTCGTGTAACTGCCATTTGTAAGTTTATAAACGGTTTATCAGGTTTACACCTGAGCATTTCCACGTAAATATCGCTGAAATGCTTTTTTAGGTAGTGTTTTAAAAAATGACAACTATTTGGTAAAAGTACTGAAAAAAGAGTATCAGTATACAGAATCATCACATTAATGGACACTAACCAACGGTACAAATGACATCATTTCCAATTGGACATCATTCTACTGTGTATACGTGGTATCTGTAGTTAAGATAGTATATCTGTCATGAAACAGGTATTTGACTTAAATAATACTTATGATAATGATAATCACCAAAATCAGAAAATTCATATATAGAAAATGCTTTATTACATCTCTTTTATAAAATATTCTCATTATCATAAAGAACCAGAGTGGCTAAAACAAATTTTTAAAAGGTATATCAATAGCAAATTAAGAATTTTCAGTGCGAGCTTTCGGTTTACAGAATGACCTAGTAAGTAATAAGACGCAGAGATGTTTAAAATATAGTATAAAAACATATTATTTAACAAGCGATCACAAAAGGCAAGACAGTTTTGTACTCTAGTATTGTCTTATCCTGTGGTCAAATAAGAGTATCTGGTAAGTGTTGGGGAGAGGTGTATTTCATTTACTGGGAAGTGCTGTAATTTAACTAATACTTACGCCTAAGAGATACTCGCTTTTTTTTAAGAGGGATCGAGCTTTCTGGTTTTGAGTGCGTAAGTCCAGTTAATAAAAAGAGGTGGTATTGTGGAGGACAGTTCAAGAGAGATGAATATTGCTCTCTCCCAAGGGAATACACCAAGAGCAATCTCTTTGACTATATATATTGTAATCTTGGGGACGGAGAAGTTTAACCAACGCCCCCAATTTGCATCTGTGCCTTAAACTAGAGTCCGAACAAGTTCAGAAGATTAAAGATAACACCGAGAGGGCCAGTTATAGTGTTTATGGTATCGCCAGTCTTAGCGGAACCAGATCGGTTGACTACAACAACATCATTATTGCGGAGTATGGGATTAGTTTGCTCATTAATGCCAGCAGAAAAATCCACTTTTACTATGCGTTTAGTGACAGAACCGTTAGGGTTGAGGCGAATCAAATCAACAGCACTGCTACTAGCTCTGGCATCATTAAATCCGCCAGCTGCCAGTATAGCTTGATTTAAAGAGCTATTTGGCTGAACATCTGTTAAGCCTGGTTTTTTAACTTCGCCTACCACACCAACTTGAATTCGTGTAGGAGACAAGGTAGTGGTAGCTAATTGAGTAGCTTCTGCGGGGTTAATTTCAGTTGCCGTCGGAATAACAATCGTATCTCCGTCTTGCACGATGATGTCTTGACTAGCGTCGCCACTCTGCAATAGTTGCCAAAGGTTAATATCTATAGCCTGTTCTGAGCCAGTTCTTGTAAGTCGACGTAGCCTGAGATTACGAACATCAGCCTGTGCTGTAATTCCCCCTGCTAGTTGGATAACCCGTGTCACATTTGGTAGACCATTGGGATTAGCAGTACCACTGTTAGTTGCTGCACCTCCCTGAGCATCTGTACTGGCTGGGGTAACAAGATACGAACCGGGACGATTAACTTCACCAATAATTGTTACCGTCCGAGGCGTGGTTTGGCTGGCAGCAAAGTTAGATGCAAATATATTACGAGATTCTGCCACGTTGAAGTTGGTTGCTGTTGGCACAACTATAGTGTCTCCATCGCGCAAGGTAATATCCTGCGATAACCTACCTGTTTGGATAAGTTCCTTCAAATTGACGCTAACGGTTTGCTCTGAAGAACGTCCTATTTTACGCCTTAATTGAATTTGACTCACATCCGCAGCCAAGGTTACGCCCTGTGCTGTTGTCAATGCGGCTAATACAGTGGGGTATTGCACACCTGGATTGTCTCCCGCGCCTCCGCTCAAGCTAAGAGTGTAAGCTCCTGGACGTGTCACTTCTCCGGCAACGAAAATATTGATGGGACGAGGCGATAACAGATTGACTGAGATTAAGGGACGTTTGAGGAAGCGAGCATATCTTCTAGCAATTTCGTCAGCAGCCTGTTCAGTTGTTAGACCGAGGACTGACACACTGCCAATTAAAGGTAGGTTAATTGCTCCACCTGGGGGAACTTGGTATTCTCCTGTATATTCAGGTACTTCAAATACATTTACCCGGATGCGATCGCCGCCTCCTAATGAATAATTAGTATCTAATTGTGTTTGTGTGCCTGGTGTTTGTGTAGTTGGTGGTAATGGTTGTCCCTGAGCTAGACTCGCAAATGGCACAGCGACATTGACAGCACTTAACAAAGCCACACCCACAACTGGCTGAGTTAGGAATTTAAACAAACTTGTGTTAAGCATATTTACCTGAGATTCTGAAACTACGATTAATAAAGTACTGTCTAAACATTTTAATTTTGACTATACCTAAGTATTCAAGTTCCCCAACACTCTTATTTTCCCCGAAAAGTGTAATTTTCCGGAGGAAATTTGTTTATTGAATTTGAATTTTTAGTAAAGTTAATTTAAAGTTGAGCAAACTTGAATCTGGGGATTCTCAAAAAATATGTGATTTACGTAGATAAACGCAGTTTATATAAAAAATTGTCTGTTATGTAAAGAGGTACTTACCAATAACGCATTTCTACCAAAGTCAATTAAATGACACTTAAACTGTGATTCTAAATATTCTATTAGTAGTAATTTTTGCAAAAGTTATGAACTCCATTATCGATTAACTACAAATAACCTTGGAAAAAGGCTGGAATTTAGTTTTTTGTAAGTTTGATTGAGCAAAGACAAACTCAAAAAGGCGGAAATTTAAGGTTATTCTGTAAAAAGATACCACGTATATACGTTGCTCAAACAAATCTAGAATTGAGTATTTGGCAACGAAATTAATTAACTAAGTTATTTTTTCTTTGAATTTGTTGAATAAAAAACTCTTCTAGGGAGTAACGCGACAAGTTCATAGCAATAATTTTACCTTCCATCAGACGAACACTAGCGAGGAAATCATAGTAATCGGCTTGTAGTGTACCTTGCCAGGAACCATCAGGTTCAAATCTGAGAGTGGGTATCCATTTTTTGAGAATTTCCCAGTCACCACCTTGACCTTTTACATAATATGTGTTGTCTACGCCTAAAAGTTCATTAAGGGAACCAGAGCAAATTAGTTCACCTTGAGCAAGGATGGCAATGCGATCGCAAATCTGTTCTACTTCACTAAGAACATGGCTGTTGAAAAAAATCGTCTTTCCAGCAGCTTTTAGCGCCAGGATAATTTCCCGCATTTGGTAACGTCCCACCGGATCGAGACCAGACATTGGTTCATCCAGAAAAACCAAATCTGGCTCGTTAATTAGCGCCTGTGCCATGCCAACACGCTGTAGCATTCCTTTTGAATAGCGGCGTAAAAGCTTTTTGCGGGCATCAGCTTGGGATAAACCCACTAATTCCAGCAGTTGGGGAATGCGTTGGCGTTGGACACTTTGGGGAATTTGGAATAGTCCAGCAGCTAGCTGCAAAAATTCCCAGCCAGTGAGATAGTCATACAAATAGGGATTTTCTGGCAGATAGCCGATATGTTGCTTAACACTGCGATCGCCTATAGGCTTATCCAATAACAATCCCCGTCCAGAAGTGGGATGAATAATTCCCAGCAACAATTTTAAAAGGGTGGTTTTACCAGCACCGTTTGGCCCTAGCAACCCAAAGGTTTCGCCTTTGTAAACCGTTAAAGAACAGTTTTTGAGAGATACGACTTTTTGATTTAGCCAAAAACCAGTGCGATAGACTTTTCGCAACTCAGAAGTTAGGACTACTGGCGGAGTGTCTGCCGTATTAAGTTGAGAATCTGGGTCATCTGCAACTGACTTCATCTTGGTTTAACCTAATTACCAGCTTGGTATTAATTACAAGTTACCTAGTAGGCTGATAATAACCATCACCAAGTCGTGTGTCAATTATTGGGTATTGGAGACTAGAGGCGAAATAACTAATGCCCCTTTTGACTACTTTCAGAGAACGCCTTTAGAACTGGGAATTAGACCAGCACGACGGGGGTCAATCTCCACTGCTAGCCGTGTTGCTCTTGCAAAGGCTTTAAATGTCGCTTCTATAATGTGGTGGGAATTAATGCCATCCAGTTGCCGAATGTGGAGTGTCATTTGGCTATGGTTTACCAATGCTACAAAGAATTCGCGCACGAGTTGGGTGTCGTATGTTCCTACGCGCTGGGTAGGAATTTGCAAGCCGTAGCTGAGGTGAGGCCGTCCAGAAAAGTCTAGCGCTACCTGAACTAAAGCTTCATCCAATGGTGCAAGAAAATTACCAAAGCGGACAATACCTTTTCTGTCGCCTAGTGCTTGGTTGAAAGCTTGGCCTAAAGTAATGCCTACATCTTCGTTGGTGTGATGGTCATCAATTTCCAAGTCTCCCTTGGCTTGGACATCTATATCAATCAGCCCGTGGGAGGCAATTTGATGCAACATGTGATCTAAAAACGGAATACCTGTTGCTGCCGTGCAAGTTCCTCTACCATCCAAATTGATGGTAACTTGTACATCAGTTTCACCAGTAGTACGGTGAACAGTGGCAATCCGAGGGTTTTTAGTTGAATGGTCGTAGTTTGAATTAACTTTGCTAATTTGCATTGGAAATAGGGCATAGGGCATAGGGCATAGGGCATAGGGAATGGACAAGAATTTTAATACTCAATGCCCAATGCCCAGTGCCCCATGCCCCAATTATCTTACATTCCCATAATTTCATATCCTGCATCTACATACAGCACTTGTCCGGTAATACCACTGGACAAATCACTACATAAGAAAGCGGCAGTATTACCCACTTCTAGCTGAGTGACAGTACGGCGCAGGGGAGCTACTTCTTCGACATGATGGATCATATCCAAAATTCCACCAACTGCTGAAGATGCTAAGGTGCGGATGGGGCCTGCAGAGATGGCATTGACGCGGATATTTTGTGGTCCTAGTTCAGCAGCTAGGTAACGCACGCTCATTTCTAACCCTGCTTTCGCAACTCCCATAACGTTGTAGTTAGGAATTGCTCTGACACCGCCTAAATATGTCAGCGTGACGATACTACCTCCCTCAGTCATCAAAGGTTTCGCTGCACCACTTAACTGCACCAGCGAGTAGGTACTGATTTCTAAGGCAGTGTTGAAGCCAGAACGAGAAGTTTGGCTAAAGTCTCCACTTAAATCGTCTTTACTGGCAAAGGCCAGACAATGGATGAGAATGTCTAGCTTCCCCCATTGCTCACGAATTGTCTCAAAGGTAGATTGAATCTGTTCCTCATCTTGGACATTACAAGGAAGAAATAAGCTTGGGTTGAGGGGTTCTACCAACTCCGCAACTTTTTTCTCCATTTTGCCGCGTTCATCCGGCAGGTAGGTAATACCCAGGTTTGCTCCGGCTTTATGCAGCTGTTGGGCGATGCCCCAGGCGATCGAGCGGTTATTGGCAATACCTGTAACAAGAGCATTTTTTCCAGTCAGATTCAGCATAGAAATTGTTAATGCGATCGATCATTAGGAGCATACTAGAATCTGAGGCACGTTTAGTCTTTGTTTTATACAGGATTTGCAAAAATGAATATTGAGAAGGGTGTTTGCTGTGGCAAAAATCTTGATTTTTCCTAAAGATTTTCTCAAGATATCTTTATTTGTTCTTTAAAAAACCCTTTTTAATACAGTTATTGGAACTACTTATCAACAATTAGTAGCTGAAAGGATCAACAATTATGTATCATTATAAACAAACAGTTATGAAGCGATTAGTTTGAGTATAGGAAAGTACAGAAAGGTTGACGGTGCTTTATTCATTTTTCGGGTGTATTCTTAGGTAATCAGTTTTTGTTTTTCCGGCATTGGGTAGGGGAAGGGAGATGATCGTGACACAAGATAAAGCCCTAGCAAATGTATTTCGTCAGATGGCGACCGGGGCGTTTCCGCCAGTTGTGGAAACGTTTGAACGCAATAAAACGATCTTTTTTCCTGGCGATCCTGCCGAACGAGTTTATTTTCTTTTGAAAGGTGCTGTTAAACTTTCTAGGGTGTACGAGGCAGGAGAGGAAATAACAGTAGCATTGCTTCGGGAAAATAGTGTTTTTGGTGTTTTGTCATTGCTGACAGGAAATAAGTCGGATAGGTTTTACCATGCGGTTGCATTTACCCCTGTGGAATTACTGTCAGCCCCAATTGAACAAGTAGAGCAAGCACTCAAGGAAAATCCAGAATTATCAATGTTAATGCTGCGGGGTCTTTCTTCGCGCATTTTACAAACAGAGATGATGATTGAAACTCTCGCTCACCGAGATATGGGTTCTAGGTTGGTGAGTTTTTTGTTAATTCTTTGTCGGGATTTTGGCGTTCCTTGTGCAGATGGGATCACTATTGATCTGAAGTTATCTCATCAGGCGATCGCAGAAGCAATTGGTTCAACCCGTGTTACCGTTACTAGGCTACTAGGGGATTTGCGTGAGAAAAAGATGATTTCTATCCACAAAAAGAAGATTACCGTGCATAAACCTGTTACCTTAAGTAGGCAATTCACATAAAATCAATCGGAGAAAGGGGAATCGGCGCGTGTTCTATTTTGAAAGATGACACAAATAGCTAGAGGTAAATCCAAAATTGAATAATTTCAGCTATTGCCAACTTCCACTTCTCCGCAGACAATGCTTAAAAGTAGTAGGCTGTATCTGGAAGGATTTCGGTAGCTAAAGATGACCACCGGATACATCCTCATCGCAGCAATTTTAATTCTGGGAGGCGTAATTGCCACCGTGGGCGATCGCATCGGCACACGAGTTGGCAAAGCCCGCCTCTCACTTTTTAAGCTTCGTCCGAAAAATACTGCCGTAGTGGTAACTATTTTTACGGGCGGTTTGATTTCAGCATCAACATTAGGAATTTTATTCGCTGCCGATGAAGGCTTGCGGAAGGGAGTCTTTGAATTAGAAGATATTCAAACAGACCTCAGACAGAAGCGGGAACAGCTAAAAACCGCAGAAACTCAGAAAAGTCAGGTAGAAAGTGAGCTAAATCAAGCAAGAATTGCCCAAGCAAAAGCACAACAAGACTTACAGGCAATTAATCAGTCTTTACAGGCAGCGAATGCCAAACAACTCCAAACACAAGCTCAGTTGAACCGCACCATTAGTCAACAAGCCCAAACTCAAACTCAACTCCAACGCACTCAAGGTCAGTTAGGACAAGTTGTAACTCAGTACCAAAAAGCCATAGCTGAGTTGCAAAGCGTTTCCAATCAAAGAAAAGAGCTACAGGCGGCAGTTGAACTACTGAAGACAGAACGACAACGACTGTACGCTGAAGCGAAAAAAGCCATTGACGAAGCCAAAACAGCTATTGAAAAACGCGATCGCGAACTGGCTAACCGTCAAGAAGCGATAGAACAAC
This sequence comes from Nostoc sp. LEGE 12450, assembly GCF_015206895.1. Lineage (GTDB taxonomy): Bacteria > Cyanobacteriota > Cyanobacteriia > Cyanobacteriales > Nostocaceae > Nostoc. The sequence continues at coordinate 30,625 of NZ_JADEXU010000026.1, read as the reverse complement.
GCGATAAAAAAATTGGCCAACTCGATCAATTGATTCAAAAGCGTAATGTAGAAGTTGCAGCACGAGAGGAAGTGATTGCCAAACGGGAATCGCGCCTGAAAGAATTGGAAGCACAACAAGAACAACTAGAACTAGAAGTTGCCAGGCTGGAAAAATATTATCAGTCTTACCGCGACCTGCGTCTAGGTAAGTTGGCCTTAGTTCGCGGTCAAGTTTTGTCTGCTGCTGTAATTCGTGTTATCCAACCGACTGCGGCTCGTCGGGCAGTGGTACAACTTTTACAAGAAGCCAATCGCAACGCCAACCTGGAATTAAGTGAGCCTGGGGCAAATCCTGCCAATGTAGAGCTACTGCGGGTGACTCAGGATAGGGTTGACCAATTGAGCAAGCAGATTAGCGATGGTCAAGAATATGTGGTGCGAATTTTCTCGGCTGGTAATTACGTCAGGGGAGAAAAACAGATAGAGTTTTTCGCCGATACAGCGCGAAATCAATTGGTTTTTTCGGGAGGTGCAGTGCTAGCAACAACTAGTGCCGATTCCAAAACCATGACATCCTATCAGTTACAGCAGCGCTTGGAAATACTAATTTCTGCTTCCCAATTTCGGGCTCGTAATGCCGGGATTGTCGAGGATGTGCAGGTAGAGGGGACTTTCTTGCGCTTTGTCGCCCAATTAAGACAGTATAATCAACCCTTGGAGATCAAAGCGATCGCAGCAGAGGACACTTATACAGCCGGGCCATTGAGAGTAAAATTAGTGGCAATAGTCAACGGAAAAATTATTTTTAGTACTTAAAATATTATTTGCACACTGTTATTAGTAAGATTTAAACATATTCAACAGCATTCAAAATAGTTGCTGTGATTGCATTTATTGATTTCTAATTCTTAATTTTTATTTTTAATTTCTTATGACTTTACGCGAATTTTCGCCAACGCAACCAGTCATATTGGGGTTTGATCCAGGTCGAGATAAGTGTGGTTTAGCGGTGATGGGACTGGATCGGCAATTGTATTATCATCAGGTTGTGCTAGCAAAAGAGGCGATCGCTACCATTGAAACACTGCGTCAAAAGTTTCCGATCTCCTTGATGGTGATGGGCGACCAAACTACAGCCAAGCAGTGGAGACAGAAGTTGTATCAGGAATTGACAGAACCTCTGAGTATTATTTTAGTGGATGAGCGGTATACAACCTTAGAAGCACGCGATCGCTATTGGCAAATGTTCCCACCCAAAGGGCTAACAAAGCTATTGCCACAAGGTCTACGACAGCCTCCAAGACCGATAGATGACATTGTTGCCATTCTCTTAATCGAAAGATACTTAAACCGCCTCACAGAATCAACACCCAGCAGTCAAGAGTGAGGAATTACATAATTAACTCCTGTACAGACGCGATTAATGAGCCAGCGCGTTGCGGGGGTTCCCCCCGTTGTAGCGACTGGTGTCGCGTCTCCCCTAACTCCTAACTTTTAAAGTTCCGCCCGAATAGTAAAAGCATAATCTCCTCCAGGCTCTAGCTGATAATCTTGTTGCTCCAAAAATCGACCAAGGGGTTCTTTGATTAAAGCGCGGCCTTGGGAAGGCTTGACGGCAAGTTCTCCCCGGCGAAAATGCCACTGGAAATGCCACTCAAACTCACCTGCACTCACTTCACCCTCAAGGAAGCCGTGTTGCCAAGATTGGCGGGTGATTCTGACATGGGCAATGGTTTCTGGCAGTCGTCTTTTAGCACTCACAATGCTTTATGTCAAGTGTAGAATAACAGCCGCTCGTGTAGGCTTCTTATTTTATGTACCAAAAATAGCCTAAATAGACAAACTGACAAAGTGAGTATTTTTAGTTGAGTAAGAATGGTACTAATCGAGAATGCTGGATGTAAAATTTCAGTTGAAAGTGACTCAAGCTTCCTTAATCTAGGCATTTCGTGTCTATATAGCAAATCCTAAATCATTTTTGATAGACAATATCCCCAGCTTCCTAGATAAGTCAGCGATCTATGACTTCAGTCTATGGGCATAGTGGTAAGTAGTGGGGATAGTTTTTGTTAAAGCTTTAGAAATAAGAGTATCCTAGAAACTGCATATCTAACGCTTCTTTCATCAGTATATTGTGGATTGATTGGGATTTCTTTGAAGGATTTCAGCACAATTACAGCCCGATAAAGCTTAGAGTATTTATATTGCCTTTCTTTGATGTCAAAACACAGAATATTTTCTAGTGGATGTTCAATAACTTGATTGCCACGAAGACTTTTACGTTCGATAAAGACCTTATCGATACTTTTATAGAAGGTGCAGGTAGTTACAGGTGATGTTGCAAAAAAAGCAGAGATCGCCATGATAATTAATATAGATAAACTTAAGAAAAATAGATAGTTTCGCTGATTTTGCTGTACAAATAGCGAAGTTTTATTAGAGTTGATAAAATCGTTGGTTTTCAAGGTAAATTCTTGATTTTGTTCATAACTAAGATGGGATAAAAGAGGAAAATCTTTAAATGGAGTCACAATTATAACCTGATAGCTTTTCGACCCTTTGCTGCCAGTTTTTGTGAGAATGTATGCTTCACTGGGATCAAACATTCTGAGTTTCTCCATCCTTCCCAGCAAATTAAACTGTCTCAATTCACAATTAATTTTGCTTGGCGAGAGGCGATCGCAATTAAGACTAACTGAAGTAGACTCAAAAAATAAGCAGTAAATCAAGAAGCTTAAACAGACAGTAAAAATGCACCACCCGATGACCCAATACCTGAGCGGTCGATGCTTTAGCTGTAATCTAGTACGGGTTTCCTCTACAATTTTCATCGGTGCTTGTGTATAGAATACTTAACCCCTGAGTAGAGTATTCCCTTAGTAGCCCATTCACTTATCACCAAATCTAAGTACTAGGGAGGATTTATGATAAATCCCTCAAAAAGCTTTGACTAGCTGGGATAATTGGGGCAGAAAGCTATAGCTAGAAGTATGGAAACCAAACAGCTAGGAAAAACTGGTATCTTTGTGAGTGCGATCGGTTTGGGCGGTATGCCCATGTCAATCTCTAATCGCCCTCCCGAATCGCAATCAATCGAAGTTATTCATCGAGCTTTGGATTTGGGTATTACATTTATTGACACCGCCGATTCTTACTGCAAAGATGAGTCAGAAAAACACCACAACGAGCGACTAATTCACAAGGCGCTTACTAGTTATAAAGGCGATGTTAGCCAAGTAATTGTGGCAACTAAGGGCGGTTTGATGCGTCCCGATGGCAACTGGACAAGCAACGGCAACCCAGAACATTTGCGCGAAACAATTCGAGTCAGTTTTGAGGCGTTAGGTGGTGCCAAACCCATCGATGTTTGGCAATACCATTCACCCGATAGTAAGTACACCATTGAAGAATCCCTTGCGCCAGTGAAAGAAGCAGTGGAGACAGGTTTAATTAGGTTTGTGGGAGTTTCTAACTTTTCCGTTGAACAAATTAAGCGGGCGCGAGATGTAGTAGATATTGTCTCGGTGCAGAATCAATACAGCCCTTGGCAACGACAGCCAGAAAAGGACGGTGTATTGAAGTATTGCGAACAGCAAGAATTGACATTTTTGCCTTGGAGTCCCTTTGGTGGTAGACGTCGCCATCAAGATTTACAAGATATTCCGGCGATCGCTAACTTAGCGAAAGAAAAAGGCGTATCAGTATACAGTATCGTTCTAGCGTGGTTACGCTCCAAATCGCCCGCTATTTTGCCAATTCCTGGTGCTAGCAAGGTTTCTAGCATTGAAGACTCAGCACAAGCTATCAATGTGAAACTATCTGAAGAAGAAGTACAAAAAATTGATCGCGCAACTTAATCATTTCACTAGCTAACTTAAGTAAGTGATCGTAAATAATTATTGTTGGAATAAGGCAATAGACAACAGGCGATAAGCAATAGGTATAAGGATTTTAGCCTAGTTCATTTCTCTTTACATAGTTTGGTTTTATTGTGCCAACTTACTTAGATTTAGCAAAAGTTGTCAAAGATTTACGCTCACTTTTAGTTAGTTTAAGACAGCGTAATAACTTACCGTTCGGGTATTTGATGAAATAAGGGATGTGTAAAGAAACAGTCTTTCCAAAAACAGGCGATCGCTTAAGCAACCCCGAAACGCGTCATCCGAAGCGTCCCGCTTGGTGGGAGAATAAAAACGAGAAATGATGCAAGCCTGGTGTTGTCCCCAGCCTAAAGGAACTCGTATAGATGTGGAAAAGAATTGTATTAATTTTGCTATTGGTGTTGAGTTTCAGCCTGAGTAATTCTGATATAGCAGCTGCGGCTGGACTCAAAAGCTTTGTAGACACTAGTGATGGCTATCAGTTTTCATATCCTAACGGGTGGCTACAAGTTAAAGTTGCCAACGGGCCAGATGTGGTTTTCCACGATTTGATTGAGGTGTCTGAAAACGTTTCGGTTGTGATTAGCCCAGTTCCAGAAGGTAAAACTTTATCAGAATTGGGAACCCCAACAGAAGTAGGATATAAGTTGGGAAAAGCTGCTCTTGCACCTCCTGACTCTGGTCGTTCGGCTGAATTAGTCAATGCCGCAGAGCGAGAAGTAGACGGTAAAACCTACTACCTTTTAGAGTATGAGGTTAAACTTCCCAATAAACAGCAACGGCATAACATCGCCAGCGTCGCTGTTAGCCGTGGCAAACTTTTTACCCTCAACGCCTCAATTCCTGAAAAACGCTGGCAGAGAGTTAAAGGAATGATTGATGAGGTTGTAAATTCTTTTTCTGTCTATTAATTGGGAAATAGGGAATAGGGAATGGGGAATGGGGGATAGAAAAGAAATTTAATCACCAATGCCCCATGCCCCGTGCCCAATTAACAAGCTTTTATAAATCTCATGAAAATTCCACCCTTTGTACTTGCCTCAGCTTCCCCAGCTCGTCGCCGCTTGTTGCAAACTGTTGGTATTGAACCGATAGTTCGAGCCAGTGACTTTGACGAGTCGCAAATCCAATTAAGTGAACCAGCAGAATTGGTCAAAACTCTTGCCCGATATAAGGCGGAAACTGTAGCCCCGCAGTTTGAATCAGCTTTGATTATGGGTTGTGATTCAGTTTTGTCCATGAATGGTGAAATTTACGGCAAACCAGCAGACACTTCTGAAGCGATCGCCCGTTGGCAGATAATGCAAGGTAACTTTGGCGACTTGTATACAGGTCACGCCTTAATTGACCTTGAGCAAAACCGCACTATAGTCAAGTCTCAAGTTACAAGGGTTTACTTTGCTCAAATGAGCGATCGCGCAATTCTTGCTTATGTTGCCACAGGTGAGCCACTAAAGTGTGCTGGAGCCTTTGCCATTGAAGGTTTTGGTAGTTTTTTTGTTGAAAAAATTGAAGGCTGTCACAGCAATGTAATAGGACTCAGTTTACCCCTGCTCCGGCACATATTAGCGGAACTAGGATACGATGTCACTGATTTTTGGCAATAGTGATTATGCGGTTCGTTAATTTTCAGTGGTTAGTTGTTTGGCTACTTTCCAACACCTCTAACAAACTTTTCAACATTAAATAAGCAGAAGTCCCTCCTGGATCTTGATGTCCGATACTTCTTTCCCCCAAATAGCTAGCCCGTCCCTTTTTGGCCTGCATAGGTATAGTTTCTTGTAACCCCTTTTGGGCTTTTGCTACAGCCTGTTGCATCGCTTCCAGCGTTCCCTTGCTTTCTCCTACAGCCTGCTCAAAAGCGACTATAGCCGGAGATAGCACATCCACCATTGTTTTGTCTCCTAGTTGCGCTTTGCCACGTTGCAGCACGCCGTCTAAGCCTGCCTGGAGTAGCCCTAACACATCTTGTTCTGTTAATTCTTGCTTATCTACTACTGCTGTACTAGCTCGTAAAAACCAGGTTCCATAAAGAGGGCCACTAGCACCGCCAATGGAAGAAATTAAGGTCATACTGACGGTTTTGAGAATGTTGCTGATGTCTTTGTCTGTAAGAGTTGGTAACAGAATACTTACCTTTTTGAAGCCGCGATCCATATTTATACCGTGGTCAGCATCTCCGATCGCAGCATCTAATTCTGTCAAATAGGTTTTATTCTGCTCTATCTCAGTTGCATAAGCCTGCAACCATTGTAATATCTGCGGCTGACTCAACATAATTCGTAATTAGTTAAATTCCCCAGCGCCAACTTGGTGTTTTTACTGGTGCATCCCATAATCGGATCGTTTCATCATCTAATTTCAGCAGGGTAATGGAGCAACCTTGCATTTCTAGAGATGTGATGTAAGGGCCTATTAAGTTTCGCACAATTTGCAATCCTTGCTGTTCGCAGATTTGGGCAAGTTTGCGGTAAACAATATACAGTTCAGAAATCGGAGTTCCACCCATACTATTGACGAAAGCTAATAAGCGATCGCCTTTAGCAAATGGGAGATTTGTTAGTTCTACATCTACCCATTCTCCTTTGTCTTCATCCCACTCGCGCAGTGTGCGGCTGTATGGTGCATCTTCAAGGAGCGATCGCGTTAAAATTTCGGTAATCTCATCTACTGCTTTGATAGCTGTACGTTCTATTCCTGGTTCACCGTGGATACCGATACCTAATTCGATTTCGCGATCGCTCAATTCAAATGTCGGTGTTCCATTAGCTGGCACTGTACAAGACGTTAAAGCAATTCCCATACTCCGCCCATTCAAATTTACTCGGCGACATAAATTTGCTATTTGTGGCAAATTATACCCTGCCTCAGCCGCCGCACCACAAATTTTTTCCGCCAGTATTGTTGTTCCTACACCCCGTCGTCCTTGGGTATAGAGACTATCTTTCACTGCTACATCGTCATCGATCAAAATATTTAGCGATCGAATGCCTTCACTACGGGCTAACTCTGTTGCCATCTCAAAGTTCATGACATCGCCACTGTAATTTTTGACGATGTAAAGGATACCTGAGCCTCCATCTACAAGCTTTGCTGCTTCTAGCATTTGGTCTGGAGTCGGTGAAGTGAAAACCTCACCAGGACAAGCTGCATCAAGCATTCCTTTGCCCACGAAGCCAGCGTGCATTGGTTCATGTCCACTGCCACCACCTGAAATAATTGCTACTTTACCCGGAATAGGTGCATTGGCTCGATAGACAAAAGCGGGATCGTAGTTTACTTTAATTAAATCGGAATGAGCCGCCGCCATACCTTCTAGACTTTCTCGCACAAAGTCTTCCGGCTTGTTGATCAGCTTTTTCATAATCCGTGTTTGGTTAAAAGGTTGCTAAAACTCAGGTTATAGCGCTTCTCGTTTCTATGCAATAGAGTCTGACCTCTGTCTAAATCTCTATTCTAGAAAGCTACAGTATTGCATTAGCATTGCAGGTCGACGCATTGGCATTGCAGGTTGATGCATTGGCATTGCAGGTTGATGCACTAGCATTGTAAGTCGATGCACTAGCATTGTAAGTCGATGCACTAGCATTGTAAGTCGATGCATTAGCATTGCAAGTCGATGCATTAGCATTACAGGTCAAGATGTGGGGCAGCTTTAAAAGACTTTTGTGTACATCGTATGAGTTACGTTAGTTTTTCCTAGGCTTTTCCATATCTCGTGAAATAGTAGGAGCGCAAGGCCTTGCGCCCCTACTACGTGGTTTACCTGAAAATAGCTGTAATGTCAATCCAAAGATTCCATTAACTCAATACACTTGTGCATCTGCTGGCGTATGGTTTCCTTATCAGCATGAAATCTTCGTCCATGACCTGGTAACACCCACTCAAAAGAGTAATTAGCCAAGCTACGCATTGATTTAGTCTGTTCTGACCAAGAATACCAGCAGGCATTGTGGAATGCAGCCAGTTGATGCAAGCTTTCTGACCAAGCGAGATGGTCGCCAGTGAAGAGAAACTTATTTTTGTAGAGTAGGACAGTTTGTCCTTTAGTGTGACCGGGAACTGGAATAATTAAGAAATCAGGAGTCAAGGCAAATGGTTCGGAACCAGTTAGCTGTATTTCTACATTGCGAGTATCCGCAGTAATATCATCAGCATGAAGGATGCGATCGCACTGAAAATGCTCGGCAAACTTTTGATGATCTGCCACATCATCCTTATGAGTTAGGTACATATAACGAATTGGCCCCAGTTCTTCTAAACGCTTGACTAAAGGCGGCGTAAAACGGGGAGAATCGACCAAAATGTTACCTTCTGGAAGTTGAATTAAATAGCTAGCAGCACCGTAAGATTTTTCAGAATGATAGCCGCAGTGGTAAATATTTTCTGTTACTAATATTGGAAAGCTTTGTTGAACAGCTTTGATATCTTTTGGCTTTTCAACTGTGCCAATAGAACTAGTAGGACAAGCTAAAAGTGCTTGCAGTGCGGCTAATCTTTCCGCCTCATTCGTTGGTTGATGATAAACAGCCGATTGATCGTCGACATCATAAAATACTTCAGGAGCCATCCAGCGACAGGTATCACAATCAATACAGGTAGTATCTACATAAAAATCGCCGTTGACATTTTGAGAGCGACGCTGATTTAAATGAGCCATATTAATCCTTTTGCTTCCAACTGCTTAGTGGGGAGCGATAAACCTTATATCACTACGCTAGCAAAAGTAACTTGAGACTGTAGACGCTATCAGAAGTAAATCTGCCCAAAAATATAAAGACTCGTGAAACCCAGTAAGCAGAAATTGGGTGTATTTACACCCTGAATCAATTGAGTTAGCCCCTGGTGCGATCGCACGAGAGATTATTGTCTCATGAGCGATCGGGCATATAATTTATAACGCCTCCCATTCATCTCTGCTTATATTAGCTTGACGTAATATTCTATTTAGTAAGCTTGGGCTGATGTCTCCCTGATGCGGATTGGGAATTGTCAGCTTTAATTCACCTTTTACCATGTATTGATGCTTCCCACCTGGGTAAGGGCCATCAAAACCTGCATCTTTCAGATAACGAATCAAATCCCGCCGATTAATCGATCCAAAGGGTGGCATTAGGCGACCTCTTTGGTGAAATTCAGGTCAACGCCATCGAGTATCGGTAGAGTATGACCCAAACGCAATCCTAAAATAATCCATCCTTCAAGAGCATCTTGCAAATCTTCCCGGCAAGCTTCTAGTGTTGTAGCGTTTGCCCAAACTCCTTGACATTCTGGAATTTCGCTATAAAAAGTTCCATCCTCAAGCAACTCGTAGGTTGCTTTGTGCAATGCTGTACGAATGTAATTTGTCAACATTTCGATTTTTACAACTTCATTTAGCTTTTTGATCGATTTGTCTATGACTGAAATTTTACTTTTAATCGCAAATCAGCAAAACTCAAATTATTATGTATATTTTTTAATTTCTGAAAATGCGATCGCGTCACTTTTCCAAACGCGATCGCTAAATTTTGCATCCCCTAAGCAATAAAATGCAACTGATCGATCACTGCATTAATTAGATTATGGGTAACAGGAAGGCTATCCACGACCATCCCCAGACACAACAGCATCATGTAGGAGATGGAATAAAGAAACAACTCTCTAGCGACAGTGCGATCCTCTGGATTTTGCAACAACCGCCAAGATTTGTGGATAAATAATCCTCCCAGACTTAGGGCGATCGCAGCATAAAGAATTCCACTCGCGCCCAAGGGATAAACCAATAACACGGTTGCAAATACTGTTACCAGCGTATAGTACCAAATCTGCTTCACGGTTGCCGTATCACCTTCAATCACAGGTAGCATTGGTATCCCAACTTTTGCGTAATCGTCCCGAATCATCAGAGCTAAAGCCCAGAAATGGGGTGGTGTCCACAAAAAGACGATGGCAAAAATTAACCATGCTGACCAGCTTAATGTGCCTGTGACGGCAGCCCAACCCACTAAAGCTGGAATTGCCCCAGCAGCCCCACCAACAACGATATTCTGGGTGGTGTGGCGTTTTAGCCAGTGGGTATAGACCAAAATATAAAAGACGATGCCAGAGAAAGCTAGCAGGGCGGCTAACAGATTGGCAAATACTGCTAGGAGTGTAAAGGAAATCGTCGCTAGTGCGATCGCAAAAATTAGAGCATCGCGTGGCTGCACCTTACCCGAAGGTATGGGACGATGGCGCGTCCGCTCCATGTCATAATCAATATCCCGGTCATAGACACAATTAATTGTCTGGGCGCTTGCAGCAGCCAAAGTGCCACCAGTGAGAGTTACTAGCAACAGCAATGGGTCTACTTCACCCTTAGCAGCAATCCACATACTCCCAGCTGTGGTAATCAAAAGCAGCGGAATAATCCGAGGCTTGGTTAGCTGGTAGTAACTTTGAATTACCTGTAAAAACGTTCCGTGGTGGCGAGAGACATTAGTCTCAATCATTTTGGCTCTGGTTCCTTATTTTTCAACAACTTATATGCAGCCCCCGCTCAAGGTGGCTTTTTCAGGCAAATGAAACACAGATTTTCTGCACCTGCGTGGGTCGCAATACTCGCCGTTGCGGCCATAATTTAGCACTGAATTAGGAGAGACGCGATTAATCGTGTTTGTACAGGAGTTAGGAGTTAGAAATTCTTCCTTCCGCTACTCCCCCTGTTCCCTCACTCCCTACTCAGCATTCATTGCTCAACACTGTGATGTCGCGGCTAGTAGCCCAGTCACGCAGTGCGAGAACTGTGAAAGCCACCAAAGTACCCAGCAAAGCAGCTCCTATAGCTTGATGAGAGACGGTGAGAGGCTCGACTTGGAGGTGTAATTTGAAAGTGGCGAATCCTAACAAGATTTGTAAGGTTAACAACCCACCAGCTATATTTGCCAGTCGCCGTAAGGCTGGATGTAGTGCTGGTGTACGCCAACAGATAAATACCATTGCCAAGGTTGCCACTGTTGGCGGCACCAAACCAGCAATATGGCTGTACATTACCGTACAAAGTTGAGAACCGCCGAGGCATTGGTGTAGCGCCCAGCGAGAGCCTACCAAAGCACCTAGTAAACTTTGTAGGTAAACCAGAACAGCAGCAGTTAAACCTACCCAAGGCAACTTACCAACGGTTCCAGTTCCCTGATAGGGAGTGAGTGCCGTGCCGATAATCAGGAGGGTGCTAAAAAATAACAGCGCCGTTCCTAAGTGGGCGGTAACGATATCAAACCGCAACAGTTCGGTGACGGTGAGTCCCCCCAAGATGCCTTGGAAGACAATTAAAAACAGGGCAAATGTGGATGCCCAAGGCAGCCATCTGGGTAAGAAACGACGATGCCACCAGGACAAACCGAAGAGTGCGATCGCGCTTACACCAATTAAAGCTGCATCCAATCGATGAAACCACTCCAAAAACACTTGGAGATTCATTTGCTTGGCTGGCACCAATTCGCCATAGCATAAGGGCCAGTCTGGGCAAGCAAGTCCAGCATTCATCACGCGGGTGGCACTGCCTATTGCCATCAAAATTAAGGTGGCTATGCATATTTTCCACACCAAGCGACGAATCATTTCCTTGGGCTTTTGCTGCTGAAGAGCCGCTTCATTTTGTTGTTGTAGGACAAATTCGCTCATTAACGATACCTTCTGCCCGCTCTTGGTGGATCTGTTAAAATTTTCAATTTTCTTTTAGCGTCCTATCTCCACCCTAGCGTATAGGCTAAGGGTTTATAGATTAGCACTCACTTATACTTTGAATCACTCCAGAAAGGTTTTACCTGAAGCTTTAGGTATTTTTCAAGATGTCAGAAATGGATTAATCACAATTAATTTAAGCATTCTAAATTTTTCCTTAAACTTTTTCACTGATTTGCATCTATTTTTGGCGTTGTATGATAGTAAACTCCTACTCAAAATTACTAAAATAGTCAAAAAAATTAATAAAAATTTCAGACCTTTGTCCCCCATGTCTGACAGCCTAGACTACCTTAGTAAGTGAGTAGCTTCGAGATAACATAGTAAATTCAATTAAGTAAGCCGTGAAGATTCCAACTTCCATCTGGACATTACTCATTGGCATCGTGCTAACGCTAGCCAGCTTTTGGTACGGTCAAAATCACGGTCTGTTGCCAGCAGCCGCCACTGATGAAGCCGTCTTGGTGGATGGTCTGTTCAACGCGATGATGATCGTTTCTACAGGGATATTTCTGCTCGTTGAAGGTATTTTAATTTACTCTGCATTTAGATATCGTCAGCGTGCAGGTGACAATAAAGACGGTCCACCAGTTGAAGGCAATATACCTCTAGAAATTCTCTGGACGGCGATCCCAGCAATTATCGTTATCGGTATTTCTGTTTATAGCTTTGATGTCTACAACGAAATCGGTGGCTTTGATCCCCATGCTATTCATGAAGCGCCGATGATGAATCAGGAGTCAATGGCAATGCCTGGAAGTGCGATGGCGGCAACTTTAAGCGATACTCCTCCTAGCACCGAACCCAACCTCAATCAAGAAAAATCTGATGAGGCAATGCAAGATCCAGCTACGGCAGCAGTTCGTAATGCTGACCAAATTCCCCAACTGCGGAATGCCCCAGGTGTAGGTAGTGTTGCTCCAACGATTGGGGGAACTCCTGATAAAGCAGGTAAACCAGCTGAATTACAAGTCAACGTCACTGGTCTACAATATGCCTGGATTTTCACCTATCCTGAAACTGGTATAACTACAGGTGAAATGCACGTCCCCATCGGGCGAGAAGTGCAAATCAGTATGACCGCCAACGATGTCATTCACGCTTTCTGGGTGCCAGAGTTCCGCCTGAAACAAGATGCGATTCCTGGTAGGCAAAGCGAGATTCGCTTCACCCCCCAAAAAGCAGGAGATTATACCCTAATCTGTGCTGAACTTTGTGGCCCCTACCACGGTGCAATGAGAGCGCCAGTAGTTGTTGAGCCACAAGAAGCCTTTGATAAATGGATGCAAGAACAGCTAGTTGCCAGCAAAGAAACGCTAAATCAAGCCATTGCTGTTAACCCTGCCGATCTATCCCCAAATGAATTTCTTGCTCCTTACACCAAGGATATGGGAATTAAACCAGAAATTCTGCATCAAGTTCACCATTAATCAATATGTTATTTAGTCAAAATCCAATGACTAATGACTAATGACTAATGACCAATGACTAATGACTATGACACAAGCTCAGTTGCAAGAAACTGCCAATATCCCCGCCCTTAGTGAGGAGCCGGGGATCAGAAAATGGCAAGACTACTTTGGCTTCAACACCGACCATAAGGTGATTGGGATTCAATACCTAGTCACTACGTTCATTTTCTACTGCATTGGTGGGGTGATGGCTGACTTGGTTCGTACAGAACTGCGAACCCCAGAAGTCGATTTCGTCACCCCTGAAGTCTACAACAGCTTATTTACGCTGCACGCCACGATCATGATTTTCTTGTGGATCGTGCCAGCTGGTGCGGGTTTTGCTAACTTCCTCATCCCTTTGATGATTGGGGCAAAGGATATGGCATTTCCGCGCTTGAATGCTGTTGCCTTTTGGATGATTCCCCCTGCGGGTTTATTGTTGATCGCTAGTTTAGTGGTAGGCGATGCACCAGATGCAGGTTGGACTTCTTACCCTCCCCTGAGCTTGGTAACAGGTCAAGTCGGTGAGGGAATTTGGATTATGAGCGTCCTTTTACTAGGTACGTCATCGATTTTAGGGGCAATTAATTTCTTGGTGACATTGCTCAAGATGCGTATCCCTGGTATGGGGGTTCATCAAATGCCCTTGTTCTGCTGGGCGATGTTTGCTACCTCGGCGCTGACTTTGGTATCTACGCCAGTGTTAGCAGCAGGTTTGATTCTGCTTGCCTTTGACTTAATTGCCGGGACAACATTTTTTAACCCAACTGGCGGTGGCGACCCTGTAGTTTACCAACACATGTTCTGGTTTTACTCCCACCCAGCGGTTTACATCATGATTTTGCCCTTTTTTGGCGCAATTTCAGAAATTATCCCCGTCCATTCCCGCAAGCCGATTTTTGGCTATAAAGCGATCGCTTATTCGTCTCTTGCTATTAGCTTTCTGGGGCTAATTGTTTGGGCGCACCACATGTTTACCAGCGGTATCCCCGGTTGGTTGCGGATGTTCTTCATGATCACCACCATGATCATTGCCGTACCCACAGGGATTAAAATTTTCAGCTGGTTAGCAACCATGTGGGGTGGGAAAATCCGGCTGAACACTGCCATGCTATTTGCCATCGGCTTTGTTGGCACTTTTGTGATTGGTGGGATCAGTGGCGTGATGTTGGCAGCAGTGCCCTTTGATATTCACGTTCACGACACCTATTTTGTGGTGGCACACTTGCACTACGTGCTATTTGGTGGTAGTGTTCTCGGCATTTATGCGGCGATTTACCACTGGTTCCCAAAAATGACGGGACGGATGGTGAACGAATTTTGGGGTAAGGTTCACTTTGCCTTAACAATAGTTGGTCTAAACATGGCCTTCTTACCAATGCACAAGCTGGGATTAATGGGCATGAACCGCCGTATTGCCCAGTATGACCCCAAATTTACCTTTCTCAACGAAATCTGTACTTATGGCGCTTACATACTAGCAGTTTCGACATTTCCCTTCATCATCAATGCAATTTGGAGTTGGTTATACGGCGAGAAAGCTGGTAATAATCCTTGGAGGGCACTTACCTTAGAGTGGATGACAACCTCACCGCCAGCGATCGAGAATTTTGATCAAACCCCAGTATTGGCCACAGGCCCCTACGACTACGGTTTGGAAAATGCTAATGAAGGTGTACCTTTATCCGATCCCAATCCCGTCTTATCTGGTGGGCCAAACTCAGTATTAAGAGCAGAACCCGATCCAGCGGTTGCCGCTAATCCCGAAGACCGTAAATAAATTAGGATATGGAGCATGGGGCATTGGGCATTCAAAAGAGGCAGAGAGGAAAACTCTTCTCCCTTGTTCCCTGCTCCCTGCTTCTCCACTTCCGGTTCCCCACTCCCCAATTTATCTTTTAAAAAATTCATGCAAAGTCAAACTATTGACCCAGCTAAAACCGAACTCAATCATCACCATACGGCGGAAGCATCCGTTGGTCATCACGAAGAACATCCAGACCATCGTATGTTTGGGCTAGTTGTCTTCCTGATTGCTGAAGGGATGATTTTTATGGGGCTATTCGGAGCCTACTTGGCTTTCCGTGCTACCTTACCTGCATGGCCGCCAGCAGGTACCCCAGAATTAGAACTATTGCTACCTGGAGTCAACACCATCAATCTAATTTCTAGTAGTTTTGTCATGCACAATGCTGACACTGCTATCAAAAAGAATGATGCACGGGGTGCCCAGATTTGGTTAGCAATTACTGCTGCAATGGGTGCTATTTTCTTGGTGGGTCAAGTATATGAATATACTCATTTAGAATTTGGTTTGACTACCAATTTATTTGCTAGTGCATTTTACGTTTTGACTGGTTTCCACGGATTGCACGTTACTATTGGCGTTTTGGCCATTGTTGCCGTGTTGTGGCGATCGCGCCTTCCGGGTCACTATAGTAACGAAAAGCACTTTGGCATTGAAGCAGCCGAAATCTACTGGCACTTCGTTGACGTGATTTGGATTATTTTGTTCGGATTACTCTATCTCCTGTGAGTATTAATTATTTAGTTGTTTACTCCACGCGAACAACTTAATAGGCCCCCTATAGGGGGCTTTTTTAATTAATAGTTTTATTTTTTACTTAGTAAGGTTTATAGAAAATATACTAAAACAAGCTTAAACTACTCCCAATACTGCTCGGTTAAAATTTTAAACTGGAATTTGGTTTGGGGAAAAGGTTACTGGGTTTGGGTTAAAAGTTTTTTCTTTCCCTTTTTCCCCTTAACCGACAAGTATTGAAACTACTCCTACTATTACTCTTTTAAATACAACCGACTTATTGCAAGTAACATATAGGGCTCATATTTGATTTTTGAAAAGAACTTCGTACAACTCAAAAAGCCTTCCTTCCTATTGCGTCTTGCCTAGCCACGTAAGTAAGTATGGCTACGTTATACTGCGCGAGCAAAAATGAAAGCGGATTACTATAGACGCAACTAAAAGGTGGGAAAAGTCGGAAAAGTCGGATGTTTTTTGGAACCTATTGAATAACCAGTTAATATGCTGTAATTTGATACGTAAAGGATAGGCTAAACCAATAAATAAAGTTTGCAAATTTACACAGGTTGAATTTCAATACCTATGCAAACAATGGTCAAAACCATGATTTTCAGTTAGTGATTGTTTGAAAAGTGTTTTACTGTGACTTTAGGCGCTTTAGAGGAATCTAAAACTTTTGATACCGACAAAAGACTTTTCAAACATCCTCTTAGGGCAATTCATGGATTGCCACTGCGGTCTGTACTTTGACACAAGTGATTTTTTATCGCGCGAAACAAGGATTATCAAGGACTAAAATCCTTCCCCTCCGGGTGACGCTCGAAGACTCGCTAACGTTAGTCGCTCATGGGGGAAACCCCCTTCTCTACGAGACGCTCCGCGAACGCGGAGCGTTCCGTAAAGCCTGCGGCATAGCTCCGCTTAGGGCGCAGCCTCTCGTAGAGAAGGAAAGGCGCTAGCCTCTCCCTTTGGGAGAAGACCGCGCTAACTCACTACAAACTTTAATTTATTTACGTCTAGCTACTCAGTAATAACTAAAATTTGGTAACAAAATTGGGAAATACACTCTAAGCATGTCTGTGTTTTTAAACTTTACTCTATAAGATTTTGTCAGTAATCAGACCTAAAGTTAAAATAAATAAATATCCTAACTACTGAATGTTGCCTTCTGGCTACAGTTATAAATACTGGGGACTAGTGTTAAATTTACTTAAGTGATAAAATTATTAAACTATTCCAAAAATAAATTTTATATTAAGATATCTTGTAATAGGTATTAAATTAACCAAATCAAGTAACCAAATCAAGGAGCTAACCATAAAAATGCTCCAAAGGATAGTTTACCTGAAAAGGTAACTGCCTTAAATATTAACAAATCTAGCGGCAGGTATTCATAACCTCACCCAAGCTCTGAATGGTCAGTAAATTAACAAGTAGTATACGCCACATGAGCCAGAACCCTCTAGTTAGAAAAAAACTTCGGAGTCGCTTTGAGACTGTCAAACTCCTGGAAAGCGGAGGTTCTGGTAATACTTACTTGTTAGCAGGTGCTAGACGTAACATGCATCAATACTCTCTCACCAGAAAAACACTTCGGAATCGCTTTGAAATTATCAAGCACTTAGGAAGCGGAGGCTCTGGTGATACATACTTAGCCGTAGACCTAGATTTACCAGGACAACCCCATTGCGTGGTCAAACATTTCCAACCAAAAGATTCCAATCCTGCTGTTCTACCTATCGCTAAAAAGTTATTTGATCGAGAAGCGGAAGTTTTATACCAGCTAGGCAACGACCACGATCAAATTCCTAGACTGTTTGCCCATTTTGATGAAGATGGA
The DNA here is from genome assembly GCF_015206895.1 of Nostoc sp. LEGE 12450. GTDB lineage: Bacteria > Cyanobacteriota > Cyanobacteriia > Cyanobacteriales > Nostocaceae > Nostoc. The sequence continues at coordinate 13,223 of NZ_JADEXU010000026.1, read as the reverse complement.
GATTTCTATTTAGTCCAAGAATTTATTGATGGTCATGCGTTAACCCAAGAAATTGTCTCAGGTCAGCGTCTGAGCGAGAGTGCAGTCTTAAGTTTATTAAAAGACATTCTGGAAGTACTGGCATTCGTCCATCAAAATAACATTATTCATCGGGATATTAAGCCCCAAAATTTAATGCGGCGGTACTCTGATCAGAAGATTGTGCTAATTGACTTTGGGAGTATTAAGAAAATTGGTGCTTTGGGAGCAGGTTTAACTATTGCTGTTGGGACTCCTGGTTATATGCCAAGCGAACAGGCTAAAGGAAAACCAAAACTTTGCAGCGATATCTATGCAGTAGGGATGATAGGCATTCAAGCTTTGACAGGTTTAATCCCTGAGCAAATAAAAGAAGATCCCAATACTGGAGAAGTTCTCTGGCGCGATCAGGTACAGGTAAGTGATGCTCTTGCAAATGTTTTAGATACAATGGTTCGCGATCGCTACAACCAGCGTTATCAGTCTGCTACAGAAGCTTTGCAAGCACTTAATTCTACTCTGCTGTTGCCACAGTCATCAGAATCTGCTGGCATCAACCAAAATGCTGATGATACCTATTTGCTAAATTATAGAAACTTTCTTTTGCTTCTAGGAATAGGGCTTGGTGCTACCACTAGTTTTATAGTACTAATTTTAATCTATACATTTATTAATACAAGTGCATCGTCTCCAAACAAACCTACTCAATTAAATAATTTTATAGAAAAATTTGTTGAGCAACGATTTACTAATGCCAATGTGAATAGCCTAACAGCCAAATCAGTAGCTAAAAAAGGAGTCTGCAAAAACAATTGCAGCATTGCAAAGATTACTAAAAAGCAAATTGAGTCTCATGATAGCAGTCCACTTTGATTTCTGTTCGCGCAGCGTGCTGTAGGGTAAGTGCGGTAGGTCTAGCTTCGCAAAAATCAAAGATGAGTCCATACATTAGAAAAAGTTAATAATCTAGCAGCAATCATAAAAATACCTATTAACTAGCTATTATGTATTTAATTTAAATCTAAATATTCTAAAAATTATTCTACGATGAATACTTATAAATTCCTGTAAGATCAATACAATAAACAACACTTAAAAATATGGACAATACAAATCAAAAAAAAGCTTTAATTAACAGCGAAATCTCCCTCTTTCTTAGAGGTTTGATTATTGGTAAAGTGCTGACACTTATGGTTATTGGTGGGCTGCTTTGGTGGTTACTAAAGCCGAATTTATTGTCCCGTAACAGCGTTGACTCTTCTTCTAATCAAAATTTCAAGACCGTCTCTAATACCACATCCAGTTTTCAGACAGTTGCAGATGTCCCCACTGCCTCATTTAACTACGGAGGAAGTACAGCTTGGGCATCTATTCGGCAATTAGTAGATTCTCAGATTCAGAGCGATCGCCCGGAACTACAATTACGTTATATAGACCCTGTTAATGCTAGCCCTGGTTCTAGCTCAGGCATTCGGATGTTACTTGATGGAAAACTAGACTTTGCTCAGTCTTCTCGTCCCCTTACAGATGAAGAACAAGCTATAGCAAAAGCGCGAGGCTTCACCCTTGAGCAACGTCAGGTAGGTATAGATGGAATAGCAGTGGTAGTCAACCCATCACTCAATGTCCCAGGTTTAACTGTTGACCAATTGCAGCAGATTTATTTGGGGAAGATTACTAACTGGAATCAAGTAGGTGGACCCAACCTACCCATCACACCTTTATCTCAACGACCAGAGGACGCAGATACGGTAATATTCCCTAGCAACAGCGACTTGAAGGGGCAAGCACTTGGCTCGAATGTGCAATATGTCTACTCTACTACAGAGGCAGTGCGCCAACTCAGTAAAATCCCTGGTGGTGTGTATTACGGTTCTGCCCGTTCAGTAGTGCCTCAATGTAGTGTGAAGGCTTTGCCATTGGGTCAGACTGCTGGTCAATTAATTCCCCCCTATCGGGAACCGATGGTGTCGCCTGAGCAATGTCCGCGTCAGCGCAACCAGCTAAATACTGAAGCTATCAAAAATGGCAGCTATCCCATAATTGCTAATTTGTTTGTGATTATTAAGCAGAACAAAGATCGCGAACAGCAGATTGGGGATGCATACACCAAACTTTTATTAACTGACCAGGGACAAAGAGCAATTGAGCAAGCTGGTTTCGTCAGTGTTGACTAGTACAGCGATGTCTACGACGGGCTACGCCTACGCACTTTCCACTACAGATTATTCAGATCCCCGACTTCTTTAAGAAGTCGGGGATCTTTAGTTAGGCTAATCATCCAGTAGCAGTCTTTTGAAACCAGCGCTATCAGGTAGGTTATGATCCGTTAAAAATTGCTGATAAGCTAATTCTGACTCAATTTGCATCTTGATATACTCTGTTTTGGCTAGTGTTCCTCCTCGTAATCCTGCATATTCTAAATAGCTGGAAAACTCCCATTCTTCAGGTTGCTGCACCAGTTCTGCTTTCACTGGATTTAAATGAATATAACGTGAGAGGTTGAGAAGATAGTCAGTTTGTAAAATATGAATACTTTGAAACCTTCCCTGAAATAGCACCCCAGAACGATTAAAACGCTTATTAATTGCCTTTGTGTAAGAAAGAGAGAGGGATTTCATTGCCTCAGACAGAGTTTCATCTCTCAGATAGACTAAAAAGTGATAATGATTGGGCATTAAACAGTAAGCAACAAGATCTACTGCATTAGTTATCAGATGTTCCCTTATCAACCGGACAAAATAAATATAGTTCTCACGCTCAAAGAAAATCTTTTGGCGATTGTTCCCCCGATTATAGACATGGTAAAAGTTGCCAGTTTGCAGAGGGGTTTGTCGTCGCGGCATAGGCAAGAATATGAGATTTTGCTTTAGTATGCCCTTTTAACTCAATCAGATCCCCGACTTCTTAGAGAAGTCGGGGATCTTGGGGAAGCGATCGCACTAACATAAGGTTCAAAACCAAGAGAGTCTGACTCTGCGGCTTGATCGCTGACATTAGCATTGAGAATAGACTCTTGTTGAGAATTGGGATTGCTTGTACTGCTGTCTGCCATATAGACTTTTGAGCCAGCTTAACAACAGAGTACCTTCTGGATTGTGGTTAAACCTACCACACATCAGCGATAAAATCAATACCTTGCAGCATTCTCAAACGGTTTGAGAAAAAGGCGATCGCTTGCAAGCTAAAAAATACACCATAATTTTAATTCTCCCGCATTGCTACACTAAGTTTTTCTAGATTTTGACGAATAGAGACACTACGGTGATGATTTACACCCCAGACTCGCTCACAAATATCTAAAGCTTGCAAATAAAGCGGTTCTGCTTCACCGTAACGTCCAGTTTCACGATAAATTTCTGCCAGATTATTCAGACTTTCAGCAACATTGGGATGATTTTCTCCCAATAGGTGCTTATCAAGTTCTAAGGCTTTTATACATAAAGATTCCGCTTCATTGTAGCGTCCTTGCTCCCTGTACATATAGCCAAGAGCATAGATAGTATCTGCTAAAAGTGGATGCGCCTTTTGCAATAGACGCTGCTTCAGTTCTAAGGATTCTAAAAACAAAGATTCTGCTCGATCGTAGCGTCCTTGAGCGCGGTATATCAATCCTAAATTATGCAAATCTGTTGCAACATCAGGATTCTCTTCTCCCAAAAATCGCTTATCTAATTCTATTGCTTGTTGCGACAATGGTTCAGCTTCAGTATAACGTCCTTGATGATAATAAAGTAGCGCTAAATTATTCAGTATAAGAGCGAAAGAAAGATGATTTTCACCAACCAAACGTTTTTCAAGTTCTAATGATTGCAGATACAGAGGTTCTGCTTCGTCATAACGTCCTTGCTCATCATATAGTAATGCCAAATTGTTCAGACTGACGGCGACATCCGCATGGTTTTCTCCCCACAGGCGTTTCCTCAGTTCCAAAGCTTGTTGATATAGAAGTTCCGCTTTACTATATTGTCCAGTAGATTTGTAAAGTCCTGCCAAATTATTCAAGCTAGTAGCAAAAGAAGGATGATTTTCTCCTAGCAGGCGTTTCCTCAGTTCTAAAGCTTGTTTATATAATGGTTCGGCTTCGCTGTAGTGTCCTGTTGCACGATAGATTCCGGCTAAATTGTTGAGACTATTAGCTAAATCTATCTGCAAACCTAATTCATTTTGTAGCTCACTCGCCTGTCGCCAATATTTAATTGCTAATTCTTGTTCTTCTTGATAATTTTGAGATTCACCCCGATCTAATCTACTGCGGTAAATATCGCCCAATCTTGAGTATAAAGTAGCCAATGTAGGGTCTTTAGTTCCCCGTTCTTGTTCTATTTTCTCGATTAGTTTTTGCAAATCTTGAATAGGCAAGAAAAAGGGGTTATTTTCATTAGTATCTGTGCTGGCTAATTCTGTATCTCGAAAAACAAAGCGGATAGCTTCTAATTCTTTACCAGGAATAGCATTTGTCTTTTGAGATTCAAACCGAAATACACCATTACGCCAACTCCAAAAATCAGGCGCTTTTTTAATTAAGTTGACTAAAATTTGATTAGTTACCCAAAGCACGATCGCAAATGGAAATTCGCGCAATCCTTCCCTTGTCCACTGTAAGTAACCAAAAAACTTTTCCTGTTCCGATTGCTCATTTCCCAACCTGAGAAAATAAAGTTGTTCAGCACCCGTTACGGTGATGACCGCCGGATTCTGCTGACGAAGATATTCTTCTTGTTGTACCAGTTGGTTAAGGGCAGCTTTTAGGCTCGGTTCCTGACGTGCTAAAGTTGCTCGATATGGACGGAAAGCAGGTTGTAGTTCAGCTTCATATTGAGCAATAATTTCATCACGAAAGCTAGCATCATCGCAAACCGCAATCAATAAATTTAAGCCTCGTTTTTGAGCTTCAATAGAAACAATTAAATCATCATACGCATCTTGATTTTCTCCTTCATCAAATAATTCTTCATTTAGCATTAATGGCTCCCTGTCTTTTCAAGCTTTCGATAATAATTGGATGAACATCATACCAAGTTTCATCAGTGCGATATTCTAGAACATACAGCCCATGTAACAAATCTAAAAACTCAGCTTGTTTAGGATCGTTGGGCATAAATTGTTCATAAACGCTCTGCAAAATATCGATATCAGTTTTTCCTAAGCGTATCGAAAAATCATTGCGTATTTTATTGATTGCTTGCAGAAGAATTTTATCATCAATAATAACTTCGGCTGAGGGATTTCGCCGGATAGTTCGCAAACAAATGCGGCAACATTCTTTAGAAATCCGAATTAACTCTCGCAATACGCCACCACTGTAAATCACAATTTTTTCAGCAGTTTCTGCCGCGATTAATTCATTGGGAATCCGCTTTTGTAAAACTTCACCGAGAATCTTTGTTGCTTCTAGGCGAGGTTGAGCATTAGGAAAGCGATTTTTACCTTTATCAAAAATTTTTAATACAGGCATTGCCACAACTTGGTCGTTGGTTTCAGTAGCAATTATTGTGCTAATAAATGTTTCCCGAAGAACTGCGATCGGAATAGTGTAAATAATTTGAAAGTTAGGTTGACAAAGAGCTTTAATGTTATCTCGATAAATTTCGTTAACTCTACCTAAGTCAAGTTTGTCTAAATCATCAATAATTACTAAAACGTTTTGTTTTGTTGCAGCTTGAATTAGAGCAGCTATTTCGTTAATCCTTGCAACTAAATCTGATAACTTGCGTTCAAACTCTTGCTTAATTTCATCTCGAACGCTAGCATCAGCTTTTAATTTAGAGCTAATCAACTTTAAGAGGTCAAAACCTATACTAACTTCTGCTTGCAAATTAGATTCTTCAGTGCGAGTACGGGTAGCAAACCACTTATAAAGAGCTTCTTTAGTCGATTGCGGAATATCAACTTTGCGTGCTTCTGCCTCTGTCATTAAATTAACTGCGATCGCAAACAGTATATTAATATGATTAACCGCCGACATTTCAATTTTATCGGCAATAGAAAACAGAACTACAAAATATTTATCTTGAATTTGTCTGCTAAATTCAGCTAACAAAGTAGACTTACCACATCCTCGATGTCCTGTAAAGACAATTTTGCCGTCTCCATTAGGACTATCTTCCACTAATTGGTTCAGGTCTGCAATCAAATCATCACCATATTCGACTCTAAATCTTTCCATTTCGTTCCGTTCCATCAACGGAAATAGTTCGAGATTGCTGTATGCTTCTTGAAAAGAGTTTAATAAGTCTTCAGACATTGGATAGTGCCGTAAACGTGCTAACTATTCATATAATGGCTCATGATTTTTGAAGCACAAGTTCAGGCAATGTCTAGAATAGAGTATGTCTATATAATTTATCAAATTCCGTTAATAAATAATTACTAGGTGAGTGGTATGTTATGTCTTAAAAAGAGATACCCTAATACTCAAATTTCAACCTATTAATAAGTAACAGAGGTCAATAATCAATCAGACTGAATGATAGATGATACATTTGATAATTTAAACTGAATGATAGATTATACAGATAACATCCTGAAAGCTACTTAACATATAAATAAAATAAAATTTTCAGTTATAAAAATAAATTTTTAGTGTGCTTTGTCTCATCCCCTTCTAGCCGATGCGATGGTAGCTGTTGTTACTATTAGTTAGTAGTCTGTCAAAGAATAATTGACGAGTATATTCTTTGTAGAGACGGCGATTTATCGCGTCTCTCTAACGTGTCAATTTTTTAGACGCGATAAATCGGTCTCTACATGAGATAAAGCTCCGCGACTTCAAAACTAGCTTTTGCGACTTCAAAACCTGCTTTTGCGACTTCAAAACTAGCTTTTGTGACTTCAAAACCTGCTTTTGCGACTTCAAAACCTGCTTTTGTGACTTCAAAACCTGCTTTTGTGACTTCAAAACCTGCTTTTGCGACTTCAAAACCTGCTTTTACGACTTCAAAACCTGCTTTTGTGACTTCAAAACCTGCTTTTCTCAAAGAATTTCAGCAAATATACCCGCATCTATCTAGTTGGCTAATGCCATCCAATGCTTTTATAATTCTGTAACTTCACTGTGGCTGGTGCATCTGCTTATTGCGTATCTTGATGATATATAAATAACTCAGTGTATAAGAGCAGGGTTATTTATAAATTAATCCAAACAGGAAAACTATATGACGCAACGGAAACGAAACTCCATGTCACTGACCAAAGCTGAACGACGGATTGAAGGAATGCAGACAATTAACCCTAAGTTAGACTTTAGTAATGGGTTTTCAATTACTACTTACAACACTAAAGTAATTGAGTTACGAGAGAAGCTGGCCGCTTATAATCAAGCACAAACAATAGTAGATAAGACACACAATGCATTATTAGAAGCAGAACGTGAGTTGAATACTTATTCTGAGCAAATGCTGTTGAATGTTGCATCTTGCTATGGCAAAAATAGTGATGAGTATGAAATGGCTGGTGGAACGCGCAGGTCAGACCGCAAGAAACCACGCGTAGTAGTAAACCAAACAGTGACATCTGTGAAGTAATTGTTTGGACTCGCCGCTTCTTTATATAAGGGTGCGTTGACCTTTGTGACAATGCACCACGATCCTATATTTTACCGATTAACTTTTGAAGCGTCCCCAGAGACTTTTGACATCCCAAAATCCGCAAATAGACTAAGGGTATCGTCAAACTCTAAATCAGACTTAATCGTAGGTTGGGTTGAGGAACGAAACCCAACATCTACTTTAATTTCTTAAATAGCCCTTCACTCATTTCTTAACTCACATCTCAAAAGCAATAAGTTAACGCTATCCTTTATAACCAATACTTTAGTATAAAGCGCGAAATATAACCCAATACGGTTCAGTTAAGAAAAATTGTAGGTTGGGTTAAGCAAAGCGTAACCCAACAAAGCCCCGGAAATGTTGGGTTTCGTTCCTCAACCCAACCTACACAGTTTAAGGTTTTTGGCGCTAACCCAAGCGTATTGAAATATAACCATCATAAAATTAACTCAATGCAATATCGCCGAGCCACAATAGAAGGTGGCACTTATTTTTTTACACTCGTAACCCATAAAAGACAAAGACTATTATGCTTACCGACTAACGTATCTTTATTAAGAAATATTTTTAGTTATGTAATGCGACAACACCCATTTCTAATTGATGCCTTTGTTTTATTACCAGATCATCTGCACTGTATTTGGACATTACCACAGGGCGATTGTAATTTTTCTACTCGTTGGCGTTTGATCAAAAGCTATTTTAGTCGCCAGTGTATTACTTTATCACAGGAAAACCTATCTACCTCTAGGCAAAATAAAAAAGAGAGGGCTATTTGGCAGCGTAGTTTTTGGGAACACTTGATTAGAGACGAAGTAGATTTTAAAAATCACCTTGAATATATTCACTACAATCCTGTCAAACATGGTTTAGTGAAAGCTCCAAAAGATTGGGAATATTCCAGCTTTCATCGTTCTGTTCGTCAGGGTACGTATGATATTACGTGGGGTGCTGGGCAAGGAATTGTATTTGACTCTAATATCGGTAAAGAGTAAGTATGGCCTGAATTGTAGCTGAAATTGTAGGTTGGGTTAAACGAAGTGAAACCCAACATCAGCGTTGAGTAGATAAGTAATGTTGGGTTTCGTTCCTCAACCCAACCTACGAATTACTTTTAAATGTCGCAGAATTAATTGAGTCGAACAACTGTTCGGTTTTGCAACCTACCAAGCTATCCGACTCGGTTTTATATTCGGAGGTTGTCGCCTTCCTCGCTGGTTCAGGTCTGGACTCCCTGGTGTACGCTCGATAAATTCCCACTTACCGACTCTGGCTTTGGGGAGTACTCACGCCACAGCCACAGCCACCACGCGAAAACCAACATTGCTGCTACGATCCGCGCGCGCGTACCTACCGCGATAGGCAGAACGGCAATCCCTAGCAATGTTGATCCAACTACTGCCACGCAGGAGCTTTATATCATTATCTTTACCAGTCATCCAGGCACTACCATCTTTTGGCGCACCCTGGTAATTGTTATTATATACATCTAGACACCATTCCAAAACATTACCATGCATATCGTATAAACCGAAAGAATTAGGCGGAAATTTTTCTACATCTATTGTTTGTTGACGATATTCCCCCTTTGGTGCAGCGCCGTAAGGATAGTCACCGTGGTAGTTAACTAAATCTGTGGTAATCGTTTCGCCAAAATAAAACGGTGTAGTTGTTCCGGCGCGACAAGCATATTCCCATTCGGCTTCACTAGGTAGTCGATAGGTTTTTCCTGTCTTCTGGCTCAACTTTTTACAAAACTCTACCGCTTCATCCCAAGTAACTCGTTCTACAGGTCGTTTCTCACCTTTGAATTTAGAAGGATTACTGCCCATAATTACTTGATACTGTGCTTGGGTAACTGCATATTTCCCCATGAAGAACTTAGGAACGGTTACTTGATGCAGTGGAATTTCATGATCTAGTCGTTTTGCTTCTCTTTCTGGTGAACCCATCATAAAGGTTCCCCCTAGTATCTGCACCATTTCCAAGGTGACACCATTCCCTAAATTTTCTTCAAAATATTTCGCTTCCTCATTACGGCGGTTAGTGATATTTCCTTTTGCATTTACCGTAACCACTTCAAATTGAAAGGTTTTTAAGCGATTTTTTTCAACTGTAAATATTCCCTTAGGGGAATTTTCAATACTAGGATGAGGTTGTGGTGAAGATGGTTCTTGAAGTTCCCACCGCAACCTTTCAATTCTTTGAATTGCTTTGATCGCAACTGTATCTTGCCCTGAAGCCGCAGCTAATACCCGAATCCATAATTGCTCTGCTAAATCTAAATTCCTGTCGGCTTCTGCTTGGTAAGCATCATTTTTCAGCGTGGCGATATCTGTTTGAGTTGCATATCGTGGCACAAGTATTAGGTGGCATTTATCCACAGGTTCAGCAATAACATAAGGTGTTTGCTTTGTATTCTTATGCTGGCGAACCAGTTCAGGCACACGAACTTTGAGATACTGATCCAATCGTTCAACAGTAGCGCATTTACCTTGAATTCCTAACCCTTCTAGTAGTGCAGTAGTAAAAGCACCTTGTTGTAAAGCCTCAATTTCATAAGAATACTCCTGTGGACTACAGGAAAATATGCTGATAACTCCTTGTTGACGTGCTTCTTCTGCGGTTTGTCGCCCAATGCCTTCGCCAGCACGAGTACCTAGACTACGACAAGCATCCAGAATCAAGACAACATTATCAGCGCCGCAGCGACGTAGGCGTTCAGTCACAACGTTAATCGCAATTGCCGTATTTTCAACATCCTCTGGATCGCCATCACAGGGTATGAGATAATCACGTCCACCGTGTCTCATTCCATGACCACTGAAGAAAAACCAGAAATTATCCCCTCCTCCCATAAAGGGATTGTCAAATAGCTGTCGCAAGATTCGCAGCAAGTTAGTGCGAGTTGGGCGAGTCGATTTTCCAGCAAGTTCAGGGGAGTCATCAGAGAAGAAGAATATCCGCTCAAATCCGGCTTCATTGCTCAGGAACTCTTGCATTAACAGCGCATCCCGCTTGGCATAGTTTAGCGGTTGCAGATAATAATACTGGTTAATTCCGATCGCGATCGCCCAATTTTTTGCCATCTCACTGTGATTCTTGGCGCTTGAACTTCAGCTTAATTGCTCCTTTACTCCCAGCTTTGACACCACTGCCAATTAATTTAACTTCCCCATCTGCACTAATTTCTACCGATAGCTCAATTTCATCTAGCTGCATCTTGGAGTGGACTTTTGCTTGCTGTTCAGCTTGACTAAACAAACTTCCCACGAGTTTGAGAAAGTGAGTCATATTTTGCTCTAATGTTTGAGCGCTAACCTTAACGGCATCTCCTACCCCTTTGCTACCAGTGCTTTCCCTGATAGTTTCCTCTCCCCAACTGGCTCTATTAATACTCCCGCCTTTAGCACCGTCAGGAATCGATATTTTAGGAGTTTCATCCGTTACAATCCAAATGCCGTCATCTTGGGGTGTTTCTGACATATTATTTTAAATATTTAGATTAAATTGTCCCACAAATACAGATACAACGGGAGAGACAGGATTCCGATTACTAGGAAATTTCACTGAACATTTTAGACATCTCCTTTGCGAACCTCCGCGCTTCCCTAGACAAGACGCGATGAATCGCCGTCTCTACAATAATCAGTCGTTTTGTAGAGACGGCGATTTATCGCGTCTTGGTGATGAATTATCGCATCTTTAGCAATCTAGAATTTTCATCAAAAAACCTTAACCGAACCGTATTGCCTCCAATTACAGCTAATTTTGTCAACCAACTTGACATAAAACACCAAAAACATAACCCCTCTCCGCTACCGGAAAGGGGTTAATCACTATCTAAACTCAGCACTATATTGTACAGACGCGATGAATCGCGTCTCATTCAGCACTATCTAATAAGCGTCCTGCAACTCGTAGAAATCAGGCGAGATGTAATCCTTCCGCAAAGGCCAACCCACCCAATCTTCTGGCATCAAAATCCGCTTCAGATTTGGGTGTCCTTCGTAGATAATGCCGTACATATCGTAAGACTCGCGCTCTTGCCAATCTGCGGCCTTCCAAATCCAGTACACAGAAGGCACTACGGGGTTTTCCCGTGGTAAGAATACCTTAACTCGAACTTCTTCGGGGCGATCGCTATTATCACCGACTTTAATCAAGTGATACATGCTCACCAATTCCTGTCCTGGGCCAAGGTCAATACCACCTTGACACTGGAGATAATTAAACCCGTAGGCATAAAGGGCTGTAGCGGTGGGAAGCAAGAAATCTGCCGACACCTTAATTATCTCTACACCATTCTTATCTGGTGCTAAAAACTCATGGTCAAAACCATTTTCCGTCAACCACTGGGAAACTTTACCCGCTTGTACCAATGACTCTTCTTTCTCTGCTGGTACTGGTTTAGATTCTTCTTCAGCCACGGGTTTGTTCCTCCTTTTGCGCCTTTTCTGTCAGCAATGCAGGTGGTATTGGCATACCGATCGCTTCCGCCAATTCCTTCGGTGGTGCATAGCGAGTTTCTGACTGCAAATACTTACCAGTTAAGATTTCATCTACTGGCTTCAGGTTATGAGTCGTGCTGTAGTAGCGGTGAGTTTGCTTAATTTTATCCCGCTCTTGCATCGATTCATTGGAGATTTTCTTCCGCAGCTTAATAATTGCGTCGATAATTGCTTCTGGACGGGGAGGACAACCAGGCAAGTACACATCCACAGGAATCAATTTATCAACTCCGCGCACTGCCGTAGGGGAATCAACGCTGAACATCCCACCAGTAATTGTGCAAGCTCCCATCGCAATTACATACTTAGGTTCTGGCATTTGTTCATAAAGACGCACCAGTTGGGGAGCCATCTTCATCGTGATAGTCCCTGCCGTAATAATTAAATCGGCTTGGCGGGGGCTAGAACGGGGAATTAGTCCAAAACGGTCAAAGTCAAATCGGGAGCCAATTAAAGCTGCAAACTCAATAAAGCAGCAAGCAGTACCAAACAGCAACGGCCACAGACTAGAAAGCCGCGCCCAGTCGTAGAGGTCATCAACCGTCGTCAAAATGACGTTTTCTGAAAGGTCTTGAGTGATTGTAGTCCGCTCAATGGGGTTGATGATTCGCTGTTTGTCCTGAGTTGTTAAATTAGAATTCAAGACCATTCCAAAGCTCCTTTACGCCACGCGTAAACTAAAGCGACTACAAGAATTGCAATAAAGACTAGCGCTTCAATAAAAGCCAATAGCCCCAAACGGTGGAAAGCTACCGCCCAAGGATACAAGAAAACAGTCTCCACATCAAAGACAACGAAGACTAGAGCAAACATGTAGTAGCGGATGTTGAACTGAATCCAGGCTCCCCCGATGGGTTCCATACCAGATTCATAAGTAGTACGACGTTCTGGACTGTAACTACTGGGTCGTAGGAGCTTGGAAGCTGAGAGCGCTAAGGCAGGTACTAGGCTACAGATTATGAAGAAGCCTAGAAGGTACTCGTAACCGCTGAGGACAAACACAATGAGTATCTACCGCTTATGGAGTATTTTAAGTGAGGAGTGGGGAGTAGGGGAATGAGGGAACAGGGGAAGCATAGGAGAGAAGAATTAATAACTAATGCCCCATACCCAATGCCCAATGCCCAATGCCCAATCCCTTAAC
>NZ_JADEXU010000269.1 GCF_015206895.1 Nostoc sp. LEGE 12450 | reverse complement strand
CGATTGGTCAGAGACTATGAGTTATTGCCGGAAACATCAGAGACGTTTATCTACCTTGCTATGATCCGGATCATGGTGAGGCGATTGGCATAAAATTTGACCCCTCAAAACTTTTCAAACACCCTCTTAACGCGATGTGCAACTTAATATTCTGACCTCTCTTCTTTTAGGCTATCCATTACCCGTGGTTAGTTGTTTTGTTGCTAAACCGCCAAGTCATTACTATTGCAGCGATCGCTAAACCAATAGCTAGTCCCCACCAAAGACCAATAGCTCCATACCCCGACGAGATTCCAAAAGTATAACCAGTCAATAAACCAACGCACCAATAAGCAAAAATACCAATAAACATAGGAATTCGAGTGTCTTTTAGCCCCCGTAATGCTGCCCCCGCAGTAACTTGCACACCGTCAACTATTTGAAAAATTGCTGCCACTCCCAGCAATTTAACTGCAAGGGCAACTACATCTGCATTGTTTGGATCATTAATGTCAATATAAAGAGAAATAATTGACTTTGGTACTAACCAAAATGTCATGCCTACTACACCCATAGATAGACCTGCAATAGCAATACCTACATATCCAGCCAAACGAGTAGCAAGCAGTTTATTCTGTCCAACTAACTGCCCAACACGTACTGTTGTCGCTAGAGAAATGCCTACTGCCATCTGGAATGATATCGAAATTGTTTGTAAAGCAATTTGATGGGCAGCAAGAGCGTTTGTTCCTAATCGTCCTATTATGAAAGTAACAACTGTGAACAGTCCCCCTTCGACTGCAATCAGCCCCCCAATGGGCAATCCAACCTGAAAAATCTCACCAATGATCCGGCGATGCTCTAGGGAAAAAGCTTTTTTAGATAAAGGTCGAAAAATACCGTAAACTGCAAAGCGAGGCTGATTACATATATAAACTATCAAAGCAACAAACATACTCCAAAGTGAGAATGTGCTTGCCCAACCAATACCAGCTAAACCCAGTGCAGGGAATCCCAGTTTGCCAAACATCAGCACATAGTTAGCTGTGAAGTTGAGCAGAGTACCCAAAACCACAGTTACCATCACTAATTTCGGTTGAAATAGAGCAGCAAGAAAGCTCTTAAGTACTGCAAAGCCTAAAGCAGGAATAAAACCGAGTGCGATCGCTCTTAAATAAATCTCTGCTAGTGTTACTGTATTAGCATCCTGCCCTAGTAGAAGTAGTAAAGCACCTCCATTGTAAATCAGCAATGTAGTTGGTATTCCTAGTACCAGAGATATCCCTAATCCAAGCCGGACAATTGCGCCAACTTTTTCTCTATTTCCAGTCCCGTATGCTTGGGCAGCTAACGGACTGACAGCAGAAAGAATACCACTAACGATTAACAGACAAAAACTAAAGAGAATAACTCCCAAACCTCCAGATGCAATAGTCTGACTTCCCAACCAGCCCATCATCACCGTATCCACAAAACCAGTTGCAGATTGCGCCAATTGTGCTGCTGCCAAAGGTACGGCTAACACAAGACATTTTTTAACTTCAGAAAACATATACTTATAACCCGATGTTAAGAACAAAGGGTTTTTCCAAAATCTAAACCCATATTCAGAAGATGCTTGCTGCTCCTGTGAACTTCAATATATCTTAATAGAGTAAGAGGATTCGCGTTACAGTCTTACGGAGGAAAGACTAATGGGAGATGAATTGCACCAGGTAACAATTACGCGACAGTAAAAACACGTCTGCCCTGGCGATTAGAAATCGCGGCTATATAAACAAAACCCACCTCCGTGGGTTTCAAATTCTTCGAATCCGCGTAGGCGGACTTCCCTGCGAGACGCACTCGTGTTCGTTTGTGTAGCCGCGATTTCTAATCGCTTGGTATATTTGCTTTTTGTAAAAGTATTTTATATAGCATCTCATGCTTGGTACGATTCTAAAGTATTGTTGAGTGCAGAAGTAAATTATTGCTGAGTCATATAACTAAACTGATTTTAATTGAATAATACCTTTATCAAAAACGCGATTATTAGTAGCGATCGCACTTATTTCTATTCTATCTTTGTACACTTCATAAGAGGCAAAACTTAAATCACTGGTAGAATACCCTGTCCACTCAGAACGACCTACAGGACGATTACCAGCACCTGCACCACAAATTAAATAAGTCGTCCCATCAATAGCACGTGTGCGTTCATAATTGTGTTCGTGACCATTAATATAAAGTTGAACGCCATATTTTTTAAATAGGGGAGTAAAAGTTTTAATAAACTCTGGATTATTCCCATACTGACCTGATGAATAAATTGGATGATGACCAAATACCACTTTCCAAGGAGCAGTACTAATACTTAATTCTTTTTCTAGCCAAGTTAGCTGGTTTTTCCAATCAGCATTACTGTTAGTATCTAAAGCAAAAAATTGTACTTGATTACGTTTAAATGTATAGTAACGTCCCTTCATATTAAAGCCGACATATTTGACTTGGAGATCGCCATTGGCGGTACGAATATCGTGATTGCCTAAGCAAGCCTGGAATTTCACACCTTGTTTTAGCAAAGGTTGATAAGGACGCTCAAAAACTGCACTAATTTTTTCTATTTCGCCGTTATTGTAAATATTGTCTCCAGCTAAAACAACTAAATCATAAGGATTTTGTTTGTGATAGGCATTCATTGCCCCAGCCACAGCATACTGTCCTCTAGCACCAGTCCCCGTATCAGCCACAGATACAAAACGTAATAACAAGTCTTTTTTGACTGGGTTGGCGGCTATAGCTGTAGTTGAATCGGTAAGATCAGCACTTTGATGATTTTGATTAGTTAACATCCAGGCTAAAAATCCCGTACTAATGGCGCTGAAGCTACTTAAAAATAAAAATTGACGGCGTTTTAAGTTCATAATTCACCAAAGTTGATAAATAGTCAGTTTAGCGGAAACAATGAGCAATGAAGTGATACATTAAGGCAAAAGAAGGCAGCACCAGTAATAATGTACGTTGTTTGTCTTTGATTCGCTGCTTTTGGTGAAAGTTCCATGTCACAAGACAATCAGTCAAAACCGACGAATGAGCAGGTAAATCAACCTCCCCAAAAACCTTACCAGAGAGTTCAGCCATTTTGGAAGGCTAAAATTATCCAACTTCTGAGAGGGACAATTGGGGTTTTAGAAGGAACGGTGGAGAAACTGGAGACAGCACCTCCACCGGGTTCTGAGGAAAAACCCAGTTTTTTGCAGCAGCTTCAGTTGCGATGGGGTGGATTGTTAAGGACAATCCGGTTGTTTTTGCCATCAAATTTGTCAACAAAGTTATCAGATACAGCTTTGACGGGAATTGTGACTGGAATTGCTGTAATTATTGTTTGGACAACTACAACTGTCTTTACTGGTAAACCTACTGAAATAGCAACGGTTCCTCCAGTTGAAGAGGTTCCTGCACCGACACCAACGATAACGACTCCACCGGAGTCAGTTGTACCAGAACCGCAGCCGCCACAGCCACCAGAGGAAATTACGCCGCCAGAACCAGAACCAATTCCCACCCCAACGCCAACACCGACACCAGCTATAGAATTAACACCAGAACAAGCTTTGATTGCGGCTATTGAAAATCAGGTAGCCGAAATTAGCGATCGCATTGCCTCTGGTCTGATAAAGTCAATTCAAGCTAACTTCCGCACGAGTAACTTGACTGTCAAAATTAGCGATGATTGGTACACTCTCAAAGAATCTCAGCAGGACAAACTCGCTGCGGAGATATTACAACGCTCTCAAGAACTTGATTTTACCCATTTAGAAATTATTGACTCCCAAGATAAGCTGATAGCGCGTAACCCAGTTGTCGGTACTGAAATGGTGATTTTTAAACGGCAAACAACAAGCTAAAATAATTCGTAATACTTCGACTACGCTCAGTACAAGTTTGTAATTTTGACGTTTAACTTCAACTATTTATGTTAGATAACCTTTCGCTATTGCTTAAAGCTTGTGAAAACTTAAATATCAGCTATGAAATTATTCATCCGACTGAAAACTTAGTAAAAATAAAACTGAATAATAAACAACATTATTTTTGTAATTATAGTACTCCGATCATAAATCAAGCAGTAGCACAAATTATTAAAGACAAAGAATATACTTACCATATTTTAAAGAACAAAGTTAAACTTCCTCGGACAGTAGGTTTTCTTTCCCCTTTTTGTGACCTGCAATATAAGATTTACTTAAAATTTCCAAGTTTTGAAGATATTATATTAGAAATAAAAAAAACTTTTGAAACGCCTGTAATTGTTAAACGTAATTCTGGCTCAAGTGGACATAACGTTTTTTTATGTCAGAATACAGATGAAGTTGAAACTGCTTTAAAAGAGATTTTTAATATCAATAATAAAAAGTATGATTACGTTGCGATCGCTCAAGAGTTCATTCACATAAAATCTGAGTATAGAGCCGTTTTTCTAAATAAAGAGTTAGTTCTACTCTATGAAAAAGATATAACTAATGCAAAATTTGCAGGCAACCTCAGCCCTCTCCACTGGGATGGCGCGAAAGCCAAGTGTATCAATGATCCACAAATATTGTTAGATATTGCTAATTTTGCTAAACCAATTTTTGAAGAATTAGATATTGATTATGGTGGTTTAGATATCGTCTTAGATCGAGATAACCAATATTGGTTAATTGAAATCAATTCTCACCCAAATTATACTATTTTCACTAGAGACAATGGAGAGGAGCCTGTGTTGAGAATTTTTGAAAAAATGCTCCTTAGCCTAGGATCAAATTGAAGAAATAAATCATCACAAAGACGCGATGAATCGCCATCTCTACGAAATACTGATTATTGTAAAGACGGCGATTCATCGCGTCTCTTGCTTAACTCCTAATTAAGTTGGCACAATAAAATCAAACTATGTAAAGAAAAACGAACTAGCCTAAAACCCTTCTACCTATTGCCTATTGCCTTATCCCAACGACAATTATTTACGCCAACTTACTTAACTCATCACTCTCATTGCCTGAGTTGGTATCCATACAGTAAAAATGGAGCCAATACTGATGGTTGATTCTACTTCAATTCGACCCCGATGGAGTTCTACAAGTTGTTTAGTTAAAGCTAATCCAAGTCCAGTGCCTTCATAGCGGCGGCGATAGGGTGTATCGAGTTGCTGAAATTTTTCAAATAGTAATGGTAACTGTTCTTCGCGTATACCAATCCCAGTATCTTCCACTTGAAAAATAGCGGTATCATCTTCCACCCAAAGGCGCAAGGTAACGCTACCACTTTCAGGGGTAAATTTAATCGCATTAGTTAACAGATTCGAGAGAATTTGTGCTACTCGTTCGGCATCGGCGGTAAAGCGATCGCGCCTGGGATCGATTTGCAAATCAAGGTTGAGATTAATTTGTTCGCTTGTTGCTTTTTTTCGCAGTGACTCTACAGCATTTTCAGCAACATTCACCAAAGAAAATTCCGAAATATTTAAAGCTGTCTTACCAGCCTCGATTTGCGATAAATCGAGGATGTCATTAATCATTTCTAATAAATGTTCTCCACTGTCGTGGATTGTTTGCAGATAATCACGTTGTCGTTGACTCAATTCACCCAAAGGCCAGCGCAACAAGGTAGACGACATCCCAATCACATAAGTTAAAGGCGTGAGTAATTCGTGACTGATAGTAGCGAGAAATTCACTTCTGAGGCGGTTAGCAGCTTCGGCGGCGAGGAGGGCATCACGTAGTCCGATTGTGCGTTCAATAACTCGTTGTTCGAGAGTTTGTTTTTCTTGGGTGAGGGTTTGCATTAACTCAGCTTGGTGAATGGCGATCGCTAATTGTTCGGCGATCGCAATCAGCAAGTTTTTTTCACTATCAATCCACTGGCGTGGTTCATTGCACTGATGAGCAATCAGCAGCCCCCACAGCTTGTCCTCAAGTATAATCGGTGCTGCCAACTTAGCCCGCACTTGGCTTTCCCTTAAAAAATTCAACAAACACTCTTCTAGAGCATAAGTTTTTTCGACATCATCCACAGCTAACGTAAAGCCTTGGCGATACTTCTCCCAACATTGAGAGGTTCGCATAAAGCAATTTTTTTCTGTGTAATTCAACACGCAGGTAATCGCATCTGTAGCACGGGCTTCATAGACAATATAAGCTTCATGCTGTTGGTAATCTTCTACTAAGGATTGATTATTTACTGAGATAGAACTTGAGCGTTTCCCGTTATCCTCATCTGTAGAAGACTGGTATTGTTGAGTCTTGACTTTAGAACCTTCAAATTTATAGATTACTAATCGGTCTAATTCTAGAAACTCACGCACCTGTGTAATTGCCGTTGCCATAATGACAGGCAAATCCAAGCTTTTGCGGATCTGCCTTGTTACCTGATTCAACAACCGTTCTTGGGAAATCTGTTTTTTTAAGGCATCTTCCACTGGCTGACAGATATAAACTGCCGGCGCAGTTGGGCTTGGAGGTGCTATTATTTCTTGGTTTGGCTGAGTTAGGAGATATTCTAATAGCAACAGCGAGAACTTACTTTGGAGGGTAGCATCATTGGGCCCAATCATTTGGCGATAGCGTTCGAGATTTTGGTGAGTATAGGAATCGCACTCAAACAAATCTCTCAATTCGTGGAGAAAAGAAGCGATCGCCTCTAAATTAAATGTCAACCTAGCATTGAGTGCCGAATCAATTCCCTGCTCCCCTGCTCCCCGTTCACTGAGCGAAGCCGAAGTGCTGCTTCCCTGCTCCCCTTCCTCAAAATTTCCTAACAAAAGCACACTAAACTGCTCAGAAACCACCAATGTAAACCTTCGCCTTTGCCACTCCACAGGTATGCAAATCCGCGCCAAAACAGCTTCTGTCAGTACCAGAGTGGCACTTTCCAGAGTGGCACTTTCCACTGTTTGAGCCATCTGCTCCAACAATTCCCCAAGCTGATTAAATACAACAATAGGCAAGGTTCGAGAAAAGCTCAAATCAGGAGAACTAAGCATTTTTAATCATTACTGGTAAGAGGGGGCTAAATGCAGGGAAAAAGTTTGTTTTGATTGTGTAATAACCAATAGTTTAAGACGGTAATACAGCATTATGCATCGTATAAGTAGCACATCGGGTGGATGGAATCAATCAGAGGGTTTAATTTTTCTAGAACAAACTCCAGCGCCTTTCGTGTTGATTACGGCTGCTGATACCGACATTCAAACTTTGGCAGTTGCGGTTACGAAATTACCTCCACAATTTCCTGCTTTAAGAGTCGCTAATCTGTTGCAATTGCAGCAACAGTTGAGCATAGATACTTATGGGGAGCAAGTTTTGGAGCTTGCCCAAGTAATTATTTTGCGCCTATTAGGAGGACGTTCTTACTGGGGTTATGGCTTAGAAGT
>NZ_JADEXU010000411.1 GCF_015206895.1 Nostoc sp. LEGE 12450 | reverse complement strand
AACGTGAGTTCGACGGATAGAAAAGCTCAAAAAGCTCACTAGATATGAATTTGCTTAACTGGATAGACGAAGTGCGATCGCTACGATTGATTGAGAATCAGCAAAAAAGTCACAAAAAAATGCCGAGACTAAGAATATCTAACAAAAATGAGGGTCTCGGCTATGTCTACAATTGTATCTCGCCTGGACATTACACAAATTTTCTGTGACGTAGATGATTTCTGTCAGCAATGGGAAAATCTCTGGCAGCAAGTACCGCAATTACCATCGACAACGGGAGAACGGCGCAGCACTTCCCGAATGCATTTATCAGAAGTGATCACAATAGTCATCGCATTTCATGGTAGTGGATATAAGACTTTCAAGGAATTCTACACGCTGCATGTACTTCCGAGTTGGCATGAAGCATTTCCAAATTTAGTCAGCTACACTCGGTTTGTGGAACTGGTGCCCTGGTGCTTAATGTTATTGTGTTGCTTTTTGCACACGCGTAGAGGAGAAGTTACAGGGATTAGCTTTATCGATTCCACGCCAATTAATGTTTGTCACAACTGTCGGGCGCATTCTCATAAGGTATTTAAAGGATTAGTGAAATGGGGAAAAAATTCTGTGGGCTGGCATTTTGGATTTAAACTGCATTTAATTATTAATGATTGTGGAGAATTACTAGCATTTTCACTAACTCCCGCAAATGTAGATGACCGAAAACCAGTCCCAGATATGACTAAGGACTTAATTGGTAAACTGTTTGGTGACAGAGGATACATCTCTCAAAAACTATTTGAGGAGTTATATGAGCGAGGATTGCAGTTAGTCACAAAATCTAAGAAGAAAATGAAAAATCGTTTGGTAAAACTGATTGATAAGATTCTGTTACGCAAACGTGCTGTGATTGAGTCCGTCAACGATCATCTGAAAAATATATGTCAAATAGAACACTCTCGCCATCGTAGTCCATTTAACTTTTTGGTTAACTTGATGGCTGGTTTAGCTGCTTATACCTATTTGCCTAAAAAACCTTCAATTGACATTTACCCAAAAGATTTGCCTGCACTACCTCCTGCCATTTTTTAGTTCCGTCGAACTCACGT
>NZ_JADEXU010000268.1 GCF_015206895.1 Nostoc sp. LEGE 12450 | reverse complement strand
GTGCAGTCTGGAACATTAGCTGTGTTTGCGACTGGAGTTGTTGAGGGAGGCAGGAGACAGGAGGCAGGAGGCAGGAGGCAGGAGGTAGGAGGCAGGAGACAGGAGGTAGGAGGCAGGAGACAGGAGGTAGGAGACAGGAGGAAGACTGGCCTGTGTGTCCAGCTTTCCTTGATAACAGTTTACTAAGGCAGCAGCGCCGCTATCTGTTTCATGTCAACGCTGGAGAAGCATTGTTTAGTGCAGCGTTGTTACCGAAAGAAAGCAAGTGGAGTTTTGTTGCGATCGCAATTGAGCCTACCCAATTATGCCAGATGTCAATGGTGGATTTGGTTCAGGGAATTGCAGAGGCTGACTCTCAAGCTATAGAACTTTTAGAAGGTTGGGTAAATCATTTAAGTCAGTCTCTTAATTCCCAGCAAACAGTTTTGACAACGCCATTAAACATTGTGCAGACATCAGGACAGGATTTTTCATTATCCACTGGTGAGGCACTACATCTGTGGCAACAAACACTTGTGTGGGTGAAGTTGCAGCAAGGTAATGTTAGCTGGATGGGAGTTGAGGAACTAACGTTGAATCCCGCCTCGCCAGTTTTTCCCCTTACGAGTGCTATGTGGCTGGAGGCAGAAAATGCAGTTATTGGACAAGTATTAACAACCGCAGATTTCCCAAGTAACGAAGAAGTACTCAGTAGCTTGGTATGTTTACATACTTGTTTTTTTCACTACTTGAGTTTGCTAGCAAACAAACAAGCAGAAGCAGAATTTCGGCAGTTTCAACAAAGAGAGCAACTTAATCAGCAAGTAATCGAGGGCGCACTCTCTGACTTAGCAACAGTATTGCAACCACAGCAAGAAGCTGTATCTCAAGAGGGGCCGCCTCTATTGGTAGCAATGGGAGCAATTGGGCGGACATTAGGAATTGAGATTCGTCCAGCAGCAGATAATTTTAGTTCAATTCAAGACCCTGTGGCAGCGATCGCCCAATCATCGCAAATTCGTATCCGACGTGTGACTTTGGCAAGTGGCTGGTGGCAGCAAGATCAAGGGCCGATGTTAGCTTATACTCAATTAGAAAAGCGCCCAGTAGCTTTGTTACCCACAGATAAGCGGGATTATGTGGTCTTTGACCCAGTTGCGCGAACTCGCATCCCCGTAAATGAGGCAGTAGCAAAAACACTGACACCATCTGCCTACGTTCTGTATCGACCGTTGCCCCAAGTTGCACTCAAAGCCAGCGATTTACTTCGGTTTGGGGTGAAAGGTTATGAAAAAGACATCGCTAGTATTTTAGTAGTGGGGCTACTGGGGACGATATTGGGAATGGTTGCACCACAAGCAACAGCAATTTTAATCAATAATGCCATTCCAGATAGCGATCGCGCTTTACTGTGGCAGATAGGATTGGTAATGTTTGCGGTTGCCTTTGGGCAGTTAGCTTTTCAAATTGCCCAAAGTATTATTACCCTCCGAGTCGAAAGCGCCACTGATAGCGTATTGCAGCCAGCTATTTGGGATCGTCTGCTGAGATTAAGTCCGAGGTTTTTTCGTCAGTATACTGCCGGAGACTTAGTTAACCGCGTTATGGCAGTGAGGGAAATTCATCAAAAACTGAGCGGTGCTACCCAAAAAACGTTGTTGAGTGGGGTTTTTGCCCTACTCAATTTAGTGTTGATGTTTATTTACAGCTGGCAATTAGCGCTGGTGGGAGTGGGTTTAGCAATCTTTACTGCTGCGGTTACGACAGTTGCAAGTTTCCGCTTGGTGAAGAAATCCCGCAAACAGCAAGAACTTAATGGCGCGATTCAGGGACTCACTGTCCAACTAATCAACGGTGTTGCCAAACTGCGGGTAGCAATGGCAGAAGAACGGGCATTTGCCGCTTGGGCAAAAAAGTATAGCCAGCAAATCCGGCTAAAGGCGAATTGGCAACAGATTAAAGATGGCATGTCTGTATTCAATGAAGCACTACCCTTAGTCAGTTCTATATTGCTTTTCGGATTGGCGATGCTGTTGATGCAGCCACGCCTCACACTTGGTATATTTGTTGCTTTTAACTATGCCTTGACAATTTTCATCAAAGGGATAATTGACCTGAGCAATACTGTATCTGAGATTTGGGGGATTGTACCAATATGGGAACGGGCAAAACCAATTTGGCGATCGCAACCTGAAGATGGCTCAACCAAAGTTAACCCTGGTCAATTAAGCGGTCGCATTGCCCTAGAAAGTGTGAGTTTTCGCTACTCAGAAAATGGCAACTTAATTCTCAATAATGTCAGTTTCCATGCTGAACCAGGAGAGTTTGTGGCGATTATTGGCCCTTCTGGAAGTGGTAAATCAACGATATTCCGGTTGTTGCTGGGATTTGAGACTCCATTAACAGGCAGTGTCTACTATGATGGCAAAGACTTAGCAGATTTGGAACTTCAGGCTGTACGCAGGCAGTTGGGAGTAGTATTGCAAAATGGCAAATTCGGCACTGGCTCAGTTTTTGATAATATCACCGCCGGAGCCTTGGTTTCTCTAGAAGAAGCTTGGGAAGCCGCACAGATGGCAGGCTTGGCTGATGATATCAAGCAAATGCCGATGGGGATGCATACTATCATTGCTGAGGGTGGTACCAATCTTTCTGGGGGACAACGGCAAAGATTATTGATTGCGCGATCGCTAGTTGCAAAGCCCAAAATTATTTTAATGGATGAGGCAACCAGCGCTCTGGATAATCGCACCCAGGCAATTGTGACTGAAAGTTTAGCCAAATTAAATGCTACCAGAGTGGTGATTGCCCATCGCCTCAGCACAATTCGTCATGCAGACCGCATTTATGTTCTTGATGGAGGTAATGTAGTGCAGATGGGTAATTTCTCAAAATTGATTGCAGAAGAAGGGTTATTTGCTCGACTTGTAGTCCGGCAGTCATAACAAATACACCAGTTTTCTTTTGCATGAGGTACAAAGTCACTGGTTTTGAGGCAGGAGGCAGGAGGCAGAAGGCAGGAGGCAGGAGGCAGGAGGGAGAAGAATAATTTGATTTGTGAATCCTTGGTTCTGTACCTCATTTAGCTGCAAACTGCTGTAGTTAAAAAAATTGACTTTCACAAAGGTTTTTCAGCAAAAGTGATCGCATTTTATTTAATTCACTCAAAATTAAAAACTAAATTGATTAATATAAAACTCATATTTGATTCTTGAAAAAATTCCGTATAGCTCAAAGAGGCTTCTTACCTATTGCCTATTGCCTATTGCCTATTGCCTCTTACCTATCTAATGCCGAATTGGAATTTTAATCACAAACTCTGTTCCTTGCCCTAGTTTTGAGTAACACTCCAATTTACCACCATGTTTTTCGGTAATAATTTGATAACTAATAGACATTCCCATACCTGTTCCCTTACCCACAGGCTTGGTGGTAAAAAATGGATTAAAAACCTGCTTTTCAACTCCTTCTGGCATCCCTAAAGCATTGTCGGCAATCGCAATTTTGACCCAATGATAATCTATTAACGTGCTATGAATGGTAATTTTGGGTAGAGAAATTTCATTGTCTGTTTTTTGTTCTAAGGCATCAATAGCATTTGCAAAAATATTCATAAATACCTGATTCAGTTGTCCGGCATAGCATTCTACTAAAGGTAAGCTACCGTAGTTTTTGATTACATTAATTTCGGGGAATTCTGGTTTTTCCTTAAGGCGATGTTGCAGAATCATTAAGGTACTGTCTATGCCTTCGTGAATATCTACAGCTTTAAACTCGGCTTCATCCATGCGCGAGAAAGTACGCAGTGACAGGACAATCTGACGGATGCGTTGAGTTCCCACTTTCATTGAAGTCAAGATTTTTGGTAAATCTTTCTGAATGTATTCCAGGTCAATTTCTTGGCATAAAGTCAACAGTGGGTTGAGTTGCTCTGCTAACGCGTAGCTTGCTTCACCAGAGTAGCAATTACCGTTCTGAAATTCAGGCGGATTAATGATTTGATATGAGTTAATTAACCGTAATAAATCTTGGGTATGTTCTTCAAGATGGCTGAGATTACCGTGGATAAAATTGACAGGGTTATTGATTTCATGGGCGACTCCGGCCACGAGTTGGCCCAGACTAGACATTTTTTCTGCCTGAATCATTTGTGCTTGAGTACGTTGGAGTTCTTGAAGAGTTTGGGCTAAATCTTCTGCCTGTTGTCTAAGCTGGGCTTCGATTTGTTGGCGATCGCGGATATCACGGGCAATAGTTGAGAAAAATTCTATTTCCCCTTGTTCATTTTTGTGGGCAATTATCACTTGAGAAACTGGAAACTCTTCACCATTGCGACAGCGAAATATAGATTCTCCAGACCAAATCCCTTCTCGAACTACGGTAGATATTATTTCATTCTGAAATTTTTCTAATATTGATAGTCCTGTAACCTCGCTAATATGAAACTTGTTGGTTTCTGAGGCTGGAATTTGTAAAATCTTCTGCCCTGCTTTGTTTAGGTAGCAATTATTCCCATCTGCATCAGCCATACCGACGATATCAGTTGTGGCTTCTAAAATAGTTAGCAGTCTTCTTTGCTCTTGTTCTGCTTGTTTACGTTCGCTAATATCTCGCACTACCGAAAGTGCATGAGGTTTGCCATTATAGTTAAAGAGTTTGCCTGTAACTTCTATATCAAAATAAGTGCCATCTTTGCGAATATCTACAGCCTGAGTGTGAAATTCACCTCCCTTTTTGATTGTGTTGATGAATTTCCCGAATTGCTGAAAAGAATCGGGATGAATAAAATCTGTAGGACTTAAGTGGAAAAACTCTGCTTGAGAATAGCCATGCATTTGACAAAAAGCGGGATTAGCAGCGGCAATTTTACCAGTATCTAAATCAACAACACTGATGCCATCATTCACAGTCTCAAAAATGCTGCGATATTGATCTTCTTGTTGACTTAAGGTTGCCTCAGCCACTTTGCGTAGACGAAGCTCGTTGTAGACATTACTAATATCCCTAGCTACACAAATAACAGTGTCCTCGCTCATTGGCGCAATACTCGCCTCAAACCAAACTTCTTGATCGCCAATGGGCAAGCTATATTCGATTTTGAAAGTTTTCTTGGTTTTTAGTGCCTGTTGAATGCAGTTGAGGAAAGAGTCTGCAAAAGCAGAAGGTAACACCTCGTGTATAGTTTTGCCTAGTAGTGCCGCAGGTGCTTGGTATAGTAAAGGCGCACCGCTAGGAGCAATTTTGAGGTAGCGTCCTTCGGCATCAAGGATGAGAATCACATCTGGTATGGCGTTAAACAATGCTAGTAATTCTGCTTGAGAAGCCTTGAAGATTAGTTCTGCTTGATAATTACTTTCTAATAGTTGTTTTGATTCTCTAAGTTTGTGTTCTAATTGGGCGATTTCTGCACTTAATTCTGTGGTTGATTTTGCTAGTTGTTGCTGTAACTGAGCATTTTGCTGACGAAGAAAAAGTATTTCTTGCTCGAATTCTGTGTTATGCATGACTTGTTTCTCCTGCTTACTGTTGAACTGGAATTAATATCTCAAATTCCGTACCTTGCCCTGGAGAAGAGTTGCATTGGATCGAACCACTATGTTTTTCCACTATAATTTTTCGAGCGATCGCTAAAAACTCTTGTAAATACCCGACATATCGCCTCCGATCAAAACCAAAATCATCTTTGAGGGAAAAGTCAGTTTCTCGATACTCTCGATAAACTAGGGTTCTCGAACCATTGGAGATTTCTTCAGTTACGTGGTATTCAGGAATACTAACCATACTGGTACTAAATCTTGAAGGCTTTCATATTTAGTCTTCCCAAATGGCTAACGCCAGTTCTATCTTCAAAAATGATGATCGGAGGTAAATGGATAACCGATGAGAATAAGCAGAATCAAAGCGGTGAGTTCCATGAGATGCCAACAACCTTTCGCGATCGCTTCGGTAAGCCGTAGTTGCGATCTGCCAAAAGCATTAAGCTTGCAAGGTTCAAAATTAGTTATCTCGATAAAGTATCAAACGTACTGGTACATCGCTACACAACTATCACAACAGCGAAAATATACCAGACAAAGAATTACTGGCATTATTAGTAATATTTGTAACTAAGTAAAAGAGCGATCGCGTCGTTAAACCTTACTAACACTACTCAGTTAGAAGAGTTTTTAATTCTTTGCCTAACTCAATTCTCCAATTTTTTCTACATAATCATCCAAAAGAGCCACTAGCTGTGGCAATCTGGGAAACAGAGATTTATCAAATCTGATATTTTTAGCTACTGCAAATTTACCCGATCAGGTTATGCAAACTCTGCCCATAGTAGATACTTCAAATACTGCATCAAGTCAACCTGTCTTTGATACAACTATCAAGCGGCGTAAAACCCGTCCCGTAAAGGTAGGAAATGTCACCATTGGCGGTGGCTACCCCGTTGTAGTGCAGTCAATGATTAACGAAGACACCCTTGATATTGATGGTTCCGTGGCTGGTATTCGTCGTCTGCACGAAATTGGCTGCGAAATTGTCCGTGTCACAGTGCCGAGCATGGCTCATGCTAAAGCTTTAGCAGAAATTAAACAAAAATTAATAAAAACTTACCAAGACGTGCCCATTGTGGCTGATGTCCATCACAATGGGCTAAAAATCGCCCTGGAAGTCTCCAAGCACATAGAAAAAGTGCGGATTAATCCGGGGTTATATGTCTTCGAAAAGCCCAACGTCAATCGAACCGAGTATACTCAATCCGAATTTGACGAAATTGGCGATAAGATCCGCGAAACTCTAGAACCTTTAGTAGTTTCTTTACGAGATCAAGGTAAATCAATGCGAATTGGGGTAAATCACGGTTCTCTCGCCGAGAGAATGCTATTTACCTACGGTGATACCCCAGAAGGAATGGTGGAATCTGCCATAGAATTCATTCGCATTTGTGAATCCTTGGATTTTCGCAACTTGGTAATTTCCATGAAAGCCTCACGAGTACCTGTGATGCTAGCCGCCTATCGCCTGATCGCCAAGCGAATGGATGAACTGGGTATGGATTATCCGCTACATTTAGGCGTTACCGAAGCTGGTGATGGCGAATATGGGCGAATTAAATCTACGGCTGGTATTGCTACCTTACTTGCTGATGGCATTGGCGATACAATTCGCGTCTCACTCACAGAAGCACCAGAAAAAGAGATTCCCGTCTGTTACAGCATTCTCCAAGCTTTGGGATTGCGAAAAACGATGGTGGAATACGTCGCTTGTCCTTCTTGTGGGCGTACTTTGTTTAATCTAGAAGAAGTGTTACACAAAGTCCGGGAAGCCACTAAACACCTGACTGGGTTGGACATAGCAGTTATGGGTTGCATTGTCAACGGCCCCGGCGAAATGGCAGATGCCGACTATGGTTATGTTGGCAAAACACCTGGTTACATTTCCTTATATCGTGGTCGAGAAGAGATTAAAAAAGTCCCGGAAGACAAAGGTGTAGAGGAATTAATTAACCTCATCAAGGCAGATGAACGCTGGGTAGAACCTTAAGGGGAGCAGAGAGAGGCAAGGGGGCAAGGGGGCAT
>NZ_JADEXU010000267.1 GCF_015206895.1 Nostoc sp. LEGE 12450 | reverse complement strand
CTCCTCGCACTCTGCAACGCCAACTTAAAAAAGCCGGAACTTCTTATCAAGAACTGTTAGACCAAATGCGGCAGCAGTTGTCCATTTACTATCTCCAAGAACGCCATATCGCCATCTGTGAAGTTGCCTTTCTCCTTGGCTTCTCAGAAACTAGCGCCTTCTATCATGCCTTTAAACGTTGGACAGGGACTACACCAGGCGAGTACCGCCGTAGTGTACATCTCTCGTTCCCAGCTTAACTTTTGCTTTTGGCTCCTTTATGGCTTACGCACACTCTCTGCATCAAGCATCGCCATAAATGATCGCTATCCAACTGTTCAAGCCTGAATACTCGTTCATGACCCGCTTTGTGCCACGATGTTTTATCCTATCATCTACCCTTTTCTAAAAACCTGCCCTTGAAAGAGGGGCAGGGGGGAAAGAACTTGTACAAATCTCTCAAGAGCTCCCCTGCACAAGCGCCGACCTCCACAAGTCGCAATATTGGGGAAAGCGAACTACTAGTTGCACAGATCAAGCATTAAGCGTAAGCGTAGCTCGCCGCAGGCATCGCTTCTTCATCATGACTGTAGGTCAAGATTGTTTTGCGTTTTTGACTCCTAATAAGCAGATAATGGATGGTTGAGAGTTCTCGCTGGAAAGGAACAGCGTTGAGAAACTTAGCAAGTGATAAAGGCACAATCTTAGTAGTAGATGACGAAGCCAGCAGGAAGCCGAATTTTACAGACGCGGCTAGAAATGATTGGCTACAGTGTAGTTACAGCTAGTGATAGATGCCTTCTACGCATTGGTGGAACAACGGGACAACCCTAGCTACACCCAGCAAACCGTTGGTTATCGGTGGCAGTCTCAATCAACGAGGCGTGGTTGCAGCGGCTAGCGATCGCCGATGTTGATAAAATTGCTTAGATATGGCGGCATAATCAGCCTGCACCGCAGATTTCTAACGGACATTAAGCCGAAGTTTGGTAAATTGCCTTCAGTCCTAACAGTAGTAAAATGGTGACTTATTGAGGTCTGATAATACAGTTAAATTGTAGACAAAAATAACCTCTAAAATAATCTATTAAAAACATCTACATCAACTTACTTATGGCTAATAGCATTGATTTCACAAGAATTACCTTACCTGATGCTATCAAATCAAAACTTGAGTTTTCAGATGATGTAAAATTAGTTTCATCCAGTTCAGAAGCTTATTTAGATTTTGAACATGATTTGCAATTAATTTTAGACAAGGTTTTTAGCATTCATAGTACAGTTCCATACATGAATGTGCTGCTTGATAAAATAATTATTGAAATTTTTGGCAACCCTGAAATTAGAATATCTTCACCGAAATATAAAATTTATAAAATTTTTCAAGAAGTTGAACTCAATTTTAAAGGATTACTAAATACCCAAGAGGTGGAATTATTTTTTGGCGCGCAAACCATATTAAAGTATAAACTAAACAAAGATGTTGTTTTTAGCGACATAACGAGTAAACTTCCTATTATCAACGATTTAAAATTAAGCAACCCAGAGCTAATTATCAATGAGAATGAACATAAATTTATACATTTAAAATTAGGTTGCATTAACTTAAGCAGAGGATTCAACTTTATTGGAAATATTGATTTCAATAATCTCCAGACAAATTTCAGCAGTTTTATTCATCGAAGCTTAAGAATTGGGTGCTTAGAAGCGATAATTAACTTTAATCCGGCAGGACAGATTAGCTTAACAGGTAATATTGCAGGCGATATTCAGCTATTTTCCCAGCAAAAATTTCAGGCTACTTTTAGTAACTTGCTCATAGGGTTAAATATTGAGGCTGATTTAGAGCCAAACTTTGGATTAACTGGAAATTTAATTCTTCAAGGCTACGATCCTACCCAAGAAAAAGAACCTAAGTTATTTCTCTCTGGTGGTCTCTCTCTCGAACCGGAATCTTTAACAGCATACTTTTGCCAGCAAGGTGAAAAATCTTGGTGTAACCCCTATGGATTGGTAGGAACTGAACTTCGCAATATCAGGTTTCAAGGAGGCGGAACGTATTTACCTCCTTACTTCGATAACTTTGGCTTCATTGGTGATTTGAAATGGGAAAAAACAGAGCTTGAGGTAGCTTTTCTAATGGACACTAATGATCCTGAAAGATTAGCTTTAATTTTAAATCCCAAGCAAGCAATTAGCTTAATAGATTTGTGGCGGGGGCCAGTCGCTTCCTTTCTTAGCAAACAAGTAGGTTATTCAACCGATTTAGTTAACAAGGCACTAGGGCTTTTAGAAAGCTTAGTGAATTTAAACATCGAATCAATTGATGGGGATGGAGACGGAAAAATCAATCATTTAATTAAGTATGTTCCTTTTCCAACAATAATTGCGGCTCAAGCGATATCAGAAGGTTTAGAAATTAATGGTAAACTTAATGTTTGGGGGCATGAGGCAATCTTAATCCTTCAAGGAGATAAAACCTTTAATAATATCTCTGGTTCATTAAAAGTTCTGGAAATTGATTTAGGATTTCTGAAAATTAAGGGAACAGATGACGATAGTTTAGATTTATCTTTAAAGGTAACGCCTAGTGAGCAGTATCTTCAGGGAGATGGTTATCTAGAAATTATTGACAACAAAATTGCTAATGTTGAATTTAAAATTACCCGTACTAATACTACCTTTAAAAACTTTGACCTAAGTTTAGGCAATCTGTTGAGTATTGATGTTGATACCCTGAGTCTCGATATAAAATCTGGTAGCGGTAGTGGTTTAGGAACAATTTCAGTTTTTGGGAATACCCTAGCAGGCATTATGTTTGATATTACTCAAAATAGTGTCAATCTCAGGAATATTCGGCTGAGTTTAGCAGGTTTCTTGACTTTGACTATTCCGAACCTCACAGTTAATTTGAAGAATCAAAGTGCAATAGGAACAGCAAATATTATTGCTTTTAATCAATCTTTGGGTAGCGGCACTTTATCATTTAACACTCAGAACGTTTCAATTAATAATGTAGTTCTTAATTTAGGTAATGTTATAAAGCT
Organism: Nostoc sp. LEGE 12450; assembly: GCF_015206895.1. Taxonomy (GTDB): domain Bacteria; phylum Cyanobacteriota; class Cyanobacteriia; order Cyanobacteriales; family Nostocaceae; genus Nostoc. Next base: position 4,560 of record NZ_JADEXU010000267.1, on the reverse strand, counting down.
CAATGTTCCTAGTTTTAAACTTGATTTAACTAATAAAAAGGTTTTTGGTTTAGGCGATGTAACTCTCTTAGGCAAACAATTCACTGCGTCAGGTATCAGCCTGAACGAGAGCGGATTTCAAGCTACAAGTAATTTCAATTTTGGCATTTTAGCTTTCAACGGCGCTACAGTCACTCTCAGCAAAGGAACTAATGGTAATATCAACAATTCTGCCAGTATTGCAGGAAATCTCAAGTTTTTAGGCTACACCTTTGCTAATATCACGGCTAGTGTTAATAGCAGCAAATTAATTGCATCGGGTAGTTTTAATTTTGGTGGTATTTTAATACTTAAAGGAGTAAATAATGGAAGGAATGCGACAATAATGCTTAACAGAGCAAAAAAAGGACTGGACAATTGGGTTAGTATTATAGGTAGCTTTTATGTGTTGGGTCAAGAGTTAACATCACTCACTATCCGCCATAACAATAATACTTTAAAAATTTTAGGTATGCACATTATCAGAAAGCCAAACCATTCAAAATGAATACATAAGTAAGGTAAAAACGAGTTAAGTTTAAGTTATAGTTAGTCTTAGTGGCATTAAACTAGATTAGCACAATAAATTTAGATAAAAGAAACGTTTGAATTCTAGTTTGCTCATAAGTCATATCATCTTTAAATTTAATAGAATTTTTTTCCCAGTCTGTATTAAAACGCCATTTTCCAGAAAGTAAAATTTCTATTTCTGTATCAGACAGGCTCATATTATTCATTGGTTTTCTCACCGATTATTAAATAATGTATGATTCACTCATGGTAAATTTTCATGACAAGTTTTGGCACGAGTAAAAAATAAATGCATCTGCCATACTAGCCAAGATCCAACTCGCCAAGCTGCCATTGACAGGGGAGTTGTAGATGAATGTGAAGGTATGTTTAATACATTTTGGTCATAATGTAACCATTTAACTGGTAGATGTCCCATCGGTGTCGTTGGGGATAATTTAAAAGTTAGTTGGTCGTAATTTAACCAGTTTCCCTCTTTTCGCCAACCCAAGCGATCACCAAGTCTTTTTTCTGTTTCATAATCTATTTGACCGCCTATTTCATTCCAAATAATTTGCTGAACACTAAAACCAAAGTAACCATGACTGTATTGTTGCCAAAGTCGATCAATTTTATGAAAAGCTTGGCATGAAAAGTTAAGAATATCTTGTTTATAAACTTCATTCCAATCATTCTTACCCATGACTTGTAGCATTAATTTAGCTGTTTCAATATCAGCTTCTTGCCACCTGTACTGCGTAAGAAGGTTTTGCAATTTACTGTAATCAATATGACAATTATTTTTAAATTCTGTGGTCAGCTCAATATCATTATTTGGTTGTTCCGCTAATTCTGTTTTCTCGATAGAAAGTTGAGGATAAGAAGAAACAATATCTGCTTCTTCTATCCCTAGAACTTTCTTTTGAGCAACCAGTTGAGTAGACATATAATTAGATATTAAGTAAATCGTTTGATTTAAAGTTATTTCATCTTTACTAAAATCAAAGTTATGAGCCTGTATATCTAATAATTCTGACTGGTAAAAAGCATCTGGGAGTCTATCTTTTTTATCATAACTTGCTACTAATAAATTGAGGATGTTATGAGATACCCTACTAGTATCCTGTATTGTTAATAAATTAACTTGAGAATTTATGTTACTACTTGCTAAATTTTGAATTTCTCCTACAATTGCGTAAAAACCTGCATCTATTTTTACTACATCATCTATTAAAGATTGAAACGGACTAAAGTAATCTTGTAGAGATTTTTCTAGATTAATTGCTGTTTCAGCTATTTTTGCAATTTCTTGACGAATTTTTGTAGCTCTGACTTGGTATTCATAAATTTCTTGATACATCTCTATATCTTTAAGTATTTTTTGAATAGCTTGCTTTTGATTTTTAGTATCTTCCGCTAAATTTTTAATTCCTTCGCTGAATAACTTTACTTTTTCCAAAATTAAAAAGTTAGTATTACTTAACAGCAAAATAGATTTTAAATTTTCTTCTTCTTCCCATTTTAACTTGTCAATGATTTGAGAATCTTTATTATTCTTTATCTCTAGCTTACTTCTTTCTTCATTGACTTTTCTAATTTCATAATATTTTTTATCAAATAGATTTTTCCAATCATCTATAAATTTTAATAAAAAATTTTGATAACTATTTTTATAATTTTCTAAAAAATCTAGAAGTTGAGTATAATCTGAGATTAATGATTTAACCTCTGCTAAAGTTTCTCCTTGACTAAATTCTTTTTTCCATTTAATAATTCCCCAAAAATAAGAATGATATTTAGTACCTTCTTTAATTAAACTTTGGCATTTTCTAATTTTTCTTTGAACTTTTTTCAGTTTGGGACTTTTTAAAGTAGGAAATTTATAAGGTTTTTCATAAATCGTAATAGATTTATAAGTAACTAATTGTTTTTGCTTTCTAGTTAGCATCACTTATTTTGAAATATACAAATAGTTACTAAGCTCTTACCCATTTCAATACCTCCGGGTTTTTATTATATCGGTAGGTTACACCATCCTTAGTAGTCACAGACTTTTCTTGACTAGCTTTGCTTCTGATTGTAGTAATAGAATAGTCTGTTAATGTCTGAAGCTCTTTATGAGAAAGTCCTATGATTGTAGCGCTCGCTGCTGATTCTGGTTTCATTTTGAGTTCATTCTTAGGGTAAATATCTATTGTGATCTGCTCATTTTCAACTGATTTAACAACAATCCCTTTTTGCAATTGATAATCTAGCATAGAAACAAGTTGCCAATTAGATCCTTGTGAAAGCTCTAACACCCATTGATGATAATTAAATAAGCTTTCTCTATGACCAACGCTGATAAAAGTTGTTTTCGTTGATTGTAACTGTTGATATAGATTACCTTCGTTATTTAAATCTAAAGCACTCGTTGCTTCATCTAAAATAGTGAAACTAGGATGTGTAATTAATAGCCGTGCAAAAGCGAGGCGTTGTTGTTCTCCTAACGATAATATATTTTCCCAAGGAACTTCTGTATCAAAGCCATCTACGCGGGTAAGTAAATGTTGCAGGTTAACTTGTTGCAAAATCTGTTCAAGTTCTTTGTCGCTCATTTTCCTATCTGTATGAGGATAGAGCAACTGTTCGCGCAAAGACCCTAAAATGATATAAGGGCGTTGGGGTAAGAATAATACTTCTTTTAAGGGAGGACGTACTAGACGGCCAGTTCCCGCATTCCACAAACCAGCGATCGCTCGCAACAGAGAACTTTTACCTCGACCACTGGGACCGACAATCAATAAACCTTCTCCCGGTTGAACAGACAACGATAAATCTTCAACGATCACCTGTTCATAATTTGGTGTTTGTAAAGTGACATTCTCAAAAGCTAAACGTTCATCTTCTATAATTTTAATAGTGCTGACGTTTTCTGGTTGTTTACTAGCAGCCTGTAGCGCATCTGAGAACTCTGCTAAACGCTTTACATAACCAGAAAACCGCCCCGAAATCCCAAACTCAGATATTAGTTCTCCAAGAGCATTAGAAAACATAAAGCAAGCAAAACTAGCTTGGTTAATTTGTCCATAATCAATTTGATCCTGAAGAAACAGAGGTGTAAGAATAAACATCGAGAATACGCTAATAGCAGACTGATATGCTCTACCAAAAGCGTCTTGTCCTCTCTCTAAATTCAGCCTGCGTTCAGCAGTTTTTAAAACATTATTAAATCGGCGCTGAATTATATTTAATTCTTCATCTTCCCCCTGAAAAAAAGCGATTGATTCAGCGTGATTACGAACATGAGTCAAGCAATAAGCAAAATCTGCTTTGAATGCAAGTTCTTCTTGGTTAACTTTATTTATTCCTTTATTTAAGTAAACAGCTATTAAATTACCTACAATTGTATAAATAACTAAATAAATTGCAATTTGTGAAGAAACTGTCCAGAGAATTATCAAAGCACTGACCATTTCTAAAGATTTTTCTAGTAAAGAAGATGAGAATCTCAAGCCAATACTAGTAATGGGTTCTATCTCTTGGGATAAGCGTTGATCTGGATTATCTATCTCAGATTTAAAATTGATTTTATAATAAGCTTGATTGCTTAAATATTTTTCTAAAACATGAAAATTTAGCCATTTATACCAGGCAAGAATTACTTTTTTTCTGACATATCTCAAAAGAGTTACTAACAAGACCATGCCAACAATAATGAGGCTGGAAAACCATAAAGTACCATTATATTTATCAAGGTCTCTCTGTTCAATAACAATATCAATTACATAGCGATTCCAGTAACTATTTGCAGCATTTGCACCGACAATTACGACTATTAATAATACCAAGAAAATTAGCATTCCCCATGAGCGAATCACATCTGAAAACGCTCTTCCTTCTGCTTTTGTTGGATACCAATAAGGCCCGGCAACTACTTTCACATCTTGCCAAAATTGAATCAGGGTTGAAAAAGGATTCGTTGTATTTTGCTCACGCACAGATGGAGTTTGCATATTCTAAAAATGTAGCCGTTACTAATTACAGTAGGAA